>NZ_JAZHCT010000034.1:0-60224 GCF_036541265.1 Paenibacillus sp. IITD108 | reverse complement strand
GATAACACACCATCGTTCAAAAAGATCACATACCGCCGTTCAGTTATATCACACACCATTGTTCAGCTAGATCATAAACTGACCGACATACAGTTAGATCTCGAACCGACATTCAATTGAAGGAGTTCAACTGAAGGTGTTTAACTGATATGTACGATATCGTTGCTTTCCGCTTGAAACAATAAGCAATTTTTTGGCGATGAGAGAACGAAGCACTACTCTTGTGCGGTTCTCCGATAGCAATAGATGCAAGGATAATTCTCTTGCTTCAATTGGGCGCAGCAGCCGTCGAGCGAGTCTTAGAGTTTCGGCTTCAGCCCACGTAAGTTCTGAACTCATATCGATCGACAGAAACTTTCCAACATAGGACAGCACCAAATTTTTGCAAACTTCTGGATCATCGCGAATAGTCAAATATGCAATTGGAAGAAAGGACCAATTGTCAAGCGTTAGCAAAGCTTGCTTCATGCATAGATCCTTGAAACGATTTGTTTCAATATCTCTGGCGTGGCTTCCATAATCCTGAATTTCGATACAACCCTTGGCACCACCAGGCATATAGGCAAGATCAAGATAACGATATTTGTTATTTAAATCCCGGACTTCATATTCCGAATGAAGATCTTTGAGATTTCCGATGACAGGGTACCAAATCTTCTTTAGGAATGTTATCGTCCCGTAACTCAAGCCTTTACTTAATAATTCACGTCTTCTTGGATTTTTTTCCTCGGCAATTTGTGCACTTAACCAGTTCTCATAAGCTTCATCAAAAGATAAGTTCATCTTATCACCATCCTTTTTTGTTTTATCAAAGAAAAAACCGCTTCAATACGAATATGCATATATGCATCGTATCAAAGCGGTTTATTCTTCAAACCGTTAAATTGTATCTAAAGTATCATGTCTAACCCGTTTCGACAAGACTACCAAGAAAATTTTGGGTGTATATTCCAGAGGGGAAATGATTATAGAGGACTTGTTCTTGTAATTCGCCGGTGAACGCTCCTGTCCAAAAGAAGGCAGAGCTGTTTATCCTTGTCGTGCTTGATTTTTTTACCTACGTGAAACAACAGGTTCTATGAATGTTAGAACTACCGCGATTTCGTTCTATTTATTACGATAATGGAAGAAAGGCGGGATCGTGATGAGTCATCATTTTGCACAAGGAACTAAGCTGGAGCGAGCAAGCATGCATTTATTTTCAAAGCTGTTTGCTTCCTGTACGACTTTGCTGGTGTTTGGAATAATGACAGTGGGCTGGAATCTGTATGAACTGTCTAAGTTGATCGCTAACAAAGGTGTGCTCTTTTTGTTTTTTCCTTACGCCATAGGCTTTTCTTTGCTGGCAGATTGGCTTGCCTCGCGCGCTGGATTCGGTCGAATCTTTTTGCTCTTCTTATTTTATATTGCAGGCGGTTATTTACCGTTTATTGTTATAGCGATTTGGAATGGCAGCTTTTTCTTCTCCATTATATATGTCTTCTTTGCTGGAACGATCGGTATGCTATGCGCTATTGCTCATCTTGGAATGAGCAATTGGGTGATGCGCTTAAAATTGTTCGGCATTGCGGCCGCTATATGCCTGGCGGTATTGACAACCGTCTTGCTTCTGGGCGACTTTTCAATAAAGCAGGGCGTTGTGGAGAATTATACGGATACTTCCTATAATGTGAAATTTGACTATTTTTATGGCGAGCATAAAGTGCCTGTCGACTTGCAGGAAGGTACAATTATGCATTATGAGATTTTTTGGGAGGAGACCAATCATGGCGGTTACGGTCACTATATGCTTGATCCTAAAGGACATAAAATAGGCAGGATGGCTAGCCCCAGTTCAGAAATGCTTTCATTTGAAGTATCAGAATCAGGGCGTTATTATTTCGTCATTACTGGAGAGGAATTTGCAGGGAAAATCGGTGTGGAATGGCGTATTGAAGCAGCAACAGAGTAGCACTGAGCAGCACTGTGAAATGACCCTCCAATTGTTTGTGTTTTGTAATTTATTGGGTAATTTACTTGAAACTAGTGGTTGGTCAAAAGTAATCACGTATCTCATTGGAGATATCCGCTTTGTTCCTATATAATAGAAAAGGGTTTGAAACATTTTGTAAAATATTGACGTCAATAAGTGTAGGTTTTTGCTAGGACCGTAGTTTCAAGCTTCCAGAAATTATAATTATAGGCGTGGGGTGTGGAATTGAAGAAGTTAATTTTTTTGATGCTACTATTGTTTGTATGGGGCTGCAGCTCGGAATCCGAGCCTGAAAAGGGGAACGATGATCCGAAGCCGACGGCTTCAGAGCAGGTTACCGGTCCGGGAAAAAAGGAGCCAAAGGAGCTTGCTGCTGACAAGGATGCACATATTGTTATTATCGGTTCTGAAATAGAAGGCATGTATTTAGCAAGAGCGGCAAAGGATGAAGGACTTAATGTGCTTGTGCTAGATCCGCGTGAGCATCCGGGCGGACAGGTCATCCAAGGGCAAATGCTGTTTTTGGACGAGCCTACCGATGATGCGCAAAAAACACTCACACAGGGCCGTGTCAAGCAATTGTTTGACCGATTCAAAAAGGGTGAAATTCGTACTTTAGAGCAATTTACCGCTTATTATAATGATTTGATAGACGGAATTCCAATCGAGTCCGGTATTGAAATTACAGATGTGAAGAAGGAAAACGATGAAGCGACTGGCCGCACAAAAATAAGCGAGCTGACTTATAAGACAGCTGGCGGCGAAACAAAAACGGTAGCTGCAAACTATTTTGTAGAAAATACAGATTTCACTGCCCTTACCCATTTGCTTAGCGATAAGCGTATTCCAGGGGTAGAGACGATCTTTAATCAATCCGAGCCGGATTATATGGCTTCTTCTATTATGATGAAGTTTAAAGGGGTAGACTGGGATAAGTTTCATAAGGAAGTCAATAAGCTGAGTCAAGCGGAACGGGATGAGAAGTATGGCTCTACTACGAATGTAACAAATACGTTTACATGGGGCTTTGGTAATGTAGGTGGCAGCTACACAGCAACGCGGGACGATATATTTTTACGTGGCTTGAATATTTTGAATCAGCTTAATGGCGAAACGTTAATTAACGCCTTGCTTATCTATGATGTAGTACCTACTGACGCTGCAAGAGTTGCGGAAGCGGTTGAGCTTGGCAAAAAGGAAACGGATCTCGTGCTGGAGCATCTGCGCAAAGAGCTTCCTGGCTGGGAAAATGCTGAAGTGAATGGTTACCCGGAATATTTATATATTCGCGATTTTGATCGCTATGAAACCGATTATGTCCTGACAGGCACAGATGTAATGGGAGCTGAGATGTTCTGGGATAATGTGAGCATCGGTGGATACCCGCTCGATAATCAGGGGACGAAGACAAGTGTTTGGGGAATCAGTCTAGGCAATCCGGACAAATACGGTATGCCGCTTCGTTCCTTTATTCTAAAAGATTATGCTAACGTAATTGTAGCAGGCAAGAACGTAGGTGCTTCCGCTGCTGCATATGGCAGTGCGCGCATTCAGCCTAATACTTCGCTTGCTGGAGAGGTTATCGGCATTATTCTCGGACAAATTGAAGGTGAAAAACAGCTGACTCAGCTTGATGAGGCAGATATGAAGGAGCTTCATGCTTATTTGAAAAAGCAATATAATATAGTAGTAAGCGGTGTGAAAGGCAAAAATAAAATTGCTGATTACACAGAAGAAGAGAGAGCACAGCTTAATAGCGGCAAAAAAGTTGAAAAGAAATAACGATTCCTTTTAAAATTTCACGGAAATGAAGCGCCCTTTGGACAAGTGTACGTAAACGCTTGTTCAAAGGGCGTTTATATGCTTACAATAGAGCATAGAACTCAAAAAAGTATCATTGGTTGGGCAGCAGGGAGGAACAACAATGAAGGCGGTTTTAGTAGGACTGGGCAGATTCGGGCTTGGATGGTATAAGCGATTGCTGGAGCGCGGCATGCTGGCTGCGGTAGTGGATAGCAATCCAGAGATGATGGACAAAATGGCGGCTGACGACATTCCTTTTTACCATACGCTGGAGGAAGCGCTGGAGCGGGTAAATGTTGATTTTATCGTCAATGTAACACCGCCGCATATACATATGGCTATTAACCGGATTGCGTTTGAGCGCGGCATTGCAGTGCTGTGCGAAAAACCGATCGCTAACGATTTTGAAGAAGCGGTCGAATCCGTTAAGCTTGCGGAGCACTATAATGTGCCTTTTATGATTGCAGAGAACTATAGATTTGCTCCAAATATTAGAACGCTCAAGAAGCTGATCGAAGAAGGAGCTATTGGTCAGATTTCTGAAATCGATATTCGCTTTCACCGCTACCACCCGCTTAAGAGAGCTTATCCGACTCATTTGCTGAAGGACATCGGTATACATCATCTGGATATGCTGCGTTATTTGACAGGAAGGGAAAGTATTAGCGTACAAGCGTATTTGCACAAGCCGATCGGCAGCTGGGAAGAGGAGGGCGCTATTCTAAGCGCTTCGCTAGCTATAGAGCTTGAGGGCGGTATCGCTGCCAGCTATACTGGTACTATCGCTTCGCATGCTCCGGCTACTAATTGGCCGGGCAATTGGCGCATAGATGGTACGAAAGGCTCGCTGGAATGCATACAGGATCGCCTCTATTTGACGGTGAATGGCGAAACGTCATTGATTGAACCGTTAAGCGGTGAGCAATGTCCTGATTGCTTGCAGGAATTTTTGGATGCATTGGCCGAAAAGCGTGCAGGGGAGACTAATGCGCGTGATTATTTGCATACCCAGGCTCTGGTTGAATATGCCGAAAGATCGCATCAGGCGGGCAGAAGGATCGCAATAGATTCTATATAGCAGCCGGGGCAGGCAACTGCATACGGACAACCTCGATCATACAAGGTGATCAGGCATAACAATTATAGAAAGAGGGACAGCATGGCTTCATTGCTTTGGAATAGGGAAACGGAAAGCAGCCGTCTTGCAGGAATGGATTGCTTGCATATTGAAGACGATGCCCTGATGAGGCTGCTTCCATATATTGAAAATAAAGGATACTCAAAAATAATCATTGCCGCGGATGCTATTACCTCGGCTTTGGCAGGTAATGTGCTTTTGGAGAAATTGAGCAAGGCGGGAATTGCAGCTTACGAAACGATCATTAAACCGAACAGCTGCGGCGATGTCGTGGCCGATGAAGCATCGGTCATTCAGCTGCTGCTGGATGTGCAGCAGCTGGAAGCAGAGGCTGTCGTCGCTGTCGGAACAGGAACCTTGCATGACATCACCCGATATACAGCATATACAGCGGGCATCCCATTTATTTCGGTGCCTACCGCACCTACAGTCGATGGTTTTAATTCGAAAGGCGCGCCACTGCTGCTGCGCGGTGACAAAATTACAATTGCTGCAAAAGGCCCATCGGCTATGTTTGTAGATTTAACACTGCTGCAGCAAGCGCCAGCACAGCTTATCGCGGCTGGCTTCGGCGATATGATCGGTAAGTATACCTCATTGCTTGACTGGCATTTTGGGGTGAATGAGCATAACGAGCCGTTTTTGCAATCGACTGCTGATTTGACCATAGAAGCGCTGCAGGCTTGTTTGGAGCAGGCCCAGGATATCGCTGCCGGTACTCGTGAAGGAGTCAAAGTATTAATCGAAGCGCTTATTCAATCAGGCGTAGCGATGCTGCAATTTGGACAGTCGCATTCAGCATCGGGCTCGGAGCATCATTTGTCGCATTATTGGGAGATGGAGTATATACGGATCAACCGGCGTCAGCTGCTGCATGGGGCAAAGGTAGGCGTTGCCTGCGCAGAAATGATCAAGCTCTACAAGCAGCTTGCTGTACAAGATGGAGGACTGGATTTTGTGCGCGACCCTCATACGCTGCGCAAGCTTATTGAGCAGCTGCCCGATGAGGATGAGATAAGGTCGCTGCTTAAACAGGTAGGCGGACCAGCTTCTGTTGAAGAGCTGGGCATCAGCGATGAACTGCTGCAGCGCAGCTTGCGCGAGGCGCATCATGTCCGGCCGAATCGCTATACAATATTGCGGGCGTATAATGAAGCGAGAGGGCTGGGATAATGATTATCCGATTGCCTGACAAACCACAGCCAGTACATAACAAGCAAAAAAAGCGGGCCAAGAGGAGATTTCTCTAAGCTCGCTTTTTATTTGCGCTGCAGCTTCTTAACCCAGCTTAATAAGATTTCGGCTGAGCGGCGATGCCGTACATCAGCATATTGATGGTACGGTCGATTTCCTCATCCTCGTCAAAGGGCTGCTCGGGAATAATAATGATATGCGTAATAATCATGCCTACCAGCACAGTAGAGGCTGTGCGGATAATACGCCATGGCGGCTCTTCTATAAGCTGGCCTTGCTCTTGAAAGTGTTTAATCATTTTTTCAACCCGCTGCAAGACGATCGTAGTCATTGCTTGCTTGATTTGACCAAGCAGCTCAGGCTGAAAAGGGACCTCATGAATTAATATTTTAATCAGCTTGACGTTTTTTCGAGCGAATGCGATACGATCCTTGGCTATTGCCCGGAAGAGATCCTCAACCCGCTGATAGGGCAAATCTAACACTTTGGCAAAATCTCGCATAATAAATGGAGCGACGAGCTTTCCGACGATCGGCCCGGCTATCGATAGAAGAAGATCTTTTTTCGTTTTATAATGACGAAAAATCGTTCCTTCCGCAACGCCTGCCCGTTGGGCGATTTCACTCGTCGAGGTCGCCGCAAAGCCTTTTTCTGAAAAAATATCGATAGCAGCTTCAATAATTTTTATTTGCTTAGCTGTTTTTTTGTCTTCATCATCGTCAGCCAGCTTTAACAAATCAGCCAGCCACTTTTCTTCGTGATTCTCCTTGCTTGCCACAGGGCTGTACCTCCTTGCGGTTATGCTGTGCGGCTGCGCGGCAGCCTTATAGCTCTTACCTTACTATATTTTTCTATGCTTGCGCAATGCAGCGATATTAGCTGCGATAAATATTAGTGACAATGCTGCGAGTACAAAGACATTTACAGCAATGGCCTGCCAGCCTTCGCCGCGTATCATGACATCTCTTAGCGCGTCCGCACCATACCGCAGCGGCATTAGATAAGAGAGCCAGCGCAAGCCGGGCAGCATCGTATCCAAATCGAATAAGCCGGAGAAAAACACTTGAGGGACAATGACGATCGGTATGAACTGGATCATTTGCAGCTCTGTTTTTGCAAAAGCCGATAAAAATGTGCCAAGACTGAGTGCGGTTATGGAAAGCAGCAACGTAATCAGCAATACATAGAAGATTGAGCCGACCATCATAAGCCCGAGCACTTGAATGGAAAAGCCTGCGATCAGCATAGCTTGAATGCTCGTAAATATGCCAAAGCCTGCAATATAGCCGACTACGATCTCCCATCTTCTAAGCGGCGTAGCAAGCAGGCGCTCCAGTGTTCCGCTTGTTCGTTCCTTCAAAAAAGAAATGCCGGCTATTAAAAATACGAAAAAAAATGAAAATACACCAATGAGTACCGGTCCGAAATTATCAAAGGAGGTCATTTTCTCAGAGCCGTGCAAATATTCAAAATGCGGCTGCAGCTGCTGCAAACCTGATGCTGGGCCTGCAGGATTAGCAGTCGTTCCGCCACCGGTCTCACCGGTCTGTGAGCTTGGCTGCTGAGCGTCAGGCTGTTGAGCCTGCTGTGAGCTTTGCGGCATGCCCGCAGGAGCAAGATGCTGCATATTTTGCTGCACAGCTACCTGCATCGTTTGCTGCAGCAATAGCATAACGGCTTTGCTCTTGGCAGGATCGCTGCCCTCCAGGCGGACGATAAGCTCTTCGCCCCGCAGCGTAATGATAGCATCAAGCTCTTGTTTGCCAAGAGCCTTGGAGGCGGCATCTTCGCTATCATACTGCATAATCGAAATATCGGCAGCTTCAAGCTGCTTCACCAAATGCTCAGGTGCTTGCCATACGCCGAGCGTCGGCTTATAAGTATCTCCGTTAAAAACAAGATACATTAGTGTTATGACGAGCAGCGGAGCAGCGATAAGCAAGGCAAGCGTACGTTTATCGCGTACAAACTGGCGTATAATCCGAATAATGAGCGCTTTAATTCTCATGCGGTCTCACCCCCGTATACTAAAAATGCCCCTTCAAGCGTTTGGGAGTTTGTTTTAGCCTTCAGCTCAGCCGGCGTGCCGATTGCGATCAGCTGTCCCGCTCGGATCATGCCCAGACGATCGCAGCGCTCTGCCTCATCCATAACATGGGTTGTTACAATGATGGTCGTGCCTTGCCGGCTAATTTCCTCCAGCTCTTGCCAAATCGATTGCCGCAGAACAGGATCAATACCTACGGTCGGCTCATCAAGAATAAGCGTCGGTGGCTCGTGAATTAATGCGATTGCCAGTGAAAGTCTGCGCTTCATCCCGCCGGAATAGTTCGCAACGAGATTATTCATCGCATCCTGCAAGCCGACCAGCTCCATAACGCTCTTGATTCGCTCCTGCAGCGCCTTGCCCTTCAATCCATATAAAGCTCCAAAAAACTGCAAGTTTTCCTTTGCTGTCAATTCATTATAGAGCGCATCAGCTTGCGCCATATAACCGATGCTGCCAAGCATCGCTAAACTAGGCATTTGCGTATTCATTACCGTAACGCTGCCTTCGGAAGGAATATCAATTCCGGCAATCAGCTTGATCAATGTTGTTTTACCTGAGCCTGATGGCCCTAAGAGACCGAAAATTTCTCCTTGTGAGATCGCAAGCTCAATATGGTCCAGTACCGTGGCAGAACCGAATTTGCGGCTGACCTGCTCTACACGAATCCAGTCAGATTGGTTTAAGGACATGAATTTCACTCCTTTTTAGGTAGTCCATGAGGATAAAAAATGAAAGTGAGTAATCACTCATTTATTTTACGATTTCAGTGTACTTCTTGCTCAAGCTTGTTGTCAAGGATCATATTTTTATTTATCGTGCAACATTATGGAATGTAACTCGTTAAAAATTGATAAGAGAAGCCCCAAGATGTTAGCCCCAAAAATAGCACGGCTGATTTTATAAGTATAGAATTACCCATATGCAATATTTGGCTATTATATTAGAATAGAAAGGAACGTCATGTCATTTATCCAAGTGTGATAACTGGCTGACGCTCCTTTCTTATTATTGGGTTAACTATAGTTTCTGGTTGATTTAATCAAGTCATCAGTCAAGGAGATAGCAAATGGGAAAATTAATATTTGTCGTTGGCGGTGCTGGAGCGGGTAAGACGACTATAGCTAAGGGGCTGGCGAGCAAAAGGAAGCTGGCTTTTTTTGATATGGACACGCTGTTAAGGCCTGCAGCAGTCGCTATTATGACGCTTCAGGGGCTTGATCCGAATGATCGTGATTCTCCGGAATATAAGCGATTATGCCGGGATTTAGGTTATCGTATAACGATGGATGCTGCCTTGGAAAATGTAAGTATTGGGATAGATGCTGTCGTTATAGGACCTTTTACCAAAGAAACCGAGGATGCCAAGTGGTTGGAGAAAGAGCTGCAGATGGCAGGGATGACGCAAGATCAGGTAGAGGTAAAGGTGGTTGTCGTTCATCTTTCCGACGAAGAAACGTATCGGTCGCGATTCATAGCAAGGAGCTCTGAATTGGATAAGTGGAAGCTGGATAATTGGAAGAGCTTTAAAGCGAGCTTGAAGCGAAGAGAAATGGCTTGGCCATTGAAAGAGGGTTCTATTTTATATTTTGATAATTCTCTTGCACTTTCGGATGATCGGCTTGCAATGCTGGAGCAGTTTGTTTTCGGAGCAAAAACCTAACTCTGATGATGATGCTCTGTATGCCAATTATTCTAATGAGTCTGTACTTCATTTTTCGTAATTGGCATACAGCAGCGGTTAATGCTTAATTCGTTAAGTCAGTTAGGCTTGCTAGAAGGTAAGAGTTTTTCTAGAAGTTGAAATTATCCGGGTCAGCGCCGAAGCGTTTATTTTGGTTAAGGGCGGAAATTTGTGCCATTTCCTCATCCGTTAAAGAAAAATCAAAGATTTCAGCATTTTCCTTCATTCGGGAAGGCGTAACCGTTTTTGGAATGACTACAACGCCGTTTTGCAAGTCCCAGCGCAGCACGATCTGTGCGGCTGATTTGCCGTATTTGGCTCCGATTTCCGTTAGGACTGGCAGATCCAGATTGCCTTGCATAAGCGGGCTCCATGCGGTCAGCTGTATTTGGTTTTCTTTGCAGAAAGCATGAAGCGGCTCTTGCGTTAATAGCGGATGACATTCTACTTGGTTAATCATCGGCTTAATCTCGCAGGTTTCCATTAAATCCTGCAAATGATGAATTTGGAAGTTGCTTACGCCGATCGCGCGTACATGCCCTTCTTTATAAAGCTTTTCCATAGCGCGCCATGTATCCTTGTACTTGTCTTTGACAGGCCAGTGGATAAGCAATAGGTCAACGACCTCCAGGCCAAGCTTCTTGCGGCTTTCTTCGAATGCGGCCAGCGTCGTGTCATAGCCTTGGACGGCGTTCCATATTTTCGTAGTTACAAATATTTCCTTGCGTGGAACGGAAGTAGCGGCAAGCGCTGCGCCAACGCCCTCCTCGTTATTATAAACAGCTGCAGTATCAATGCTGCGATAGCCAGTTTCCAGCGCAGCCAGAACGGCCGCCTCTGCTTGTCCTTCCTCTGTAACTTTCCAAACCCCAAGTCCCAGCCAAGGCATGCTTACTCCGTTATGCAATGTAGTGCTGCTAGTAAAAGGTTGTGACATCGTTAGTCCTCCTTAAAATTTACAATATAAATGTTTTATAGAGATGCTTCTAAAATGGCACGCACATCCTGCTTGCCAAGGCGTTTGAAGGAGCCGAAGTCGCCATAACGAACCGCTTCCTCTGCCATGCGATCAAGCTGATCGTCACCAATTTTAAAGTCAGCTAATCTGGATTCTGCCCCAATGCGTGAAAAGAAGCTGCGTGTCGCTTCAATGCCCGCCAGTGCTATTTCCTCATCCGACATGCCTTCGCCATTAATGCCCCATACTCTAGTTGCATACTGTACAAAACGATCAATGCGCTCTTTGTAAACATATTTCATCCAATTCGGGAAAATAACAGCCAGACCTGCGCCATGAGGAATATCATAGATTGCGCTGACCTCATGCTCGATATTATGCGAAGCCCAGTCATTTTCCATACCTGCGCTAATAAGTCCGCCGTTAAGCGCTAACGTTCCGCACCACATCAAATTAGCTCTTGCAGCGGCATCCTCTGGTTTATCAATTGCGATTACAACATTTTCGATAACGGTTTGCAAAATGGATTCACAAAGTCGCTCTTGCAGCGGTGTATTTGTAGTTTTGCTGAAGTATTGCTCAAAGACATGAGACATAATATCAATCGAGCCATATACAGTCTGATTGCGTGGAACCGTATAAGTCAGTGTTGGATCTAAAATTGAAAAGACAGGGTATAAATGCGGGCTGCCGCAAGCTCTTTTTAAATTTTGCTCCCAGTGGGAAATAACGGTGGAGCCGTTCATCTCGGAGCCGGTAGCCGCAAGTGTTAGGATAGTTCCGATTGGCAAAGCCTTTTGAACGACTGCTTTATTCGTATAGAAATCCCATACATCGCCATCGTACAAGGTTCCGGCTGCAATTGCTTTTGCTGCGTCAATAACACTGCCGCCGCCTACAGCGACAATAAGATCAACATTATGCTCTCTGCATAGCTCTATTCCGGCATTTACGCTAGTAAGACGTGGATTCGGCTCTATTCCGGACAGTTCGATTACTTTCAAGCCTTGCTGTGTAAGCTTATCGATCGAGCGGTCATATAAACCTGAGCGTTTAATGCTTCCTCCGCCATAGACAAGCAGCACAGTACTGCCATATTTCGCAGCTAGCTCGCCAATTTGATCCGCTTTGCCTTCGCCAAATACAATACGTGTAGGGTTGTAAAATTGAAAGCTATTCATAGTCCAAGCCTCCTTAGTTAATTAGTTACTTTAAAAGTTAACTAATTATCTTTTTAGTTATGTAGACGAGCTTTATTCTATTTAAAATAGTTGAAAGTGTCAAGTGCCATCACAATTAGATTGAAAGGTTAACTTCTAAGTTATATAATTGGTTCAGCATGCAGGAGTGAAGGCGGGGGAATTACAATCAATATTGAAGTTAATAGTCATAATATGCACATTTTAGAGTGCTTCTCATCCCATACACGTGTACGGATTATTGAGCTGCTTGGCGAGCAGCCGATGAATATTAAAAGCTTGTCGGAGGAACTGGATATCAAATCGCCAATCGTTACGAGGCATATACAAAAGCTGGAAGAAGCCGGCATTGTACGAAGCGAAAATGTAGCAGGCAAACGCGGTATGCAAAAAGTATGCTATTTGCAATTGTCGCGAGCCACACTGCTGTTTCAAGGCGGGGAGAACAGACAGGAGCAAGCGCATCATAAAGAACTGGAACAAGGAAATCGCTATGATATTTCTATACCGGTAGGCAATTATTCTGCCTTTGAAGTGAAGCCGACCTGTGGTCTGGCCTCCGAGACACAAATGATCGGCATGTGCGACGATCCAAGATATTTTGCTGATCCGCAGCATGTGCAGGCGCGCGTCATTTGGTTTGGTTCAGGCTATGTCGAATATCGCATTCCGAACTATATGATTTACAATGAACAGCCGGATTCATTGGAGTTTTCAATGGAGATTTGCTCGGAAACGCCTTGTGCGGTCAGTCATTTGCCGTCGGATATAACGTTTTCTATTAACGATGTGGAAGTAGCGGTATGGACATATCCTGGTGATTTTGGCAGTACGAGAGGTATTTACACTCCGCAATGGTGGTACAAAAATATTCAGCATGGATTAATGAAGATGATTCGCGTTACGCGCCAAGGCTCGTTCATCGATGGGATTAAAGCGTCAGATGTTACGATAGATAAACTGAAGCTGGCCTATGACAAGGAAATTTTGCTGCGTATTTCTTGCAGCTCGACAGCTAAAAATTGCGGCGGCGTTACTTTGTTTGGAAAAGGCTTTGGCAACTACAATCAAGATATTGAGGTAACGCTGAGGTGTAAGTAGCTGCAATAGAAATTTGCGTCCCTAGCAAGTTCAATGAATATAGAAGTTTAATGGAATACGTAAACAAACCGTGATTATAGGTGTCTTTTGTTCCCAATAAGGCCGTTTGGCAGGCATTGGCTCGTTGTGATTAACTCGAAGCATTGGCTAACCATTGTATATGAAAAAGCATTCAGAATAGGCATGTGCCACCTCAAAACGGCTAAATGTATATGAAATTTCATGTACATTACACTGAAATGCCTCAAAAAGCACGATTGTATATGAAAAAGCATACAGAATAGGTTGGTGCTACCTCAAAATGGTTAAATGTATATGAAATTTCATATACATTACACTGAAATGCCTCAAAAAGCACGATTGTATATGAAAAAGCATACAGAATAGGCATCTGCCACCTCAAAACGGTTAAATATATATGAAATTTCATATAGAATACGCAGAAACGTCCAAAAACACAACAATTGTTTACGAAAAATCATATAGAAAACACCGGTCGGCGCTTGCTCCAAACTGCTTTTGTTGGGCATATTTTCGCTATAAAAGTGTTTTTCAACTGCCTACCAAACTCAATTTAGTTTGATAAAAAGATCGCCTCTCCTGGCTAAGGAGGAGGGCGATCTTATTTGTGATAGCGCAAAATATGATCAACAAATCACCGTTAAAATAAACGGCTTCATAATTTGTGCAGAAGATGTAAAAGCTATGGACATGAAAAAAGATCAAACGAATCATAACGGATGGCTGCGGAACAGTAATAATATTAGCTTGGAAGAGGTTAATAATACCGTTAAAATACCTGCCAATGCGGGGTTTTGGCGCAAATTGCTAGCTTTTGCCGGACCGGGCTCGCTTGTCGCTGTAGGCTATGTCGATCCGGGAAATTGGGCTACCTCAATTGCAGGAGGAGCGCGTTTTGGCTATACGCTTTTATCAGTCATTCTAATTTCCAATGTAATTGCGATGCTGCTGCAAGCATTATCTGCGAAGCTGGGCATCGTGACCGGCAAAGATTTGGCACAGGCTACACGCGACGCTGTTGGGAAAAAGACAGCGACCTTTTTATGGATTTTAACAGAGCTTGCAATTATTGCGACGGATTTGGCTGAAGTAATCGGATCTGCCATTGCCCTCAACCTGCTATTCGGCATTCCCTTGCTGCTCGGCATCGCTATAACAGTGCTGGATGTGCTGCTTTTGCTGCTGCTTCAGCGCAAAGGGTTCCGCTGGATCGAATCGATTGTTATCGTGCTGATGGCGACAATTCTGTTTGTATTTGCATTTGAAGTTATAATATCCAAACCAGAACTATCTGCTTTGTTCGGCGGGTATGTTCCAAGCTATGAAATAGTGACCGACCCAGAGATGCTATTTATTTCACTAGGTATTCTAGGCGCAACTGTTATGCCTCATAATTTATATTTGCACTCGTCTATCGTTCAAACCCGGCAATATAAGCGGACAACGGAAGGCCGGAAGGAAGCGCTGAAGTATTCCTTTATCGATTCAAATGTTTCATTATTTTTTGCATTCGTAATTAACTCTGCTATATTGATACTAGGCGCTGCTGCTTTTTACGGAACAGGGCTTGAGGTTTCAGAAATTGAAGCAGCCTACGAGCTGCTAAGCCCAACTTTGGGGGTAAGCATTGCGGGCACATTGTTTGCAGTTGCTTTGCTCGCATCTGGGCAAAATTCGACGATAACCGGTACGCTGACTGGCCAAATTGTAATGGAAGGCTTTATACGCATGAGGATATCTCCTATATTGCGCCGCTTGATTACAAGACTCATTGCTGTCGTGCCGGCATTTGTAGTAACATGGATTTCCGGATCAAAAGGGACGGGTGAATTGTTATTATGGAGCCAGGTTATACTCAGCCTGCAGCTGCCATTTGCCGTAGTGCCTCTAGTACTGTTTACAAGCGACAAAAGAAAAATGGGCATTTTCGCCAATCGAACGTGGATTAAAATAACGGCTTGGACGGCAACCTGCGTCATTATTGCTCTAAACATTTTTTTAATCGCGTATATTATTATGACAGGTCGAGAGTTAGGTTAGCCTTTCTTGAAGAAAGCTGGCGATTCATAGAATACTAAACGTTTTGAGAGCTGTGTAAGATCAATGATCTTATACGGCTCTTTTTTAAATGTAAGAAAGTATAAGTTTTGGTAACCTTATATCCATTCTTGTATTTTATCGGTAATCGCATCTGTCGAAAGGACGGCGGAGCCGTTGATGCTTGTTCGTTTGCCATTACTCAGGTAGTTTGTTTTTATTTGTTTCCTATTAATGATGTCCGATTATTTTTGTTTCAATGGTATTCAAACATAAACAAAGATGATATACTGGGGATAATTACAGATAAACAAATACAAAAACAAGAAAAACTAAGGGGAAAGGACCTGGTTTTCTTGTGCAATGATGCATGAACAAAAATGATATTTGGAGGAACTATCTATGGTACAACCTTTATGGGACAATGCGAAAGCAGCTAATTTGCAGGGTGGCTTGGAGGAGCTTGTCTATCGCTCCAACATTATCGGCGAGGATCGCCGCGTGTGCAATTACGGAGGCGGCAATACGTCCAGCAAAACAATCGTGAAGGATTTCCGCGGCCGCGATATAGAAGTGATGTATGTAAAGGGCAGCGGCTCTGACCTTGCAACGATGAAAGCAGGCAATTTCACAGGATTGCGTATGGACGATATTCGTCCGCTGTTTGAACGGAATGAAATGTCAGATGAGGATATGGTTGCTTATTTGGTTAATTGCATGATCGATGCCAAGCATCCGCGTGCTTCTATTGAAACGCTGCTGCATGCTTTTTTGCCGTTCAAGCATGTTGACCATACCCATCCTGATGCGATTATCAGCCTGTGCTGCGCGCATAACGGCAAAGAGCTTGCCAAACAAATTTTTGGCGACCGCTTTGTATGGGTGCCTTACGTCCGTCCTGGCTTTACGCTTTCCAAAATGATTGCAGAAGGCGTATTGGCTAATCCAAACGCTGAGCTAGTATTAATGGAGAAGCATGGCCTTGTAACCTGGGGCGAAACCTCTGAGGCATGCTACGCTCAAACGATCAAAATCATTAACGAAGCTGAAGCTTTCATTGAAGATCGCGTACAAGCGGACAATGTATACGGCGGCGTGAAGCATGAAGCGCTGGCAGCGGAAGTCCGCCGCAGCATCGCAGCGGCAGTTATGCCTACGATTCGCGGTGCTGTAAGCGATGAGAAGCTGATGATATTGTCATTTGATGATGAAGCGGATGTGCTTGCCTTTGTGGGCGGCAAAGATTCTGCCAAGCTGTCTCAGGTTGGCGCAGCTTGCCCTGACCATTTGGTGCATACAAAGGTTGTGCCTTTGTTTATCGACTGGACTCCGAATGCAGACGATGTAGAAGGCTTGAAGCAGAAGCTTGTTGAAGGTGTTGCAGCCTATAAAGAGCAATACAAGCAATATTTTGAACGCAATAAAAACGAAGGCGACGTTATGTTTGAGGCTGCTCCCCGCGTTATCCTGATTCCGGGTGTAGGCATGATCAATACAGGCAAGAGCTGGGCGATGTCGCAAGTAAGCGGCGCTTTGTTCCACCGTGCGATTGCTGTAATGCGCGGGGCTACAGCGCTTGGTGATTTCGTATCGCTTAGCGAGAATGAGTCGTTTAACGTAGAATATTGGCCGCTTGAGCTTTACAAGCTTTCTCTTGCCCCGGCTGAAGCTGAATTTTCTCGTAAAGTAGCCTTTATTACTGGCGGAGCCGGCGGTATTGGCAGCGAAACGGCAAGACGTCTCGTTTCCGAAGGCGCGCATGTCGTACTTGCGGATCTGAATTTAGAAGGTGCTGAGCGTGTCGCTGCCGAAATTAATGAGAAGTACGGTGCAAACAGAGCTTTGGCCGTCAAGATGGACGTAACTAGCGAGGAAATGGTAGCCGCAGCTTATGCAGAAACGGCGCTCGCTTACGGCGGCGTTGATATTATTGTAAATAATGCAGGCCTTGCTACTTCCAGCCCATTTGACGAGACGTCCTTGAAGGAATGGAACTTGAATATGAACGTGCTTGGAACCGGCTACTTCCTAGTAGCTCGTGAAGCATTTAAAATTATGAAAACGCAAGGTGTAGGCGGAAATATGGTATTTATCGGATCTAAAAATTCGGTTTATGCCGGCAAAAACGCGACAGCTTACAGCTCTGTTAAAGCGCTTGAAGCGCATTTGGCACGCTGTATTGCAGCAGAAGGCGGCGAATTCGGCATTCGCGTCAATACGGTTTTGCCTGACGCTATTTTGCAAGGCTCTGCGATTTGGAACGGCAGCTGGCGCAATGAGCGCGCAGCGGCGTATGGCATTGAGCCGGATCAGCTGGAAGAATACTATCGCAAGCGTACTACTTTGCTAGTGAATATTTATCCGCGTGATATCGCGGAAGGCATCGCGTTCTTTGCTTCTTCCAGATCGGCAAAAACAACCGGCTGCATGCTGACTGTTGACGGCGGCGTACCGGCAGCGTTCACCCGTTAATAGCGGAAACGTACGATTTTTGCCTGTAAATCTCATTTGCTTAAACATGATTCTATAAAAGGGGGATGCTGGATGTTCGAGGCATATGGCGAGAAAATTTGGTATATACCGGATGGCTATATTCCACCCAAAAGCTCTGGCGAGCTTATAAGTCATGAATCAATATGCGTGCTTAATCGCTCATCTGTGGATGCTGAGCTTTCAATAACGATTTTCTTCGAGGATCATGAGCCGATTGACAATATTTCTGCAGTTGTTCCTGGCAGAAGAGCGTATCATATTCGCACAAGCTCGCTCGCAAAAGATGGCGTATCGATCCCGGCAGGCATTCCATATGCAATTGAAGTAATGAGCAGTATCCCTGTTATTGTGCAATACAGCAGATTGGATTCGACCCAGGCTGAAAATACACTAATGTCGACCATAGCTTATCCGATTAAGCAATCATAAATTTTATTAGGAGGGCGTTACCCATGTCCGATCGCGCATATGCATTATTCGAAGAGCAGCAGAAGGCTAGAGGAATCGATTTGAATGTAGTAAAAGAGCGTCTCAAGGCATTGAAGATTGAAACTCCTTCATGGGGATATGGTGATTCCGGTACAAGATTTAAAGTATTTCAAAAAGAAGGCGTGCCTCGCAATCCATTCGAGAAGTTTGAAGATGCCGCACAGGTGCATGCCCTGACAGGACTTGCTCCTTCCGTTGCTATTCATATTCCTTGGGATAAGGTGGAGGATTTTGGGAAGCTGAGAAGCCATGCTGAAGGTCTAGGTCTTTCTATCGGCGCGATTAATCCGAATCTGTTCCAGGAAGATGAGTACATGCTCGGTAGCGTAACTCATGCAGATGCAGCGGTACGTCGTAAAGCTACCGATCATTTGCTAGAGTGCGTCGATATTGCCAAGGAAACAGGCTCACGCGATATTAGTCTGTGGTTTGCGGATGGTACAAACTATCCAGGTCAAGGACATATCCGCAAGCGCAAAGCTTGGATGCAGGAAGCTTTGACTGAAATGTATAAGGCGCTTACGCCGAAAATGCGCATGCTTATTGAATACAAATGCTTTGAGCCAGCGTTTTATCATACGGACCTTGCAGACTGGGGCATGGCTTACAATCTAGCGCAAAAGCTCGGACCGCAAGCTGAAGTTCTAGTAGATACAGGGCATCATTTTCAAGGAGCTAACATCGAGCATATCGTAGCCTATTTGCTTGACGAGAAGCGTCTTGGCGGCTTCCATTTCAACAGCCGCAAGTATGCGGATGATGATCTAATTGTCGGAACAGTTAATCCATACGAGCTATTTTTAATCTTCTATCAAATTCTTGATGCGGCTAATGACGAGGATGCGGCTATACGTGATAATGTGTCCAACATCGCTTATATGATTGACCAATCTCATAATATCGAACAGAAAATTCCAGCCATGATGCGCTCTGTACTTAATGTTCAGACGCAATTTGCTAAGGCGCTTCTTATAGATCACAAGGAAGTAGCAGAAGCTGCTGATCGCCATGATGTACTTGCGGCAGAGCACGCTGTCCGACGTGCATTTGAGTTTGACGTTACGCCGCTTCTTCATGCCATCCGCGAGGAGCAAGGCTTGCCTGTCGATCCGATGCAGGCTTATCTATCAAGCAGCTATGGAAAAGACATCCTGGTGAGAGGCAAGGGTGGTGCGAGCTGGTGACCCATGTTCTTGCATTCGATCTTGGCGCAAGCAGCGGCAGGGCAGTGCTTGGACGTTTAGTTGATGGACGGATTGAGCTGGAGGAGCTTCACCGCTTCTCCAATGATCCCGTTCTAGTTGGCAAACGGCTGCACTGGGACGTATTGCGTTTACTGCACGAACTGAAGCAGGGCTTGCTGAAAGCAAAAAACCAAGGCATCGAGCTTGGCAGCATTGGTATTGACACCTGGGGAGTTGATTTTGGCGTTATTAACGAAGCAGGCGAGTTGCTTGGCAATCCATATCATTATCGCGATACTCATACAACTGGCATGATGGAGCAGCTTATTGAAGAGCTGTCTGCTGATACGATCTTTGAACGTACGGGCATTCAATTTATGCCGATCAATACGTTGTATCAGCTCGCTTCCTTGAATCGGAATCATTCACAGCAGCTAATTGGCGGCAAGCATATATTGTTATTCCCATCGCTGCTCCGTTATTTTTTGACCAATGAGATGTATAATGAATTTTCACACGCTTCAACTACGCAAATCTTTAATCCGAAAACAATGGATTGGGATGACCTGCTGCTGCAAACAATTGGGATTGATCGTGAGCTGCTGGGCGAGGTTGTACAGCCTGGCACACAAGCAGGGAAGCTTAGTGATGAGGTGTGTGATGAGCTTGGCATTGACACTGTACCTGTGATCGCCGTTGCAGAGCATGATACCGGCTCAGCAGTCGTTGCTGTTCCTTCTACTGAACGCTCTTTTGCTTATTTAAGCTGCGGTACTTGGTCGCTAATCGGGACAGAGGTGCAGGAGCCTGTTATTAATGAAATGTCGCAAAGCTTGAACTTCACGAATGAGGGCGGCGCATATGGCACCTTTAGGCTGCTCAAAAATATAATGGGTCTTTGGATTTTGCAGGAAAGCAGGCGCGCGTGGGAGAGAGAAGGCAAAGCTTATTCGTTCCCGGAGCTAGTTCAGCTGGCAGAGCAAGCTGAGCCATTCGCTCATTTTATAGATGTAGACGACGATCTGTTTTTGCATCCTGGGGATATGCCTGCACAGATTCGCTTGTATCTGGATCGTACCGGACAATCGCATCCTACTGATGTAGGCAGCTATGTGAGAGCAATTCTGGAAAGTCTCGCTTTTAAATATCGCCAGGCTTTCGAGCAGATTGAACGATTGACAGAGGCTGTGTATGAGGGACTGCATATGGTTGGCGGCGGCATTCAAAATACATTGTTATGTCAGTGGACAGCAAATGCACTAGGCAAGCATGTATGGGCAGGTCCGGTTGAAGGCAGCGCCATCGGAAATATGGCTGTACAGTGGATTGCCTCTGGCGAGCTTAAGGATGTTTGGGAGGCAAGACGTGTTATTCGCGATTCATTCCCAATTGTCCAGTATGAGGCTCAGGATGCCGAAAGCTGGAATAATGCGTACAAACAGTATAAAATGAAAACGAACATTAAATAGTGAACATGTACGTAATATACTCATTACTGCGCAGCGGCTATGAGGACTAATGTGTGAAATGAGGAAATGGAATGTTGGTTGCTGAACGCTATAACTACATCGTGCAGCTTGTAAATGAGAGAGGGAGCATACGCGTCACAGAGCTCAGTGAGCTTTGTCAGGTGACGGAGGAGACGATACGCCGTGATTTGGACCGTTTGGAGCAGGTTGGCAGACTGCGCCGTTCTCATGGCGGTGCTGTCAGCGTAAAGGATCAGCAGCCGGAAACACCTTTCTTCGAGAGAGAAGTCGCTTATGCCGATGAAAAGCGAAGAATTGCGGAAGCAGCTGTGAAGCTAATTAAGCCGCAGGACCGGATATTGCTTGATGCCAGCTCAACAGCGTGGTACATGGCAGCATCAATGCCGGATATTCCGCTTACCGTCCTTACGAATTCTATTAAGGTAGCGTTGGAGCTTAGTGGAAAAGAGAAGATAGAGGTAATTTCTACTGGAGGGATTCTAGCTTCTCGTTCATTATCTTACGTAGGTCCGCTAGCAGAACGTTCACTTGATGCCTATCATGTAGATAAAGTTTTTTTCTCGTGCAAAGGTGTTCATTTGGATCGAGGCGTTAGTGAATCTAATGAGCTTCAAGCTCGAATCAAGTATCGGATGATTGGCATGGCAGATGAGATTGTTTTGCTGGCGGACTCTAGCAAGTTTGGCATGCAGGCGTTTACACATGTCGCTGATTTGGCAGATATAGATCGAATTATTACGGATAAAGCTTTGGAATCCAGTATACGTGAGAGATTGCAAGAGCGTAATATAGAAGTAACTATAGTTTAACGGTCCTCGCATAATAGGCGCTGGCTTCCCCAAAAGAAGCGCAGCGCCTAGCTTCGATTAGGCTGTTGCTATTTTATGGCTAGGGGGATGACGATGAAGGTATCTTTATTTATTACATGTATAAGTGATGCTATGTTTCCGAAGGTAGGAGAAGCGATGGCAAGGCTGCTTGCCAGACATGGCATCAAGCTGCAATTCCCTACTGTGCAAACCTGCTGCGGACAGCCTGCCTTTAATAGCGGCTATTGGAAGGAGGCGCGCGAATCGGCTCGTACTATTGTCGATGCGTTCGAAGATAGTGACTTTGTAATTGCTCCTTCCGGCTCATGTACAGGTATGATCCATCATTATCCGAAGCTGTTTGAGAATGATCCAGTTATGCTGGAGCGTGTTACAAAATTGAAGGAAAAGTCTTATGAATTTACGCAATTTCTTGTACAGGTGCTTGGGGTTACCGATCTTGGAGCGAGCTTTCCGCATAAAGTAACTTACCATCCATCTTGTCATGGCAGCCGGATACTTGGTGTAAAGGACGAACCGATGCTGCTGCTCGAAAATGTGTCGGGACTGGAATTCGTGCCGCTTCCGTTTGCTGAGGACTGCTGCGGCTTTGGCGGTACTTTTGCTGTAAAGATGGCACATATTTCCGGAGCAATGGTTACAGAAAAGGCGGATCATGTGCTGGAAAGCGAAGCAGAGGTGCTGGTAGGACTTGATATGGCTTGCTTAATGAATATTGCGGGCAATTTGCATTATCGGAATAAGCCGGTGCGAGTGATGCATCTGGCTGAGCTGCTGTACGAAGGGGTGAAGCAAGCATGAGCGGACAACAGGCTATGAAGAAGTCCGTGAAGGAGCGGGCAGAGCTTGCCCTTCATGACGAATTTTTGCGCAAGGCTGTGCGCTTTACAACAGAGCGGCTTCGCAATGGCAAGAAGAAAGCTTCTGAGGAGCATGGCAATTGGGAGCTTTGGCGCGAGCAGGGGAGACAAATCCGTCTTCATACGATTGCTCATTTAGATTATTATTTGAACTTATTCGTTGATAATGCAAGAGCTAATGGCGTTCATATTCATTTTGCTTCGACTGGACAGGAGGCTGTTGCAATTGCTTTGGATATTGCCAAGCATGCTGAAGCCAAGTCCGTTGTAAAATCGAAGTCGATGGTTACAGAAGAGCTGCATTTGAACCAGGCGCTCGAAACGATCGGTGTTGAGGCGATAGAAACCGATTTGGGCGAATATATTATTCAGCTTGCTGGCGAGATGCCTTCGCATATCGTTATTCCGGCCATTCACAAAAATCGCTATCAAATAGCTGAACTGCTGTCGAAGGAAGCAGGTTATGAGCTGCCGCCGGATACGACGGCGCTTGCCGGCTTTGTGCGCAAAAAGCTGCGCGAAAAGTTTCTTGAAGCGGATATCGGCATGACGGGCTGCAACTTTGCGATCGCCGAGACGGGCTCTATGGTACTGTTTGAAAATGAAGGCAATGCGCGGATGGTCAGTACGGTGCCGAAGACGCAAATTACGTTAATGGGCATGGAGCGTATTATTCCTTCCTGGTCTGATTTGGAGGTTATGGCTACGCTTCTGCCGCGCTCGGCAACCGGACAGAAGCTGACGATGTATATGTCCGGCATTACAGGTCCGCGTCGCAATGGAGATGCGGATGGACCTGAAGAGATGCACATTATTATTGTTGATAATGGACGTTCCCTGCAGCTGGGCGACCCTGAATTTCAGGAGCTGCTCAACTGTATTCGCTGCGGCGCTTGCTTGAACGCTTGCCCCGTATACCGCCATATTGGCGGTCATGCTTATGGCAGCACCTACAGCGGGCCGATAGGCGCAGTGCTGACGCCTTCGCTTAATAGCAATGTAGCGGAGTGGGATGATATAGCTGGTGCTTCGAGCTTATGTGGCGCCTGCTATGAGGCGTGCCCTGTCAAAATACCGCTGCATGATATGCTTGTCTACCTGCGCAGGCGCAAGGTGGAAGGCGGGCATGGCAATAAGCTGGAATCGCTTGGCATGCAGGGCTTTGCTGCGGTGATGGGCAGCTCGGGCAAATTTGGCGGACTTGTCCGGCTAGGCAAGCTTGGGCAAAAGCTTGTCGTCCGCGACGGATATATCCGTACGAAGCTTGGACCGCTTAAAGGCTGGAACAGCTATCGTGTCACGCCAAGCTTGCCTAAGAAATCCTTCCGTGACCGTTGGCAAACGCTAGATCAGGAGTTGAAGACTGAGCTGCGCGAGCTCGATGACGCGGCGCGTCAGCGGATGGAGGCGCTTGTTCGAGGGCGTGCGGAGGGGCGTAATAGCGCGTTGAATAGTAAAAAGTCTGGCAAGGGGGATGGCGCAGATGAGTGAGACGCATGAGCAGTGGCTGGCAAGGCTGGCGGAGCAGTCTAAGGCGAAGCAGGAGCGGTTTATGAAGGATATTGCAGCAAAGCTTAGACATCCGCGCATGACGGAGAAGCCTGTTCAGCCTTATCGTGGCGCGCCTGACTTCTGGCAGGCATTTAATTGGTCGCAGGAGGAGAAGGAAGCACAATTTATCGATAACTTTCAGTCCGTTGGCGGCCATACGGCGAGGCTTGCTTCCATGGAAGAAGCTAAGTCTTTTATCGTTAATAAAACTGTGGAGCTAGGCGCCAAATATATCGTTCGTCAGAATGAGTCGGAGCTTGCGGCGCTGGAGCTGGAGGAAGAGCTGAAGCAGCGTCTTCCAGAAGCCGAGCTGAAAGCGTGGAACACGGATGAAGAGCATGCCTGGATGGCAGAGGCGGCACAGGCTGATATCGGCATCGTGATGGCGGATCATGCTGTAGCTTATACTGGCTCGATTACAGTGTTGTCGGCTAATAACAAAGGTCGCTCAGTAAGCTTGCTGCCAACAGTTATGTTCTTTATTATTCCGGTTGACCGCTTGCATACGAGACTGGGTGAGGTGCTGGGCGGGTTTGATCAGGTTGGGCGTGAGAAGCTGCCTGCTGGCATTCACTTTATATCAGGTCCGAGCCGATCCTCCGATATTGAGAATGATTTGACGATTGGCGTGCATGGTCCGGGTGTCGTGTATGCATTGTTGGTAGGTTAAATTAAATGAATAGACAAGAGGCTCGCTGACCATCAGTCGTAAGGACTTATAGACAGCGGGCTTTTTGAGGTGATTTTGGCTAAAGAATGCTTCTGGCGAGGGTGGCGATTCATTGTGGGCGACGATTGCAAGCAAAAAGAAAGGGGGAACGAAGTGCAAGATGGGGAATGGAGAAGCGGCAGTGTCCGCCTTTGTAGGTCAATTTTATCCTTTATAGGGGTTATTTCATCAAAAAAATGGACTAGACAGCGGTCGGAATCCCAAACTTGATCGTAGTAGCATCCTTTCAATTGCTTATTGCCCTATTAACAATTAATCGACACCCTCCTGGCGATCGTTAGCCTAATCCGTAATGAATCGCCAGCTTCCCTAGCTGGTCAGCCGTTCCGTTATTATGCCTTATATCGCAGTTTTGAGGCAGCAAAGTGACAGACGTTCCGTTATTGAAACATAAATCGCAGAAAAAGCCCCATTTTATGCCGAATAGCGGAATGTGTGACCATATTGATTCATATTGATACCCTAAGGTAAGGCAACTGCATACTCCATAGCGCTTAGACGCTCCAATTTATAGCTTTATGAAACTAATGCGGCAAATAGACGTTTTATAGAGTAAGACAATTTTTCCAAATGAAAATATATTGGAGGGAAGGGCTTATGGAACAAGTGGAATGCCCGTGGTGCGGTGAAGAAGTTGTCATTGTCAACGATATTTGCCCGAGTTGCAGACATGAAGTTCTGCTGGACAGAGACGGCCAGGTTTACTTTGTCAATGAAGATGAACTGGAGCAAGACAGTTATGCGGAAAATCTTAGCCTGGAGAACATTCGCGAGCTGCTCCTGCTAAAATTTAAATGCAGCAAATGCGAGCATGAGGAAGCTGAAATTAGAGAGCTGGCGATGACGGGGACGGGGCTAAGCAAGCTTCTTTATGTGCAATATAATCATTATTTGTTTATTTCATGCTGCAATTGCGGTTATGTGGAAATTTATGATCCAAATGTATTAACAGGTAAAAATATAGGTACAGCAGGCACGCTGATCGATATTTTCTTCGGATAATCGTCATAAATCAAATAAAGGGAAAGGTTCTTGACAAAAGACCTTTCCCTTTTATTTTGGAACCGCTTGTTTACCACTTCAAGTTTTTTCCCGAACATCAGCCCATTGCTTAGCAGTCTGCCAGGCGTTGTAATATATTTTCCGTTAGCGTACATGCCGGAGGATGCTCCGCCATCAAGGTTCATGCCGCTAACTGCGCCTAATGCGAGCATCACCTCGCCCCATTGCTTCATGGTGGCGCCGGCAATCGTTGCAATTACAATGGTGCTGTCTTTTTTAACAAAAATCCCGCTTCTGCTCGCTGCGGTTGTTAGTATTTTAGCTTCTGTAAATCCTTCCGCCTGCGCGTTCAAGGCAAGCTTGCCATCCTTTACTAATCTCAGTCAAGTGTTTAACGAACAAATTACTGAGCTGCTTTTTCTAAATAATGCTTCAAAAATTGCTTGGCCTTCTCAGGGTTTTTGGCATTTATGCGAATACCGACGTAAAAGTTTTGCCCTAGTACAGGGACATCATTGACGAATTCCGTTTGTCCAAGATCTACAGCGTAAATTCTTTCAGTCGGATCTTCTTGAATTGCAAATTTTTTGCTGTTTTGCTCTGTGAGAAGCGGGGCGAGCATCGGCTCTTCTCCAAGATCAAGAAAAGCTCCCTGCTGTCCAATCCAATGCAGCATCGCCTCATCCATCACATAAAGATCATCTATTTCAGTTGCCAAAATGACAGTAGCCTTTTGCAAATAAGCCATCTGGTTCATATCATCTTTAGGCACAAAAATAATGTTGGAATCAAAGCGCGACCAGTCCGGAAAAGCTTCAAGCAGCGCATCGTTGATGCGATCGAATTTATCATCATTTTCCTTCATGCCGAAGGTGCCCATAAACATAACGCTTACATCGACGGGCGGCAAGCTGGCCAGCCGTTTCTTTTCCTCCTGATGGTCAATAAAGCTTATAATGCCGTAAATGAGAAGAGCGACGGCGGCGATGGCGCCGATAGTATGATATTTGTAATAGCGCCAGAAGTGGTCGACTTTTTGCGCTTGTCCGGAAAGCTTCTTGTATTTGCCGTATTCCTGTTCGTTGAAGGCTTCTGTAAACTTCTGGTCCTCATAAGCTAATATTTGTTTGTAGGCTGCAGTAACTTGTTCAAAGTCAAGCCCATTCTCCTGCGATGATGCCTCGTCAGGGGCTTCCAGCTTTTGGCGGGAGCGTTCTCGGCGCAGCAGCAGGGAATAGCGTTTTTCCACTTCTTCCTTGTCGGCAAATTCAGGCAATCCCAGTATTTCGTATTGTTTTTTTAAATCCTCCACCATGTCACCTCAATATTAGTATGAAAAAGCTGAATGTTTCGATGAAAAGTTTGTTAATAGATATATCATTTCAACCTGTAAAGCTCTCTATCTTCTAGTATACGGAAATTCGAGAGTAACGCAAATATAATGCCTGTTTTGGACGAGTGGACGTTTAAGAAGGGGTATGCTATAGTAGCGAAGGACAACTAAAGAAGAAATCCGATGCTTGCGCCAGCTGCGGCAGGCTCGGGAGAGGTTCGCGAACTCCCTCTATAAAAAACTAAAACTAAGCGATGGCCATAATTGGCATCGTCGTTTTGTGTTCGGCGTGTTTCGGTCTCAAGGGAGGCTGAAGCACGCCGTTCCTGTTTTTTAATATTTTAAAAGCGGGCAATGATTAAGCAGCTGCTTTTAAAATGCATGAAGAAGCGCCGGCGCAGGCCGTGAGAAACAGAGCATTCTTACGCCAGCCAGCCAAGCTACAGGTATTTCTTCATGTCGGAAGTCAAGCGTAACTCTGCTTCTCCATAACAGAGAGGATGGTTATTACGTATGAACAAAGAAAAAGCAATAGTAGTATTTAGCGGCGGGCAGGACAGCACAACGTGCTTATTCTGGGCTCTAAAGCAGTTCGATGAGGTGGAGGCAGTTACGTTCAATTACGGGCAGCGCCATGCTCTGGAGCTCCAATGCGCCGCTGACATCGCCAAAGAGCTGGGCGTCAAGCACCATGTGCTTGATATGTCCTTGCTGAATCAATTGGCGCCAAATGCGCTTACCCGCACAGAAATCGCGATTGATGAAAAGGAAGGAGAGCTTCCGACTACATTTGTAGATGGCCGCAATCTTTTATTTTTTAGCTTCGCTGCTGTGCTGGCCAAGCAGACAGGAACCCGGCATATTGTCACCGGCGTTAGTGAAACAGATTTCAGCGGTTATCCGGATTGCCGCGATATATTTATAAAGTCGCTCAATGTGACGCTTAATTTGGCGATGGATTATTCCTTCGTGCTGGATACGCCGCTCATGTGGTTGAACAAAGCGGAGGTTTGGCAGCTAGCGGATGAGCTAGGCGCTTTTGAATTTGTAAGAAGCCGCACGCTTACATGCTATAACGGCGTAATCGCAGACGGCTGCGGGCAGTGCCCGGCATGCCAGCTGCGCAGCAATGGCTTGCGAAGCTATTTAGCCGTACGCAGCGCTGTGCCCGTCTCTGCAGGCAAGCGGGAGCCGTTCGAGCATAGGGAGGCGAGAAATTGATGCTGCAGCAAATCTATCCAGCGGCAGTACATCCCTATGAGTATGAGCTGAACAAAGATTTACAGTTTGCCGCAGCGCATTACGTTCCTTCGGAGGCGGCAGGAAAATGCCGGTATGTTCATGGACACACCTATTACGCCAATATCACAATAGCAGGAGATACGCTTGATGAATCAGGATTTCTCGTCAATTTTGCTCTCATTAAGCAGCTTATTCACGGAAGATTTGATCACACGCTGCTAAATGATGATACGAAGCTGTTCAGCAATAGCAATCCCGCACAGTTTCCAACAACCGAAGTAGTAGCGCGTATTATATATGAGCTTGTACAGGAGCATTTGAATGAGCGGCCAAACAAGCCGCAGTGTGTGCAGGTGTTTTTAAGAGAGACACCGACCAGCTATTGCATTTACCGCCCCAAGCGCAAGGAGGCTTCGACATGACTATTGCTGGCACTCGAGCCGCCAGCAGTGCGGCAAGAAAGATACCTGTAATGGAAATTTTCGGACCTACGGTTCAGGGGGAAGGCATGGTCGTTGGACGGAAGACGATGTTTGTCAGAACAGCCGGCTGCGACTATCAATGCTCGTGGTGCGATTCGGCGTTTACCTGGGACGGCAGCGGCAAGGGAGATATTCAGCTTATGACGGCTGAAGAAATTATCGGGCAGCTGGCCGTTACAGGCGGAAGCAGCTTTAACCATGTGACGCTGTCCGGAGGAAATCCTGCGCTGCTGCCGCAGCTGGGCGAGCTTATAGACGGGCTGCACGAGCGCGGTATTGCAGTGGCGCTGGAAACCCAAGGCAGCCGCTGGCAGCGCTGGTTTGAAGCGATAGACGAGCTTACGCTGTCGCCCAAGCCGCCCAGCTCGGGGATGGAGACAAACTGGGGCGTGCTGGACGATATTATTAGCAAACTGCAAGCTGGTCGGCGCAGCTTCTGCATAAAAGTAGTTGTATTTGATGAGCAGGACTTAATATTCGCCAAGCAGGTGCACAGCAAGTATGAGCATGTTCCGTTTTATCTTCAAGCTGGCAATGAGGAGCTGGCTGAGACTAACGAAGCTGTACTGCTGCCTTATTTGCTAGGCCGTTATGAATGGCTGATTGAACAAGTAATGCCGGATGAGGCGCTGCGCGATGTATACGTGCTGCCGCAGCTGCATACATGGATTTGGGGCAATAAAAAGGGCGTGTAGACGTCCAGTCGAATGAAAAAAATGAAAAGGCGGATGAACGACTATGGAAGGCAGAACTAAAGAAGAGCTGAGCGGTATTTCTTTGCTTGGCAGTCAAGGAACGACGTATACATTTGCGTATTCTCCGGAAATATTGGAATCATTTCCAAACAAGCATCCAAATCGGGATTATTTCGTAAAATTCAATTGTCCGGAATTTACAAGCCTATGTCCAATGACAGGCCAGCCTGATTTTGCGACAATATATATTTCCTATATTCCGGATCAGCTGATGGTGGAAAGCAAGGCGCTGAAGCTGTATTTGTTCAGCTTCCGCAATCATGGTGATTTTCACGAGGATTGCATGAACATTATTATGAACGATCTGATTAAACTGATGGAGCCGCGCTATATTGAAGTGTGGGGTAAATTTACGCCTCGTGGCGGCATTTCAATCGATCCTTACTGCAATTGGGGGCAGCCGGGGACAAAGTATGAGCAAATGGCGGAGCATCGTCTGATGAATCACGATATGTACCCGGAGAAAATTGATAATAGATAATTTGCAATAGATAATAGAGCGCAGAAAAAGCTTCGCTTAGGTTAATTATTGGGCAATAGAGCTGACACTACGACAAGTAGAAAAGGCTCTATTGTTTTTTAACGAAGCTGACGAGGGTGTCGATTGTGGGCAACGATTGGCAAGCAAAAAGAAAGGGGAACGAAGAGCAAGATTGGGACTGGAGAAGCGGTATCGCCGCCCAAGCATGAATCGCAATGCGATCCCTTATCTTTACTAGAGGAAATAATCGGTAGAGCTTTGACTTTAATAGTGTTGACAACTCTACTAATCTATTGCTATAATTCTATCTACATAATTCCGATAGGAAAAATATGAATTGTACATACTTACTAGGAGGTCATTACATGACAAGACTGCAGTCCAACTACTTCAAATGGCTGGCGGCGCTGCTGCTGGCGTTCGCTTTGCTGACAGCGCAATCGACAGTTTATGGCGCATCCGCTACAGCTGAGCGTCCAATAGATGCTGAGGAGTACGGCGTATTTTTAAAGGACAAATACAATATTAGCCTAAACAGCTCAATTACGAAAGGCGATTTTATTAAAGCAGTTGCCAGTATACTAGATTATAAAGCAGAAGGAAAGGACCAGCCGTTCACGGATTTGAAGGCGGGAGACGCATTATTTCCAGCTGCTGCAGCCTTGTATGAAAAAGGCATTTTGAAAGGGCCAGCTATCCAAGGAGAGCGTGTGCTGACGAATTCGGTAGCTATTTCAATTGCGGTACGCGCAGCTGAGCTCCAGGAGCTTGCTCTTACTTATCCGGCAGACAAGGTGAATCATTCCTTGAAGGCGCTGAATATTACTAGCAGCGGACTTGGCACTCAGGTAGCGCAGGAATTGGCTGTCGCTGTAGATTCCGGACTTCTGCCGGAAGCAAGCTACGCAGGCTTCAAGCCTGGCGCGGCAGCTGACGTGAAGCTTGCTAACGTTTTGCTTGGCAAAGTACTGGAAGCAAAAGGCCTTTATAAAAACTATATCGGCTATGTGAGCGATGCGGATATTTTTGCAAAATTGAATACGGCATATGCTACTTCTGACATTATTAATGCGCCTGATTTGCAAAAGCTTGTTAACGAAGCGCTAGAGCAGGAGCTGGTAACCGGTTATAATTTGAAAGATTCGCGCTTTCATTCCAACTTCGTTGAATCGTTGACGATCCGATACGGCCATTCCGATTTCAAGCATGCGCTTCAGCTAATTGGCCTATTGCGCAGTGAAGGCTTGGATGCGAAGGTGCAGTTTGAGCCGAAAACATCAGCTTATATTCATTTGGCTGAGTGGGGCGATCCAGGTCCGAATGTTGTCCAAATTGAAAATGGCAATTTTATTGCTTATTCCAAAGAATATGATCTTGCATTTGAATTTTTCAGCACTAAGGATAAAGCAGCATTCCAAAACGTTATTTTAACGTATGCTAAGAAAAACGAAGCTGATCAATCGGGTCTTATTGCTGGCTCATGGTGGCAGCCGCTCTACTTCTCAGCAACTGAGCTGGCTGATTACAAAGTGATTACTAACAATTTGATTACAGATCCGGACAGCGTTTATGAAGTTCATCCATTCTCATTAAATGAAGATTCTGCGAAGGTGGTAGCGGGCTTCAAGGCTATTGATCCTAATGTTATTATTACGCCGTATCAATTCTGGGTAGATGCGCCATTCTTCAACTACTTGCACGGAGAGTCGCTATAATATTACGCCATGAAGAGCTCTGTTCGCCGCTTATGCGGTGGACGGAGCTTTTTTGCTCCCTTACTATCTGGCAGTTGAAAAAGTATGCAATGTAGAATGGACAAGTGCTACATCCACGCTCGTGAAAGTTAAGTACATTTTGTGCATCTAGATTTTCATTTTTTGCCGAATAAACGATTCTAGATGTATTTCATGTATCTAGTTTTATTGAATCACCCTATATCCTGCGAATTCCGCCAAACTAAAGAAGTTTTTCCCCTTAGAATCACTAAAAGGCCAAATTTCTTCAAACTAAGTACAGGATATCAGGCTGTTGAAAAACTGTTTAGGAATGTAACGAATGCCAGAAACGCTATTATACTAAAAACGTTGTTGAAAAAAATCTAACGGAGATATCCTGCCTTATTGAGGTCAAAGGTGCCTAAAAACGTGGATTGTTCACACATAGAGCTACTAATCTTCGTTACAATTTAAAATGAGCTGTTTTGGTTGAAATAGCGCTTGTCAGCTTCGTTAGAATTGTTTCTCAACAGCCTGATTTTCGCAGGATAATCCATAAAAGGTCGAACTAGGCCGATCTGATCAACTTTATTAAGGGTTATCTGCTGAAATTACGCTGAGCTTGACAGCAGCTTGCTTATGCAAAATACTAGGCTCAGTGACAATATGAAAACGAGGGTTGCAGCGATATGAAAAATTTGCTTGTTACGGGCTATCGCGCTCATGAATTGAATATTTTCAGCCAGAAGCATAAAGGGGTCGCTTTTATTAAGCAGGCTGTCAAAAACAGGCTCGTTCCATTGCTTGAGGATGGGCTCGAGTGGGTGATTACACCCGGCCAATACGGAACGGATTTATGGGCGTGCGAGGCGGCGCTTGAGCTTAAAAGCAGCTTTCCGGAGCTGAAAGTATCGATAATAGCAGCATATAGCGACTATACGAAGGATTGGAAGGAGGAGAAGAAGGAATACGCCGATCAGATGATCAGGCAGGTTGATTATTATACAGCTTTGAGCAAGGAGCCGTACAGCGGTCCGTGGCAATTTGCCGCCCGCGACCAATTACTGCTAAGAAAAACTGACGGCTTGCTGCTGTTTTATGATGAGGAGCTGGGCGAGGCAAGCCCGAAATATTTAAAGGAAAAGGCGCTTAAAAAACAAAACGAAGAGGACTACCTTATTATTTCGATAAGTGCTGAGGAGATCCAAAGCATCGCCGATGAACAAAGCTTTCAGCTTCCAGATTAGCCTACTTGCATAAATGCTCGAGATCCGCATATAATAAGAACAGATGTTCTTATTTTTGTGTGTGAATAGCTTGCTTGCAAGCAGCTGTTCGCGCTTGGAGGGTCGGCAATGGCTGTAATAAATGAGAAAACTGTAACAAGGATAGGTGCGGCTAATTTGGCAGGTACAGCAGGCGGCAGCGGGCAACGCGAGAGCGGCAATAGCGACAATAGCGACAATAGCGGTAAGGCCGATACGCATCAAGGCGTTAAGCAAAGCAAGGACGGCAGTGAGCCCGCACAATTACAGAAGGGCGCAGGCTCGCCGCCTATTCAGACGGAGGCGGAGCTGCAGCTGGTAAAGCGGCATATTTTGCTTGGTATTATGATGCAAATTCTTAATCATGATATTCGCGTAATTGATTCAGCCGGCATGAAGCTGCCCCGTCTGTATGAATCGATGCTTCGCGCGGTTCAGGATCGCGTCCTGCTTGATCTTGCCCATACACGCCGATTGTTCCGAGAGCATGGCATCAAGGTATACGAGGAGAAGCGGCAGACCGACGGACTGCACGCCAAGTATGTATGCCGCGGTTACCACCATCATTTTTTTATGCTGTGGGGTTTTGTGAAAGCAGAATCTGAGCGGATGCTGAAGCAATATATTATTCTATCAACTTAATAAAGTTCATTGATTTGTCAAAAAGCTAAAAAACTTTCCTTCTTTGAATAGATTAAGGTTGAGAAAATCTGCTATTGTTAGGTATTATAAGAGGTAGACATTATGAACGCAAAGGGGAGCACGAAGCAATGCATAAGTGGATCATGTTTACTTTCTTTACTGCGGCAGCCTTGTTAGGTGTATATCTACTAGGTTTTGGTATGCCAGAGAAGCCGGTTGATGAATCAGCATCGTTACCGGAAGGAACAGTACTAATGAAGCTTGTAGCAAAAACAGACTTTACATTTGGTGAAGAAGTGTATACTGCAAAAGTGGGAGAAAAAGTTATTTTCAAGCTTGAAGACAAAATGAAGGTTCATGGTGTTGGGATCGATGAGTTGAATGTTGATCTTAATAAGGATAACCCTCAAGCCGAGATCGAGCTAACTGAACCAGGTGAATATGTAATCTACTGTAATATTCCATGCGGTCAAGGACACGTGACGATGAAATCCAAGCTTGTAGTAGAGGCTGCATAATAGAATGTAATGTATGGAAAGGAGCCGATCAGGCTCCTTTTTCCAAATTTCCTGCTGCTTTTACGCTATTGGCTGGCGCTATCCCGGCCTTCATATTGCTTACGCTGCCTGGCAATCATCCAGTCGGCTGCAAATCCAAGCAAAGCCCAGGTAATAATTGTAAGCACGTACATGAGCAGTACGCTGACTTCATGGACATCGACAAAAAAGTCGACAAACCAGGCGGGAATGCTAAGCATAAAGAAAAACATATTATGCGGATCATAGCCTGTATAATTAAATGCACAAATTGCAACTCCGATAAGGGTGGCAATTGCTGTTAATCTATAGCGCATAGTCTTATAGCTCCTTTACGAAAAGTTTGCCGTAATGCTGCTGCATAGGTTATTATGTGACAAAAGGCTAAAAGTCATGCTTAACTGCCGAAGTCTGTTTTCGGCTGAACTCAGTTCTATATTTGGGAGGATATTTTGATGCTAACTCATATTGTATTTTTTAAATTAAAGGATAACAGCCCTGAAAGTGTTGAGCGAACTGCGCAAGTGCTGCGCGATATGGAAGGTAAAATTGATCAACTGAAATATATTGAAGTGGGAATTGATGTGCTTCATTCTGATCGTTCTTATGATATTGCTCTTATTACAAAGTTTGATTCTATGGAGGCGCTTGACGCTTATCAGGTTCATCCGGTTCATCAAGCTGTAATCGAACATATGAAGCAAGTGCGTGAAGCATCAGCCAGCGTTGACTTTGTCAGCTGAGAGGAAGGATAAACGATATGTCAGACGGATCAGATATGCGGGACGTATATGAAATATTGACCTATTTATTGGTCATTATTCTCGGCAGTATTATTATGGTAGCTTGGCTAAAACGCAAAGCGAAGCGTAAGCAGAAATAATAAACAGAGCAGGAGCAGAGCTATGTATTATGTAAATGTTGAGCAAATAGCCGTTCGGCTGCAAGCGATCGACGAGATTACCAAAGCGCTGCAAGAGCTGTCTAGGCAATGGCAAGGCAGCTTGCTGCAAGGCTTGGCGCAGGAACGCGCACTTCATTTGGCTGTTGAGACGGTAACAGATGTAGGCAGTTATATTATTGATGGCTTTATTATGCGTGATGCAAGCAGCTATGAGGATATTATTGATATTACGGGCGAGGAAGGCGTATTTCCCGCCGATATGCAGCCAACGCTAATGAAACTCGTTAAGCTGCGCAAGCCTCTTGTACAGCAATATTTCGAGTGGCAGAGGGCGGAGCTGCATCCATTAACGACTGAGCTTGCAAGCCTGCTTCCAGCTTTTAAGGAAGCGGTTGAGCAGTATTTGAAACGCGAGCTGTAAACGAAGGAACCGGAAGCAGGCAAGGAAGGGGAGGTGAGGAAATGAACCGGAGCAAGGAAAAAGAACTCAAAAGTAAGGAAATATCGCGTAAGTCTGCAAAGGAAACCTCAACAACGCGTGAGCGTATTTTGCTGCAGCTTAAGAAGAAGGGTGCAATGAGCGCAAGCGAGCTGGCGCAAGCGATCGGTTTAACCGAAATGGCTATTCGCCGGCATATGTACGAGCTTGAGAAAGCGGGCAGCGTGCGTATTTTATCGATAAAACAGCCTATGGGCAGGCCTTATCATGCTTTTGAGCTGACTGAAGCTGCTGACGGTTTATTTCCAAAAAATTATGATGCACTGACGCTTGATTTGCTTGCAGAGCTGGCGGATAAACCGGAAACCAACGCTTTGATCGAGATTATGTTCAATGGACGGAAGCAAAAATTGCTGGATCGCTATGCGGCTCGCATGAATAATAAAAGCCTGCAGGATCGCGTTGCGGAGCTTGCCGATATTCAAAATCTTGGCGGGTATATGACGGAGGTTGAGCGAAAAGGCGATGACAGCTTCATCCTGCACGAATACAATTGCCCTATAGCGCAGGTAGCAGGCAAGTATGAGCAGGCCTGTCAATGTGAACTGGCTTTATTTCAAGAGCTGTTGAATGTTTCAGTAAAGCGTACGGAATGTTTGGCTAAAGGACAAAACCGTTGCAGCTATCATATTGGCTGAATCAACAAAATCATGCCTTGCGGCTGCTCCTTTGGGGCAGCTTTTTTTAATATAAGAAAGTATAAGTGACGAGTCGGATGCCATGCAGGCGAAGCTGAGCCGGTTTGCGTCAGCCCGTTGCCCAAGCCAGTTAGCGCAGGAAGCAATGCCAAGTGTGTCAAAACAAGCTGCTGCTGCTTATACTGATTGTAGATAAGTAGGCGTTAGTCTAGATTGGATCATGCACGACAAAGACTTGGCATGCAAAGGAAGTGAAGAAATGATTGGGCAATGGAGTATCGCTATTGCGGCTGGCGCATTTGTTGTGCTCGTTGCAGGTATATTACTTGCGCTTCACAAGGCGCTTGTTCATTGGGGACGTATGCAAATTACGATTGAAGAGCTGGGCAAGCAGGTGCAGGCTACACAGACTGAGTTAGGTCTTATTTTACAGCCCGCAGCCGATACCGTACAAGCGATTAATGATCAATTGCAAAGCAGCAGGAAGCTTTTTCAGGCAGCGGAGCAAGCAAGCGAGGCAGTCGATCAAGTATCCAAAGCAGCAGGTCATTTAACAAATTTGCTATCTGATGCAGCGGTCAGATACGTTGAGCAATCTTCGAAAAAGCAGCAGAAGCAGGTGGATGAGGCACTTCAGTGGGCCGAGATTGCTGTTATAGCATGGCAGCTTTGGCAGAAAGGAAGAAGCAGAGCGGTAAAGATGGAGCAAAGCGGGCAAGAGGAAGCGCTCGTTGAGGTTTAAAGTAGTGAACGAAGTGTGTAAAGTTTGTCGATTTTTGCTTCTGCATACTGTTAAATTGTTGAACGAAGCTTTGATTTACGATAAGATAAGGTTACGTTTTATGTATCCGTATCATATATTATAATATCCTTCAATACGTTTGAGAAAGCGGTGTGCATGTGCAACAGCCGATAGCAATATTAGACTCTGGCGTGGGCGGTCTTACAGTCGTGAAAGAAGTAATGCGCCAGCTGCCGCGTGAAAAAATTATTTATTTTGGTGATACAGCAAGAACGCCTTACGGGCCGCGAACGCCTGAAGAAGTAAGGCAGTTTACAAGAGAAATCGTTGATTATTTAATTCAATATCAGCCGAAGATGATCGTTATCGCATGTAATACAGCGACAGCAGTATCCTTGACGGATATACGCTCGCGAGTAGCAATTCCTGTCGTAGGCGTTATTAATCCTGGAGCCCGAGCCGCGATTGGCCGAACAAAAACAGGCTGCGTAGGCGTTATTGGAACAGAAGGCACGATCAAGAGCGGCGCCTATGAGGATGCTTTGCGCGAGCTGTCGCCGCATGTTCAGGTGGTGAGTGAAGCATGCCCGCAATTTGTCCCGCTAGTCGAGCGCGGCAATTTCCGTTCGGCAGAAACATATGAGGTCGTGCGCAGCTCAATCGAGCATATGAGAAGCTATCCGATTGACTGCCTTATTCTCGGTTGTACGCATTACCCATTTTTATCGGATACGATATCAGAGGTAATGGGTCAGAATGTTAATTTAATTAGCTCGGCCGAGGAGACGGCAAGAGAGGTTAGTACGATTTTGCAGGATAAGCGCAAGCTTGCCAAAACAGAAGCAGTTCCAGTCCATCACTTTTTTTGCAGCGGGGAGCCGCATATGTTCAAGCATATTGCACAGCAATGGCTTGACAAGCAGATTGAGCTCACTCCTGTCGTTTGGCAAGTGCCTAATATCAGTTAACGATGAACCAATAGCCGGAAGCTGTCCTAGAGAGTGTAAGCTCTCCAGAGACAGCCTTTTTATATGTGGTTGCAGGATGGAAGTTTCCTAAGAAGAGATTCTAAGACAGGCTGTTCTTCTCATACGATGGTAGGAGCGTAAGAGAGAGGAGAATTTGCGAATGTCTGAATGGAAGGAAAATGTGCTGTATTTGAATGACGACGTAGCCGCTCAGTGCAGCCAATTAGCTCAAGTGTATCCATTTACAGCTGTTCATGTTATTGGGCATAGTGTGATGGGAAAGCCGCTGATCGCTCTGCGCTGTGGCAATGGATCCAAGCTTATTCATATTAATGGCGCTTTTCACGGCAATGAATGGATAACATCTGCTTTGCTGATGCGATTTATGAACGAGCTGTGCGCCGCCTATGCTGGCGCCGGTTCAATGGAAGAGCGGCAAATAGAGAATTTATGCAATGAAGTTACAATATGGGCAGTGCCGATGGTCAATCCGGATGGCGCCGAGCTGGCGCAGTGCGGCGTTAATCCGCAGCATCCGCTCTATAATGAGCTGCTGCAATGGAATGAGGGCTCGCAAAATTTTGCAGGGTGGAAGGCTAATATTCGCGGCGTGGATCTGAACGATCAGTTTCCCGCATTTTGGCAGGAGGAATGCGAGCGCAGAGGGGTAACACAGCCCTCGCCTCAAGATTATCCTGGCCCGTACCCGCTTAGCGAGCCGGAAGCTGCCGCGATCGCGCTGCTGACAGACCGTATACCTTTTTATTCCGTTGCGGCTCTTCATACCCAAGGCAGAGAAATTTATTGGAATTACCGCGGCTTTGAGCCGCCTCAATCGGAAGCAATGGCACAGCGGCTAGGCGAGGCTAGCGGGTATGCCCCAATTAAGTTAAGCGGCAGCGATGCAGGTTATAAGGATTGGTTTATAAAAAAATACAGCAGGCCCGGCTTTACCGTCGAGGCGGGCTTTGGGCAAACCCCCCTTCCTCTTGATCAATTTGAGGATATTTATAGCGAGCTTAAGCCGCTGCTGCTGGAACTGATTCAGCTGTAAAAGGATTGCTGTTTTTGCGATTCAGCCAGTTAAAGGTTGGAATTAAAAGATAGATGTATGTTATACTTCCTTTAATTAAATGATAATAATACTTACATTGATTAAAGGACGGAGACGATATGCGCAAGCTGCTTTCATTGCGTCACTGGAAACAGACCTTTCTCCTTATTTTTCGTTTGCTGAAAAGTAAGGAAGTTTCTTTTTTGGACAAGCTATTGTTTATTGTGCCAGTGCTCGTGTACTGGATTTCTCCGGACTTTATGCCGTTTATACCGATTGATGATATTGCCGTAACGATGATTGTGGCGGGGTGGTTTGCTAGCAGGATGGGCAGGAAGTATAATATAAAGTAATTACATTCAATGTACTTGAGGAGCTGGACTAATCATGAAATGCAAAATTACACGCAATGCTGCTAAAATGCTAAAGCTTGAGCTCGATAAGCCTGAAAATGCCGGAAAGCTTCTTAGAGTATATGTGACTCATTCTCATGGTGATCATGCTCATTATGGAATGGGCGTCGATGAGCCTACGGACAAAGATGTAGTTGTATCGACTGACAAAGAGATCGATGTTATTTTGGAAAAGGATAACGAGCTGCTGGACGGCGTTCGAATTGATTATTTTTATGTGCCGGAGGAAGGCTTTGCTATCTCGAATCCATCTAAAGGAAATCATGGCGACCATTAAATTATGGATTAGTGTAAAGAGCGAAAAAGGTGATGAAGTATGTCTAAAAACGATATAAGAGTATGCGACAAATGCCAGCATATGCGTATGAAGTCTACTGTTGCCAAACTGCAAAAGCTGGTGCCTGATACAGAAGTTAGAATCGGCTGCAAATCGTATTGCGGACCTTGCAAGCGAACAGCGTTCGTATTTGTTAACGGACGATATATTAAGGGAACTTCCGAGGATGATGCCATTGAAAAGGCACTCGTTTATGTGAAATCATAACTATTATATACACAATTGGCCCAACAACGCTCGGAAGCTGTTGGGCTATTTTAGGTACAAGTTGCCGAAAGGAATGAATACAACTGAACGAGAAGCATGCGACCGCATATAAAAATCGGTATTTATTGTATTGGCTTGGCTTTATAGCAGCAATACTGGCCATACTGCTCTCAGAATTAATCTGGCTTCCTGCTCCGCTTGTACTGGGCAACGGCATGCACTGGATAGAAATCATTGACTGGCTGTATTACGGCTTGCTGCTTATTCCGCTGCTTTGGCTGGCATGTGCATGGCAGGGCCTAAGACAGCTGCGCAGCCTGGGAGCTGCCAAGGGCACAGCAGCTGCATCCCATACTCTAATATACATACTTATATTAGTACGATACTTGATTATGACGCTGAGCGTTGCAGTTATTATTCTGCTTGCACTCCCAAGCAAGCCGTATAATTGGCTTATAATTGCAGCAATTCCATTAGTGCTGCTTGTAATATCGGACATTGTAATTGGAAGCGCAGGCACAGCAAGGCAGCTGTGGACAAGCATAGGCAAGCTGGCTGCCGTTGCGCTGTTGCTGTCCTTTATTATCGTGCCGACTCGATATGAAGTCACCTATCCCGGCATGACGCTGGATATGAACCGTTATGCAGCTATTGAAGGCGGAAGAGCGACCGGTGCCGTGGATGGCGTGCTCGTCTTTGACCGGCCTGCTGTGCTGGCCGATTGGCTGTTTGCGCGCTTGTTTCCGCAATATGAAATAAACAAAATACCGGATAACGAGCCGCCACTCAGCGAGCAATTTGCACAGGTCATCGCTATGAAGCGCGATGCCAATCAGCTGGCCGCTGCAATAGCGCTGCAAAAAACCGGAAAAGGCGCAGGGGTAATAGCGGACGGTGTGCGAGTGGTAGGCATATTAAAGGAGAGTCCGGCAGACGGTAAGCTGCAAGCAGGAGATATTATTGTTGCTATTAACGATCATGCAGTGCTTACTAGCGAAGCTATGCAGCAGTATATGGAAGAAAATGTTAAGCCGGGGGATACGATCCAAATTGAAGTTCGGCGCAGTACAGCCGGAGAAGCCGTTGCAATTAAGCTAATCGCGGCCGGTTCGCCGGATGACCAGAGCAGAGCGGTCGTTGGAGTTACGATTCAAACCGAGGTTAAGCTTGATGCACCAGTTCCGATTGCATACAATCAATACTTGGCGCATCTGGGCGGGCCGTCGCATGGCGCGATGCTGACGCTTGCTCTTATTGATCAGCTGACGCCAGGCGGCGTCCTGCATCAGATTCAAGTGGCGGGTACAGGCACGATAGAGCTTGACGGCAGTGTCGGTATGGTAGGCGGCATTCCTCAGAAGGCATACGCAGTAAGCCGTACCGGCGCAGAGGTGTTTTTTGTGCCTGTTGAAGGGGAGGCGGCTGCTCGCAAAGCGGCTCCGAAGCTCAATATTGTGCCGGTAGCAACGATAGATGACATACTGGCCTGGCTAGAGGCGAATCACAAATAAATATGCTTCGCCTCTAACTTGAAACTATTCAAAAAAGCTATCTGGCAGCGTTCAATGTTGAACTGCTGCGCAGATAGCTTTTTTTAGCGAAGCCATTTATTCTTGCTTAACCTTTTACTTCCAGCGCGCCATTTTTCCTAAAGTTTTTAATTAAATTATGAATGACGGCATTGTCAGACATCATCAGCTCTTCATTAGCCTTTTCTGTAGCGGCAGCGCACTTGGCGCCGTCTACAGGCTCACCGGTTTCAAGGGAGTAGCAAGTGCCGCTGGTGTTGCTTGTCGGGATATAATAAAGCTCTTCGTTTGACCAAGTGCCATAGCGCTGCACGACGATATGATCTGAAAGAGGGTCTTTTAGCAATAGCGGCATGCCAAGCATGTAATAATCAGCTGTTGATATGCCAAGCAAATGTAAAATTGTTGGCGTTAGATCAGTTTGGCCGCCTGCCATCTTGTATTCTCCTGCATAAGCGCCATCAGGCAGATGAATAAGGAGAGGGACCTGCTTGTTAAAGCGTTTTTGCTCAAATTCTGTAAGCGGCTTGTCGAACAATTTGGCATAAAGCTCCCAATCCTTAATAGAATTATCATGATCTCCGTATAAAATGAGTATAGTATCATCCCAAAGATTCTCCTCTTTAAGACGATCAACCAGCTCACCGACCGCAGCATCCAAATAGTGCACCGACTGCAAGTAGTTGCCTAGAATCGTATCGGTCAGCTCTCCTACGTCAAGCTTTTTCTCTGCGGCAGGCATAGAATAAGGATGATGGCTCGTCAACGTAATTAAAAATCCATAGAAAGGCTTTTTCTGATCGGAAAGAACGTCCATCGATTGACGGAAGAAGGATTTATCTCCGACAGCCCAGCCGACCGACTCGTCGGTTACGAAATGCTTCAGGTTATAGAACATATCATAGTTCATGCTCTTGTACATAGCATTGCGATTCCAGAAGCCGCCCTGATAGGCATGAAAAACACTGGCTGAGTAATTATGATCCTTTAAAATATTAGGCATGCAATCAAAGGTATGGCCTGAGTACTGAATGAATACAGAGCCATTCATAATCGGCTGCATCGAGCAATTGGCGGCAAAATCAGCATCAGAGGTTCTGCCGTTAGAAGTTTGATGATAGAAATTAGAGTAATAGGCACTTTCTTTTATTAGTTTGTTCAAATTTGGCGTAATTTCTTTGCCGCCAATGGATGTATTGAACATAAAGTCCTGGAGCGCCTCTACCTGCACCATAAGCACATTTTTTCCTTTATAAGCGCCGAAGGTTGGATCCTTCTCCAGATCCTTGCGCTCCTGTCCGCGCTGCTGCAGCCATAGCTGCGTCTCCGATTGCTGCTGAGCGGACACGGTTTCCGATTTGAACCAGTTCAGCTTGGCATAGCGAGACAGGTCATAGCTGTGAAAGCCTAGTCCACCTACCGCATTGTAGATGGAAAGGTTCCACCAGTTGCCGGCGAACAAGCTTTTCGAGGATTCCTTAGCGGCATTGACATTAGGAAAGTACAGCTGAGAGCCGACAGCAAGTACGCATGCGCCCAATACGACCCGGATGGCCATCGTACGCCATAAAGGAGCAGGCTTGCGCGTCTCCTTGGCTGCGCGCAAATCTTTGCGCCCCTTCCAGAGCATATAAACAGCAAACGGAATAAGGATGACGAAATCGAAAAAAAGCAAGAAATCAGGCACATGTATAAGCGTGCTGATGCTTCCGCCCAACGATTCAACCTGACCAGCCTGAAGCAGCACAGGCACCGTAATTAAATCCTGGAAATAACGGTAATAGACAACGTCCGCGAACAAGAGGAAGGATACAGCAAAGTTCAAAATAATAAGAGCCAGCAGTCTTCCCCTTGTCGGCAGCAGCAATGTCCAGAAGCCAAGCAGCAGGATGGCGCCCAGTTCAATGGTAGCCATCGTCGATGTCATACCCATATATTTGACGGATAATAAATGGTTGAAATAATAAAGCTTTAAAAGTAATGCGACTGCAAATAAAACAACATCTACTGCGAACAGCCGATCAAGCCAGCTAAGTGACCAGCTTGCTGCAGTACGCAAAAATTTACCCACTTGCATAATTAGGAGTGCCTCCTTAAAAAACGACAGAATTTATAATACTGCTGAATTAAGCTCTGGGCGGCAATGGCCCGAAAAATTGATAGAAATCGCATTGAATGCGTCCGTTGTACAGCTTGCGTTTTTTATCCGCATTTTTGCCGAAATACGTTTCGATCGTTTTAGACGGGCTAATGGCAAAATAGGACCAGGTCGGATAATAAAGCGCCGTACGTCCAAAATCACGCAGTGCGCGCTCGGCTTCGATATCATCGCCGAGTCTCTCGCCGTATGGCGGATTAGTAATGACAACGCCATACTCTCCTTGCAGTTTGGCTTTGGATACTGACGCAACCTGCAGCTTGATATCTTTGCCAAAGCCGGCTTTGCGCACAGCCGCTTCAGCAATTTCAATGGCTCCAGGGTCAATATCCGAGCCTGCAATTTGCAGTGGAATATCATCTTTGACGGAATCAAATGCTTCCTCTCTAGCTTCATCCCACAGCTTGTCAGACATCTGCGGCCAGTTCTCGCAATCAAACGAACGGCGCAATCCCGGTGCGATGTTCCAGCCAATCATGGCAGCCTCAATCAGAATAGTGCCAGACCCGCAGAACGGATCGTACAAGGGACGCTCAGGGCGCCAGCGGCTTAGCTGTATGAGTGAGGCAGCTAGCGTCTCGCGCAGCGGAGCTTCAGTAGAAAATTTGCGGTAGCCGCGCTTATGAAGCCCAAAACCGGACGTATCAATAGTTATTAACGCTTCATCATGCAATAATGTTACTTCAATGACGTAACGAGCTCCATCTTCCGGAAACCATTCCGTATGATAGTGCTCCTTCAGCTTCTCTACAATCGCTTTTTTGACGATGCTTTGGCATGCCGGTACGCTGGAAAGCTGAGATTTATGAGAGCGGCCATTGACGGGAAATTCACCATCCTCTGGAATCCAGGCCGGCCAATCCATCGCTTTTACAGCCTCAAACAGCTCTTCAAACGTAGTTGCAGGAAAGCTGCCCATATTAATAAGCACTCTTCCCGCACTGCGCAGCCACAAATTAGCCCGGGCAATATCGATTAGCCCGCCTGTGAAGTGCACTCTGCCGTTTTCTACACGCTGCTCTGCGTAGCCAAGCTCTTTTAATTCTCTTGCCACAACGGCTTCAAGTCCCATAGGGGCAGTGGCAATTAACTGCAATTGATTCATCGTACACACTCTTTCTTTTTAAATAGTCTATAAGTTTAAGTTAGTCTAATAGCTGTGCTTGTCACTTCCTATATAAAAACATACAATTAAGTATAGTTTAATGGCGTGAAATGCACAAATAGCGAAATAATGGAGATGGTAAAATGTTACAAAACGAAAAATATGTTGATGACTTATATAAAATAGACCCTTTGCTGCAAATAGTAAAGCAAAATATTGAAGCCAAGGGCATGCCCAGCATTTCTGTAGCGGATGGCTATGGTCGGCTGCTGACGATGCTCGTTAAAATGAGCGGAGCTTCCAAATTGCTTGAGGTTGGCGCGCTTGGCGGATACAGCGGAATATGCCTGGCACGGGGCTTGTCAGGCAGCGGCTCGCTTGTATCGCTTGAGCTGCTGGAGCAATATGCCGAAGTAGCGAAGCAGCATATGGAGCTGGCTGGGCTAGGCGAGCATGTAGAGTATATGCTGGGGGATGCCAGAGACAGCTTTGCGAAGCTGGAGGAGCAGGGCAGAACCTTTGACTTCTTTTTTATCGATGCGGACAAGGAAGGCTATCCGGTTTATTTGGATTACGCTATTAAGCTTGCGGAGCCTGGCGCCATTATAGTCGGCGACAATATTTTTTTAAGAGGCAGAACGCTCGATGAAGCGAAGCAGGGACCATCTGTGCAGGCAGTCCGAGCCTTTAATGAAACGATTGCAAATGATCCAAGGCTGGAAAGCACTATTTTGCCGGGCTATGACGGATTGGCGATCGCAATTGTGCGCAAGTAGCACGAGTGAGAAGAGCTAGGCGCAAGACTGGAATCAAGCTATAATTATTTCACTTTCATAGTATTTCCAATATGAGACCGCTTATAGGCGGTCTTTTTGTAATTTGAAAAAAACGATAGGATTTTCAGTCATAAATGCCGAAAAAGCCCGTAAATAAAGGAAACTTTATAAATATACACTGCCAGTTTAAAAAATGTATCTATCGCATGACAGCGTTTTCGCTTTATATTGATTACGTAATTAGGCTGCCTTGAAGGGGCTTAATCAAAGACGAAAATTTGAAGGGGAGTTGTAAAATGACAAAAAATTGGTTACAACCTACGCTTTTCAAAACAGTTGCAATGATGCTGACAGTAATGCTGATGCTAAGTGCCTGCGGAGGGGGGGAAAGCGAAACGGGCGGCCCGGACAGCAATAATAAAGAAGAACAGCCGAAGAAGCTCTCCTCGCTTACTTATTGGGCGCCGATGAGCGGACAAGCAGCAGCTACGATGAAAAGCTATAACGAAATTGAAACGTATAAAGAATTGCAGCGCATTACAGGTGTAGCTGTCGATTTTCAGCATCCGCCCCAAGGGCAGGAAGCGGAGCAGTTCAGCTTGATGGTCTCTGCTGACAAGTTGCCGGATGTTATCGAGTATTCCTGGAATTTGTATCCGGGAGGGCCTGAAAAGGCGTTGAAGGACGGAAAAATTATTGATTTGAAAAATCTTATCGAAGAGCATGCTCCAAACTTGAAAAAAATATTGGATGATCATCCGGATTGGAAAAAGCAAATTACAACCGATGACGGCAATATTATTGCTTTTCCGTTTATCCGCAGCGTCGATGAGCACCGAATTTTTTATGGACCTGTAATCAGGCAAGACTGGCTGGACTACTTGAAGCTTGATAAACCGGAAACGCTGGATGATTGGTATAACGTATTGAAGGCATTTAAAGACGGAGATCCGAACCAAAATGGCAAGGCGGATGAAATACCGCTTTACATTAGCGAGGACAATGTCACGCTATCCAATATGTTCATCGGCGCTTGGGGAATATCGAACGGTTTCTATCAAGAAAACGGAGTTGTCAAATACGGTCCCGCACAACCGGAATATAAAGAGTTTCTTGCTTATATGAACAAGCTTTATGCAGACGGCTTGCTGGATAAGGATTTTGCAGTAACAGACGGCAAAATATTCGATGCTAAAATGACTGGCAATCAAATCGGCGCAGCTCCATTGTTTGTTGTTGGCGGTCTTGGAAAATATATGAATTTGATGTCAGAAAAACAGCCTGGCTTTCAATTGGAAGGTATCGGTTATCCTGTAATCAATAAAGGTGACAAGCCGCTATTCGGACAGCGTGATTATGCTGTAACAGGTCTCGGCGCAGCAATAAGCAGCTCCAATAAAAATATTGAGGAAACGATTAAATGGCTGGACTTCGCATATGGCGAGGAAGGGAATCTGCTATTTAATTTCGGTAAGGAAGGCGTTAGCTACACGATGGAGAACGGTTTCCCGAAGTATTTGCCAGAGGTGTTGAAGGACCCTAGCGGATTGCCGTTGCAGCAATCGCAAGCCAAGCATAACCGCTCCAATTGGAATGGGCCATTTGTAAGCGATGTGCGTAATTCCAAACAAGGAATTGATACGTCGGCCATGGAAAATGCAAAAAAAGTATGGGCAGAGCCTACAGGAGAAAAGCAACTGCCGCTTATAACGCCATCTCGTGAAGAAAGCAGTAAATATTCGTCGATTATGACGGATATCAACACATACAAAGGTGAAATGTATGTCAAGTTTATTATAGGCTCGGAGTCGCTTGATCAGTTTGATAAGTTTGTCAATACTTTGGAAAGCATGGGCATCGCAGAGGCGACAAAAATTCAGCAGGCGGCGCTTGACCGTTACAACAAGCGGTAGCTGTCCGAAAGGAATGAATCGGTATGAAAAAAAGGAAGCTGCGCTTTCACGTCATTATAACTGATATTTCTAAAAATAAAATGCTGTACCTGATGGCCATACCCGTCATTGCCTACTATGCGATATTTCACTATGGACCGATGTACGGTTTGCAAATTGCATTCAAAGATTTCAGTCCCGCACAAGGCATAACAGGCAGCCCGTGGCTCGGATTCCAGCATTTCAGCGATTTTTTCAACGGATATTATTTTTGGCGGCTGATTCGCAATACGGTGCTGATTAATATTTATGAGTTGGTTTTTGGGTTCCCTGCTCCGATCATATTGGCGCTGCTGCTCAACGAGCTTAGGCATCAGTTGTTTAAGCGTTTCGTACAAACGATATCTTACTTGCCTCACTTTATTTCGATCGTAGTTGTTGTTGGTATGATGGTTGACTTTTTTGCAAGAGACGGTATAGTCAATCAGCTTTTGGTTTTTTTCGGAGTAGAGTCTGTTGCGTTCATGAGGGAGCCCGGCTGGTTTAGAACTTTATTTGTATCTTCAGGCATATGGCAAGGAGTAGGCTGGGGAACGATTATTTATTTGGCTGCTATGTCAACGATAGATCCTTCTCTTTATGAAGCGTCAAAAATGGATGGGGCAGGCCGTTTCAAGCAGGTCGTTCATATTACGCTGCCAGGCATTATGCCGACAATCGCCATTTTGTTTATTCTCAATATGGGCTCCATGCTGACAGTAGGCAGTGAAAAAGTGTTGTTGATGTATAATCCGCAAACCTATGAAACGGCCGATGTAATTTCAACTTATGTTTACCGCAAAGGTATTCTGGAAAGCAATTACGGATATACGGCGGCTGTCGGGCTGTTCAATGCAGTAATCAGCTTTCTGCTTATAGTGGGTGCAAACAGCTTCAGCAAGCGGATTAGCGACAACAAGCTTTGGTAAGGGGAGAGTGCAAGTGAGAAAACAGGATACTTTTGGAGAGAAGCTGTTTGATGCCGGCAACATTTTATTTATGCTATTGTTATGCTTTATTACGCTCTATCCGTTTCTATATGTTCTATTCGCATCCTTGAGTGATCCGACTGCCGTTTCCCAGCACCGCGGCCTGCTGTTCTGGCCGCAAAGCCTGCAGTGGGAATCCTATAAAATGGTGTTTAATAATCCAATGATCAAAAGCGGCTATCAAAATACGCTGCTGTACGTTGGAGCGGGTACGGCGATCAACTTGTTTTTCACGGCGCTCGGGGCATATGTGCTGTCCAGAAAGGGCTTTTATTTTAAAAACTATATGATGTTTTTTATCGTCATCACGATGGTTTTCAACGGGGGCCTGATCCCGACCTTTCTGCTAGTCAACAAGCTTGGCATGCTGAATACGGCATGGGCGCTGCTTATCCCTTCGGCGATTAATACATTCAATCTGATCATTATGAGAACCGCGTTTCAAAATGTGCCGGTCAGTCTGGAGGAATCAGCGAAAATCGATGGAGCCAACGAATGGACGATTTTGTTCCGCATTATCATACCGTTATCTATGCCGGTCATTTCTGTTATGATTTTATGGTATGCAGTAGGTCACTGGAATTCTTATTTCAGCGCGCTTATTTACTTGCGCAGCAGAGAGCTGTACCCGTTGCAGCTCGTGCTGCGGGAAATACTCGTCACTAACAGCACGGACAGTATGATGACTGGGGCGGGAGCGGCTGATAAGGAGCCTATCGGCGAAACGATTAAATATGCTACTATTATAATTTCTACACTGCCTATTTTATGCTTGTATCCGTTTTTGCAAAAGTATTTTGTAAAAGGCGTAATGATTGGAGCATTAAAAGAATAGAAGCCTAGTGGCCGGCTGGGGGGAAGCGCGATGATGAAACAGACAAAGCAGATGAATGGGCACCGTTCAAAATTGCGCAGAAGCGCCTGGTTATCTTTAATGCTGTCAAACCTATTGATATTGCTTGTTCCGATCATGCTCGGATTTTTGCTTTATATTAAGGTGGAGTCTTCCGTCAAAAGCAATACCGAAAGATACAATTCTGCCATGCTGGAGCAATTGCGCTTGTCTATGGAAAGCAATATGAACGGCATGAATTTATTGGCGGAACAGGTGACACTTAACCCCAAGCTTAATTATTTGCTGAATATCAAGTCGATGAATGAGAACGAAAAGAGCGATTTTATCGACTTTGTACGCAATTATTTGGAACATTATCGTAAAATGACGGGCAGTTTTGTCAATATGTTTTATATTTATTTGCCTAACAGCGATACGATATTGAGCCCTGGCGTAATGTCATCTCCATCTATTTTTTATGAAGCCTATCTGGAGAACGCAGGTCTTCAATATGAGGAGTGGATCGCGCTGCTGAACAGCCGCGGCAACAAAGCCTTTATTCCGTTGCCCGGCAATGGGCTGGCTTACGTGCAGTCTTTGCCTCTTCTCGAAACGGTAGATGTGAAGGGCACCTTCATCATTATGCTCGATCAAATGCAAATAAAAGAAATGTTCAGGCAGATTGAAGCAGTCAATGCAAGCTCAATTTATATATTGGACCGAAACCATAAGATCATTGTCGGAACAGGCGATGAGCTTCCTGAGGAGCTGCTTGGAAAGCTCCTCAGGAAGCTCGACCAAAAGCAAGGACTATTCGAAAACTATATTGATGGCACCATTTCTATGGTGTCTTATACGAGTTCAGAAAAATATGGACTGACGTATGTTTCTGTTATGCCACAGGATACATTTTTACAATGGGTCAACCAAATCAAAACATGGGCGATCATTATTTTAGCAGTCAGTCTCATTATCGGGGTTACGGCTGTGGTCTCGGCCACTTACCGAGGATACAATCCGCTTCGCAGGCTTGCTTTAATTATTAAGCAAAGCAGCAAGCAGGAGCGCTCGCCGTTTGATAATGAGTTTGATTATATCCGCAAAGCGCTTGAGGGATCTATGTATAAAGAGCAGGAGCTTAAAAGTATGCTGGACCGGCAGCTGCCTGTTATTCGGGCAAATTTACTGTCCCGGTTGTTTCGCGGATATATGGAAGGGGAACGGGAGGAAAAACTGAAGGCGCTGCAGTTTGCCGGCGTAGAATTTGTGTCGCAGCGATTTGCTGTTATTTATGTATATACTGAAGATATTGCGCAATTTTCACATGGTCAAAATGAGCATCAATGGGCATTTTCTCAATTTATAATAACGAATATAAGTGAAGAGCTGATCAATGAACGGCACCGTGGCTTTGCAGCCGAAATTGACCGTGACCGGCTGGCTATTCTTGTTAATTTTCGCGCACATCGGGAAGAGAGCAGCGATCAGGGCAGTAATCTAGACGAGCGGCAGAGGCTGGACGAGCATGAGGAATTGAAAACGATTGTGGGCTCTTTAAAGCAGCTTATTGCAGAACGCTTTAAAATGAGTGTGACGATAGCGGTGAGCAATAGCTATACGGGCATCGAACGAATTGAGGACTGCTTCATGGAAGCAGAAAATGCGCTTGATTATACGCTTGTAAAAGGGAAAAGCAGTATTATTTTTTATAAGGAAGAGGCTAAGTTTACCGGGAATTATTACTACCCGCTGGAAATGGAGGTTCGGCTTGTCAATTTCGTAAAGAGCGGCGATAAAGAAAATACGGCTAAGCTGCTCGACGAAATTTATACAAAAAATTTTATCGTTAATCCGATTTCGCCGGAACGTGGCAAAATGCTGTTCTTTAATATTATGAGCACCTATTTGAAGGTTAAAAATAATATTAACAATTTTGCCGAAGAGGATGAGACTGATTTTGATCCGGCTGTTCAGCTTTTAAAGCTGCAAACAGCTGGCGAGATGCACCAGGCTGCATTGAAGCTGTTTAATCGGCTTGCTTCAAGCTTCCAAACGGAAACGACTGACCGCGGCTTGCAAAAGTTTGAAGAGATGGTCCGCCTGATCAGTAATAATTTGTCCAGCACAGAACTCGGACTGCCTTTTATTGCCGATTATTTTCAAGTAACGCCGCAGTATGTGTCATCTTTTTTTAAAAAATACAGCGGCAGCAATTTTGCGGATTACATTGCCCGGCTGCGAATTGACCATGCCAAGCGCCTGTTAGTCGAAACCTCTTATACAAATGCGCAAATTGCTGAAGGCGTAGGCTATTCCAGTACCGTGGTGTTTATACGGGTCTTCAAAAAATTAGAAGGAGTAACTCCAGGAATTTATCGTGAATCGCATTTATACAATGAAGGAGAAGTGAACGTAAGATGAGTGGGAACCGAGTAAATACATTAAATCAAGCGCCCGACGTTACCGAATGCTGGGCTAAGCCTGACAACACTTTTTTTCTAGCTGCGGATGTCGAGCGATTCGATGAGAATCGCGGAGAAGGCTGTATTCGATGGGAACGATATGCCAAAAAGCCCCGTTTTGCTTTTAATCAAGGCGATTACAGATTTGAAAGGACAGACCCATGGATTTTTCCTAATGAATATGCTGAAAATCCAGTAACTAATATAAAGTTATCATTTGTTACGCCGCGCACCGTGCGTATTCAAATGACAGCTAACGAAAGAGAAAATTTTGTTGGCTGTAATAAAGGCCCTATGCTGGTAAGCAATCCGTTGCCGCGTACCGATTTTGTACAAGCGGAGCATATTCAGTCAAATTCGGAAGACCCGCAACAGATCGTCTGGACGTTTGAGGGAGGTTCCGTCACTTTATGCTATCAGCCGTTCCGGCTCATATTCAAAGATGCCGATGGCAAAGAGCTGACGCGGACGCAGCATTTTACCGACACTTCCTGCCTGGTTAATACTGAGCCCGTACCGTTCTCATTTGTACGTTCTACAGAAAATTATTCAGATAGGATGGCGGCAAGCTTTACACTGTCGCCTCAAGAAAAACTGTTCGGCTGCGGCGAGTCGTTCACAAGATTAAATAAGCGCGGACAAAAGCTGGACTTATGGGTGAAGGATGCGCATGGCGCGCAAACGGCGCAAATGTACAAGCCGATTCCTTTTATGATCAGCAGCCGCGGATATGGCATGTTTATTCATTCTTCCGCACCGATGTCATTTGATATGGGGCATTCTTATGATAGTGCTAATGTGCTGTACACCGGGGATGAGAATCTGGATTTGTTTTTCTTTTTTGGAACACCCAAGCAAATTTTATCGGAGTATACAGCATTGACCGGTCGCAGCCCAGTGCCTCCGCTGTGGTCATTCGGCTTGTGGATGAGCAGAATTACATACAAGTCAGAGGAGGAGGTTCGGTCAACGGCTGCCAAACACCGGCAATTGCAAATTCCTTGTGACGTTATTCATCTTGATACCGGATGGTTCGAAAAAGACTGGCGTTGCGACTACCAATTCTCAAATCAAAGATTTACGGATGCAAAACAAATGACAGCCGATCTGTTAGAGGATGGCTTTCGCATTTCATTATGGCAAATTCCATATTTTACACCAACCAATCCGCTTTATGAGGAAATTTTGCAAAAAGGGCTTGCTGTTAAAAGCGCTGATGGCAAATTGCTGACGGAAGACGCTATACTCGATTTCAGCAATCCGGAAGCAGTGCGCTGGTATCAAGAAAAAATAGCGGCACTGCTTAAGATTGGGGCAGCAGCCATCAAAGTCGATTTTGGCGAAGCGGCTCCGAGAATGGGGCTTTACGCTTCCGGCAAGAGCGGATACTATGAGCATAATTTATATCCGCTCCGCTATAATCAGGCCGTTGCGGATATAACGATGCAAACGACGGGCGACGCGATAATTTGGGCTAGAAGCGCATGGGCAGGCAGTCAGCGCTATCCCATACATTGGGGCGGCGATGCTGAAATTACGGATGGCGCCATGGCTGCTTCCTTGCGCGCTGGCTTATCGCTCGGCTTGTGCGGCTTTAGCTATTGGAGTAATGATATAGGCGGATTTACCCGCAGAAGCCCGCAGGAATTGTATGAGCGGTGGCTTCCATTCGGCTTGCTTGTATCGCATAGCCGCTGTCACGGCTCCCCTCCCAAGGAGCCTTGGGAATACGGCGCAGATTTCACAGATGCTTTTCGCAGCGCGACAGAGCTTCGTTACCGGCTGTTGCCATATATTTATACGCAGGCGCAGCTAAGCTCGCAAAAGGGGCATCCGATGATCCGAACCTTGTTTTTCGAGTTTCCAGAGGATGAGGGCAGCTGGCATGTCGAGGATCAATATATGTTCGGCTCTCAGCTGCTAGTTGCTCCGTTGTTTGAAGCCGGGAAATCAAGAAAGGTGTATTTACCGCCTGGAGGCTGGATTGACTATCAGACGGGCACTGCTTATGCCGGTTCGGGATGGAAGGTAATAGAAGCGGACAAAGTGCCGGTTATTATACTGGTGCGCAGCGGGTCGATTATTCCACATGCTCCGCTGGCGCAAAGCACGGATCAGATTAAATGGCAGGATGTTTATTTCGAGCACTTTGCGGACCAGGCAGATCATAGCGCCATTACGGGCTTGTATTATAACCCGGTAGAAGAACAGTTGTATGAATTGACGTACGATGCTTCAACGAACAAGGTAGTGAGCAAGGTTCACATATAAAAAAGTATAGTCGCTGCTTTAAAGAAGAAGTATCATATATTAGGGATGCCTAAGGGAAACTTGTAGAGAAACCCGCGTGTTTTAAGACGCCGGGTTTTTCTTTACTTTAAAAAAGACAGGTTCTGCACAAGTTCTGCATAATTGCTCCATTAAATGTGCAAATCATTTTGCTAGAGTAGAGGCATCAAGCGAAATAAGAGGTGGAAGGCATATGTTAATTCGTGTAAAGGACTTGTCGAAAACGTATGGGCAAGGAGAAGCTGCAGCCAAAGCGCTGCGCGAGGTACAGTTTGAAATCAGCCAAGGGGAAATGGTTTCAATAACAGGGCCTTCCGGCTGCGGTAAAACGACATTATTGCATATCCTTGCAGGCATAGAATCTCCCAGCAGCGGTGAAGTATGGATAGGTGAAGCGCCGCTTCATCAATGGGAGGATAAGCAAATTGCTAGGCTTAGACTCGAGAAAATGGGCTTTATTTTTCAAGCATATCACCTGATTCCAGTTCTTACTGCATGGGAAAATGTAGCATTGCCGCTCATTTCTGCGGGTCAGCCGGCACGGAGAGCCAAAAAACGGGCAATCGAGGCGCTGAAGGAGACGGGGCTGGCTGATAAAGTGAACCGTTATTCGCATGAGCTGTCGGGAGGGCAAAATCAGCGCGTTGCCATTGCCAGGGCGATAGCCGCCAAGCCGGATATAATATGGGCGGATGAACCGACCGGTGCGCTGGATACAGATACTGCAGAGCAAATTATCGGCATGCTCGAGATGCTGAACCGCCATCATGGCACGACAATCGTTATTGTTACTCATGATCCTAAGATTGCTGCCCGCACAAGCCGAATCATTCGTATGGAAAACGGCAGAATTATGCATGATGGAGGCGGCGTGCGATGATCGGCTCGAGTATTGTATGGAAAATGGCGTTCAGTAATTTGCGCAAGCATTGGAGGCAAACGCTTTTGACGGCCGCGGCAGGGGCGATTGGCGCGATACTGATTGCGGTAAGCGCAGTTAACTATGATTCAGTAAACCAAAGCGGGAAAAATTGGATCGATACACGGCTTGGACCGATTAATTGGAAATTGACGCCGGAAGGCGGCACCGACTTATTCACGCGTGAGCAATTAGATGTAATAAGGAAATATACACGTAATTCCATAGATCGCTACGAAATATTGCCTTATGTCGGCGGTGAGGCTGCTATTACAGCAGGAACAGATTTGCTTGGCAGCAGCACAAATAATAATCGTGCCAATGAGACAGAGCCAAGGGCAGTCACTTCCATGCTTCTGTTAGGCTTTTCTATGAAGGAAGCTGCTCTGTTCGATCCGGCAAGGGCTCAGTTATGGGAAAAGGGCCTTGGCGATGACGAGTTGATTCTTAACGATGAAACAGCCAGTTTACTGCAGGTAAAACAAGGCGATACGGTTAATGTAATGAGTAAGAATAGTGATCGGCTGCTAAGGGTGCGCGAAGTTACCGAGCAGGCTGGTTTGACAGGCTACCGGGAATCTGGCAATTTCCGAGGTACGGCAATTGTATCTGAGAAGACAGCAAGAGAAATGGCAGGTATGGATGAAGAAGGGTATCGCACCATTTTTGCTACCTCACATAATCCGTCCATATCTGTCAATGGAATGTTCAGCCTTTCAGATGTAAGCTATCAGGTGGAATTTCTGAAATATGACTACTTAACAAAAGTGAAAAAAATGAATTTTACTCTTCTAATTGGGCTGATCAGTTCGGTTGCAGTCGTATCCAGCTTATTGTTTATGCGTCAAGTGCTTATTATGATTGGAGAGTCGCGCAGAAATCTTTATGGCATTTTAAGAGCGATCGGTATGACGCAAAGAAATATATCAAGCATTTTTATGATAGAAGCCGTTTTGCTTTCCTTGCTGAGTGCAGGTGCTGGCACCATAATTGGGCTATTGGGCGGTTATGGCTTGGTAGACTGGGTGTATAGTGCGTATGCCGAGGAACTTACGCGAATGTCCGGTGAAAATATTTCGGTGTATCCGCATCTATCGATTCAAAGTGCATTAACGGTTTTTGCTATTGTGCTGCTGTTTTTATTGGCTGTATCTTTGATGGCCGCCAGAAAAGCGGGAAAGGTGAGTATTACGGATGCGTTGAAAGGAGCTCCCTCAACCGTTACCCAAAGTAAAAAAAGCAGAAAAATTACGGCAGTGCTTGCGGCGGCGGCAGGTGTATCAGCAGTCGGTTTGCATATCTATTATGCTTTTATCGAAACGCCGGAATTGGACGGGAATCAGTTTCCGCTTATTATATTGAGCTGGCTCGGCAGCTGCTTTGCTGTGCTTTATGCAGCATTGGCACTGCTTTCCAAAGCGGGAGGCTTGTTTGAGAAGCTGTTCGGCATTTTGAAAATTCCGAAGCTGTCGATTATGCTGGCATTGAAATACCCCCGGCAGCACAGCGGGAGAAACTATACAGCAGCATTGTTGTTTGCGCTTGTGATGATGACGGCGACCTTTACTGTGACCATAACCTCGCTGGTCGTTGCTATTTCAGATGTGGACCGTACTAATCAGGCTGTGTTTGGATATGGCGGTTATGCATCCTATCGTACAGACGACGAACGCAATAAAATTATAGCTGCGGCAGCCAACGATTCAATTATTGGTGAAAATGTAAAAGGAAGTATTACGATAGAGCCCTTTATGATTAATTTTTTAGAACAAAGCAGCGCTCAATCAGTTATTCCTGTCAGCTCTGAGCTGGCCGGGCAAAGCGATTTCAAGCTGCTGGAGCGCTCTCCGGAATTTAGCAGTGATGCGGAAGCTTGGGAAGCTGTGAATCGTGATCCGAAATATATTATTTTGCCGCCGTATTACATGGAAAAGGGCGGCATCTTTGATGCAGCCTTCATGCCCGTAAAAGCAGGGGATACGATTACACTTTCTATCTATGAAGATAAATTGAGGAGTTTGGATGAAAAATGGCAGGCAGTTGGAGAACACACCTTTGTTGTTGCGGGCTTTACAGATGATGAATCGAAGCGGATTTTGATCGACTTATACGCAGCAACCTTTGTGCATCCCAGCGTGGCGGAGGAGCTTCGCCCATACGGCTTTAAGTGGCAAAATCAGCCTGATCTGGGCTTTGTTTTATTTGATTTTGACTATAAAGATATTAAAGCTGGACAGCTTTTGGAGCAAAGATTTGCCCTGCAAAATATTTTAACATTCAAGGTGCCTTATTTGGATAATCGTGCTGAGCAATTGATGAACAAACAGTTTGGCGAAGGCTTTACCGGCTTTACCGTTTTCTCGGCGCTTATCGGGCTAATGGGCTTGGCGGTTATTCAATACCGGGCTGTTCAGGAAAGAATAAAGCAAATCGCTATGATGCGGTGTATAGGCGTACCGGGCAAGCAAGTGTACTGGGCATTTTTAATAGAAGGCTTTGTAATTAGCTTAACCGGGCTTGCTATAGGCTGGGCGTCAGGCTTCAGCGGCTCGCATATTATTATTCAATCGGTTTTCGGTGACTTGAAAAGCTATGAAGAACCGCTTCACATCAGCTATCCGTATGAAGTTATCCTGCCTGTATTATTCGGCCTTGCGTTGCTGTCGCTGCTTCTGAATACTGCTCCTGCAAGAGCGGCAGTTAAGCTGAAGGCGGCTGATGCGCTAAGAATGAATCAGGATTAGTTTGGGCATATGTCAAAAGAAAACCAACCGCTTGCGTGATTTGCTGAACTTCTATCATAATGTGAAGTGAACAGATTCAACGGTCAAGAGGAAAGCGGGGGCTGAAAAATGAGGATTGTATGGATTGAGGATGAGCTGCAGCTTTTACAGGAATGCGCTTCGTTTCTCGGCAAGGAAGGCATAGAGGTGTTCGGAACGGATTCCTTTGAGAAAGCTGAGGAACTGATCACTGCAGTTCGTCCTGATCTTCTGTTAGTGGATTGGATGCTGCCTGGCGGTGTCAGCGGAATAGATATTTGCAAGCTTAACGAAAGAAAGTGGCAGCTTCCTTTTATTATGGTAACGGCCAAGGAAGATGAGTTTGACAAGGTGCTTGCACTGGAGCTCGGTGCAGATGATTATTTGACCAAGCCGTTCGGTCTAAGGGAGCTTAGCGCCCGGATTAAAGCTGTTATGCGCAGAATCTCCAAGCAGCCGGCTGCCTTAGCTCAATTGCAGAGAGGCTCGGGGGAGTGGCAGGACGCTTTTTCAGAGGAGCCTGTCATTCGCCGTGGAGAATTAATAATCGATAAGATGAAATTTATAGCCGAGCTGTCTGGTCAGAGGCTGGAATTGACTCGGACAGAATTTCTGCTGCTGTGGAAGCTTGCTTCGTACCCGGGCCGAGTGTTTACAAGGACGCATTTGATGGACGAGGCATTGGGCGATGGCTTTATAGGTTATGAGCGAACGCTTGATTCGCATATACGTAATTTAAGGCGCAAGCTGGCAGATCACGAATCGGAGCGGGCTTATATTGAGACCATATACGGTGTCGGCTACCGCTTTGCGGAAGAGGAATAGTGATGGAACGTTCAAACAGGGACGGTATATCCAAGCAAAAGGGCTATCGAAAGGGCTATAGCCTAATAGCCGTTATTAGTGCTGCAGCAGCAGTGTTTGCCTGGTTTGTCGCCTCCGCTGCTGCTCAAAGCCTGCATGACAGAGAGCTGGAGATTGCGAGATTATATTGGAACGGCTATGCGAAGCTGTATGCCGAACAAAATAATGGGGAGTTAACGGGACTGTCGGAACGACTTCAAAAGGATCAGTATATGTTTGGCTCTAATCAACGGATTTCTGTTATTTTTTATGATCCGGACGGAAAGACGCCAGTGGCTGCCACTCAAAACGGTATTTACATAGAAGCGGCAGAGGGGCTGGAACAACAGTTAAGACACTTGGACAAAATGTCTGTATTGTCTGATGGAAAAATTACAGGATATATTGCTGTCTATTTGGAGCAGTCGTTATATTTACGCTTATTAGCGGGATTATTTACGGGATCAAGCGCTGTTAGCGTAATTGTAGCCGGGTTTATTGTTATCAGGCGCAGCAAAGCTGCGTTTGATAAGGCGAGGCTTGAAACAGCGAGCTTATTATATAGACAGATGACTGATAAAGATATAAAAGAAGCTTTAGTCGCAGAAATCTTGCAAAGTGAATCACGTAAGCTTTCGCATTCGGAATGTGCTGTACGTGTCGCACTTCAAAGTGCAGCAGAGCAGCTTGAGAGAATCAATAAGCTGGAAACTGTGCGGCGGACGATGGTTGCAGATATTGCCCACGAGCTTCGAACGCCAATTGCCGTAATGAGATCGCAGCTGGAGCATGCAATTTCAGATAATGTACCGCTTCCGGTTGAGAAGGCCGCCAGACTGCATGATGAAACGCTTAGACTAACAAAGCTGGTGCGCGATTTGCAGGTATTGGCGTTAGCGGAGTCAGGCAATTTGCCCCTTGCGAAAAGCTGGTTTTCGCTGACAGAGGTTGTTTCGCAGGTTGTTGAAACTTTGGCGCTGGAAGCTGAGGAAAGAGCAATCAAGACGGATATGAAATCGCCGCATGAGCTGATGATCTATGCGGATGAGAGCCGTATCCGGCAAATGATCATTAATTTGACAGGCAATGCGCTGGAGCATGCCCGCAGCAGCGTGCGCATTATAATTGGCATCAATGAAAGCAAAACGATGGTCCATATTGTTGTTCAGGATGACGGCATGGGGATGGAGGAAGAGGAGCTTGGCCGAGTGTTTGACCGGTTTTACCGGGGGAAGAGAAATAACAAAAGCAAGAGCGGGAGCTCAGGGCTGGGACTGGGACTTGCCATCGCACGTGAATTTGCGCACGCTCATCGCGGTACAGTAGAAGTAGCCAGCCGATACGGAGAAGGGACACGATTCTTCGTTGAGCTGCCAATTATGAATGATTGAGAGACGATTGCTTCTCCACTCGCCTGAAGTCGTATTCAGGCGAGCACGTTCACGAAGGCCTGAACTGCGAAGCCGTTTACCCTTGTGTTGGCTGGAGTCTAACGAATTCCAGCAGCGTTATTTCAACGAAAATAGCCAATTTTCTTTTGCATCGAAACTCTATAACCCTATGCGTGTCCGCGAACCTCGAAACAGCTCAATGTATATGAAATTTCATACACAATACGCAGAAATGCCCC
>NZ_JAZHCT010000033.1:0-62871 GCF_036541265.1 Paenibacillus sp. IITD108 | reverse complement strand
TACAGAGCCTATTCATTAAAAAATATGATGTTTTTAAACCTAACGGTTGCCATTGCCGCTATTCAATCCATATCTGCTAAAAATACGCCAAAATTTCGAAATAGCCGCTAAAACAACCGTCAAGAAGAAACGCTGCGCGTCCTTGGCTAAGGATGTGCCGTTTCTCGGTGAAATATAGGAACAAGTATAAGGTGAAAACATATACTTTCCTATATTTTAGAAAATTTAACAGTACGAAAACAGCACTTTAGCGGCTGTAGCAACCGTTACACACTTTGGGCGCCAAAGTAACGATTCATAATAACCAATGCGACAAGGTGAAACGGCTGTCGCCGTCCTTATGGCGATCATAAGTTTCATTCCGGCGAAATGTTAGAACAGGTATAGGCAGAAAACTTATACTTTCTAATATTTAAAGAAAAAACGCTGCGCTCCTTTGTTAAGGATGCGCCGTTTCTCGGTGAATACTTAAAATAGGGGGCGTACAACCCCTTGTAATTTAAAAAAAGGGCTTAACATGTCATTCCATGTTAAGCCCTTTATCCGATTAGCCCGTATTGCGAAGGCCGGCAGCAATTCCGTTGATAGTGAGCAGAACCTCGCGCAGCAGCGCTGCATCATCCTGTTCATTTTCGCGCAGCTGGCGAAGCTCAGACAATAGCTGAACCTGCAAATAGCTAAGCGGATCAACATAAGGGTTGCGCAGACGGATAGATTCCTGGATCACAGGCACACTATCCAAAATCTCGGCTTGCTTCGTAATTTCCAGAATTAGCTTGGAAGTAAGCTCATACTCTTCTTCAATTTGCTTGAAGATACGATCGCGGACTGTTGCGTCCTTAATCATAAGCGAATACTCTTTGGCGATAACAAGATCAGCCTTCGCAAGCGCCATCTGAAGGTTGTCAATAAGCGTGCGGAAGAATGGGAACTGCTCGTACATTTCCTTCAGCTTCTCCAGCTTAGCCGGTTCATCATTAATATATTGGCGGAACGCCGTACCTGCCGCATACCATGCCGGCAGCAAATAACGGCTTTGTGTCCAAGCAAATACCCAAGGAATAGCGCGCAAATCTTCAAAGCGGTCACTATTTTTGCGTTTTGAAGGACGAGAACCAATGTTCAGCTCGCCAACTTCAGGCAGCGGTGTAGACTCTTTGAAAAACTGCAAGAAATCCGGGTCACGGAAGATCAAATCCTGATATTTCGTCAAAGCCGTTTCAGAAATTGAACGGGCTATATCGTCCCATTCCGCTTCTTTCACTTTATCGTCTTCAGGATATTTCGCTAGACGGGCCGCTGTAATCAGAGCCCAAGTCGCTTGCTCCAAGCTGCGGTAAGCAATGCCTTGCATCGAGTAACGGGAAGACAGCACTTCGCCTTGCTCCGTAATCTTAATGCCGCCGCCTACAGTTGAAGGAGGCTGAGCCAGAATGCTGCGGTTAAGCGGCATGCCGCCACGGCCTAGTGCACCGCCGCGTCCATGGAAGAACTTCAGCTTCACGCCGTAATTGCTCGCCATTTCAGTAATATCGCGAAGAGCAACACGAAGCTCCCAGTTTGCCGTAACGACTCCGCCATCCTTGTTGCTGTCAGAGTAGCCAAGCATAATTTCATGCAGATTGCCGCATGCTTCAATAGCCTTGCGATAGACAGGCATTTCAAACAGCTGCTTCATAATACCAGGCGCAGCATGCAAGTCGTCGATCGTTTCAAACAGCGGAACAGATTGCAGCGTGCAGGTTACTGTTCCATCCTGGTCTTGATGGAAAAGGCCGACTTCTTTGGCAAATACCATAACCTCCAGCATGTCGCTTGCCGCTTCTGTCATACTGATCAAATAACTCGAGATACAATTCACGCCAAACTCCTGCTGTGCGCGATAAATCGTTTGATATACATCCAAGCACTCGCGAGTAGACTCAGAGTAATTCAGATGGCTGGATGTAAGCGGTCTTGGATCATTCAACAGACGATGGAGCAGCTCTGTTTTATCCGCTTCACTCAGTTCAGCATAGTTTGGAACGATATTCATAAGAGATAAAATCTCTGTCATCGCATTTTCATGCTCTTGGCTGTGCTGACGCACATCCAATGCTGCCAAATGGAAGCCAAATAGCTCAACTTGTCTAATTAGCTTCGCAACGGCTGTATCTGCCACGTAATCCGCATAATGGCTGCGCAGGCTGCGATCGATAATTTTCAAATCTTCCAGCAGCTCATTCGGGTTGCTGTAGCGAAGCTGTGCATTTTTAACGGAATCATTGCGAGTATTAGCAAGCTTTTCAAGAATAAAGCCGATCTTGATGCGGTAAGGCTCCGACAAATTACGCCAAAGCTCAATATTTTTAAGCTCAATTTGCTCACGATCTGAACGGATGGAAGCGATCAGCTCCGGTGTAACCGTAACAAGATTCGTGCTGAAGCTTAGCAGCTCCATTAGCTCTTGCAGCTTTTCTTCATACTTTTTAATGACGAGTTGGCGATGAAGGGTTAGAGTCTCCCATGTAACATGGGATTTCACAGATGGATTGCCATCTCTATCTCCGCCAATCCAGGAGCCGAAGCGCAAATAATCATGCACATGCCAATGGTGCTCTGGATAATATTTCGTCAAACAACGCTCCAATTCTTCATACACATTAGGAAGTACCTCGAATAACGTCTCATCAAAGTAATACAGCCCGTTGCGTACTTCATCGATTACGGTCGGCTTGCGGTCGCGCAGCTCGTCAGTCTGCCAAAGAATGAGCACTTCATTCATCAGCTTTTCCTTCAGCTTCTCGCGCTCGCGATAGGTAAGAGTCGGGTTGTCCAGCTCCGTCATATCATCTGCTATACGCTTATGGATATCAAGCACAGCACGACGTGTCGCTTCAGTCGGGTGAGCTGTCATAACAAGCTCCAGGGAAATACCGTTAATCATTTCCTTCACATCTTCGATCGATGTGTTGCGCTCCTTAAGCTTCTGAATAGCACTTTCAATGGACCCGCTTTGTACAGCCTCTCCTGCCGTAACCTCGTAGTCTCTTTTTCTTCTGATGCGATGATTCTGCTCTGCAATATTCACTAATTGAAAATAAATTGCAAACGCACGAATCACTTGCTGTCTAATTGACGGGTTAATCGATGAAATGGTCGATTTAAACTGTTCGTATAGCTCTGGCACAAATTCCGCGCGCACAGCCTTGCTCTGCTCACGGATTTGCTCTACGATATCAAACAGCTCACGTCCGCCTTGATGAACGAGAACTTCACCAAGTATATTGCCAAGAAAACGAACATCACGACGCAGCAGATTGCTAGGTTGAGATCGATTAGCCGCCACTGTGGATGAAGATTGATCCGACATACTGTTCCTCCTACAAATCTGTACAGCAAACTCACTTTGAAAGCATCCGCCATAATAGACACATGCCTAATTGCATTTCGTAAGTATACTATCAGTTATTGACGTTTACACTTCTACTATCATACTACAAAACAGAACAAGGTTGAAGCCCTCTGGCTGTCCCTTTCTTGACCAATTACCTTGTCTTGCCATTCTCCTGCCACCATTGATAAACCCAAATTACAAGCGAGAGCCACATTCCGCTTGCCAGTATTCCGCCTGCAATATCGCTAGGAAAGTGAACGCCCAAATAGATTCTGCTTACCGCAATCATAAAAATAAAAAGAGCGGTAATACCGATGATCAGCGCTCGCAGAGCGACTGTAGAAGCGTGGCGCCACAGCAAGAAGGCTACCGCACCATAAAGTGCCAATGCAGCCATTGTATGACCGCTAGGAAAGCTAAATCCTGTCTCCTCAATTAAGCGATGCACCTCAGGGCGCGCGCGATGAAAGGTTAGCTTCAATACTGTGTTAAGCAAGGCAGAACCGCCAAGTACAGCACAAATAAACAATAGTTCATTTGCTTTGCGAAATTTAGCATATAAAATAGCCAGCACACCAAGCGTAATTAATATTGTAAATTTCGTCGAACCAACCGTTGTAAAAAACATCATAATCGATGTAATCTTGTCCGCCTCAAAGCCCTGAATATAGGATGCTACACTTTGATCCAGTCTATTATCAGGCTGCAGGGCCACAAAAGCAGCAATCACTGCAAAGCCTGCAAGAAGCAGCCAAAATACATAGCGCTGCGTCGTCCTTTTGTCGCTAATCGACCGATATTGCTGCACGTCAATTCCCTCCAGCTTAATCTATAACAATTTCATTTTTATGAACGGCAACACTAAGCACAATTCCGATTGCGATCATATTCGTTAACATCGTGCTTCCGCCATAACTAATAAACGGCAATGAAATACCGGTAAGCGGCATTATGCCTACATGCATGCCAATATTTACAAAGATCTGAAAGACAAGCATGCCAATAATGCCAATCACGATATAGGAGCCTGCCAAATCTCTGCTCTCATTACTGACGATAATCATTCGGTACAACAGCAGAAAAAACAAAAACAAAAGCACCGAGGAGCCGATAAAGCCGTATTTCTCTCCCACTGCTACAAAGATGGAATCCGAGTAAACGTAAGGAATAAAGCCTTTTTGAAAAAAGTATCCGGAATCTCCGTTCAAGCCTCCCGAACCAATCGCAATTAAGGCATTGTTTACATGCCAGGACTTGTCCGGATCGCTTGCGGGATCTATAAAGGTTTGAATGCGGTCCATCTGGTGCGACTTGACTATCGAGGCCAGCAAATCGTAATTATTATGGAAGAGCCAAAATACGGCAACAATAGCGGCTGCGCCTAAACCTACACATAATGCCATATAGATCATCCTGACATTGCCCATCCACAGCATGCTGAGCATCATCCCTAAAAACACAAGCGCTGTCCCAAGATCAGGCTGCTTGTAAATAAACAATACAGGCACCAGAAATACAAGCAAAATAGGAATAATATCCTTCCCAATTTTCAATTGCTCTCCCTTGCGCCGATGCAGCAAATGAGCCACTAATAAAATCGTGCAAATTTTTGCGAGCTCCGATGGCTGAAATTCAAATCCGCCTAGATTCAGCCAGCGCTGGGCGCCATTTTTGTTCTCGCCAAAAAAATGAACGGCAACCAACAAAGCTACACCTATGCCGTAAAATCCATAGGCGAGCTTGCTGACTATAATCCTGTAATCAATAAGCGCAATACAAAGCATGGGCGCGCAGAACAATATGAGCATAATGAAATTTTGAATATGCAGATTATGTAAGTTAGTCCCCACTGTAGCTTCGTAAATAGCCATTGTACCTACAAGGCCAAGCGCAAAAGTTATAAGCAAAATGAGCATGTCGAGCTTTTTTATTTTATTAACTATAAACATAGTCTATCCTCGTCTATTTCTATACTTGGACTATTGCTTCAGCTCCTGCTTCTTGCGAGTAGCTTGTCTGGAAATGCTGAGCAATATTCCTGTACTAGCCATACTAAGAATAAGCGATGTTCCGCCATAGCTTATAAAGGGCAATGTAACCCCTGTAATAGGCAGGCTGCCGGTTACCGCGCCAATATTCATAAGGAATTGAATGGAAAACATGGAGCTAATCCCGACTCCTAATAGAAGTCCAAAGGAATCCTGGCTGGATAATGCAGCTCGGAAGCCGCGCCATATAAACAAAAGAAACAACAGCACAAAAAAAGTAGAACCAAGAAAACCAAACTCCTCTGCTATTACAGAGAAAATAAAATCTGTATGCGCCGCTGGCAAATAAAACAGCTTCTGCACACTCTGGCCGAGTCCCGTTCCCGTCCAGCCGCCATGTCCCAGCGCAGATAACGATTGGCTTAGCTGATAGCCGTCGTCGGATAAATCTTCCATCGGGTTAAGGAATGAAGTGATACGTTTCATCCGATATTCTGAAGAAACAGCTAATATTACGAAAGCAGGAATAATAGCAGCCGCAATAGCAAACAAATGCTTAAAATTAGCTCCGCCTACAACGATGATACTGCCTGCTATAGCCGACAATATCAACATCGTGCCGTAATCCGGCTGTTTGTACACAAGCCCCAGCACCAGTCCCATCACGATAAAAATAGGAATAAGACCTCGTTTGAAGGAGCGGATCTTCTCGCCTTTTTTGCTAATAATTGCTGATAAATAAACAATAATGGAAATCTTGGCAAACTCCGATGGCTGGAAGCTGAATCCCCCAACTGCAAACCAGCGCTTAGCACCGCCGGCCACATTACCGATCACAAGTACTAAGCCAAGCAATAGCAACGCTGTCAGGATCATAGGAGGCGCGAACTTTTTCCAGGTTTGAAAAGGTATTCGCATACATACCAGCATCGCAATCAGCCCGATCCCTGCAAACATGACCTGCCTGTTCACATAATGCCATGGGTTGCCATAATCCTTGAGGCCAAGAGCTGAGCTGGCGCTAAATATCATCACAAGACCAAAGCAAACTAAGAAAAACGCAATAAATAACAACAAAAAATCCGGTCTGCCAATTGGCCTGTCTTGATTATCCATCCGTTAATAACACCCCCTGCAAAGCAGAACAAACATAAAATCTGTTCCTATTGTAACACAGGTTTAACCTCTGATAGAAGTTAATAGAATAAGAGCCTGCATACAGCTGCCAACCGGATGATATGCCCTCGGTCACAAAAGAAAAGGACAGTCCCCGGCATCTTCATGATGACTAATGGGACAGCCCTGCTTCCTTGCATTACTAATCTGTATTGGCAACAATGCCTTGCTTGCTTATCGGCAAACCCACTTCATATAGGTGAGAAGTATCTCCCCAGCTGAGGCAACGCGGTACTGCAAATTCTTCAGAGCGCTCATCCAGCAATATTGTTGTTACGGAGCTGGGCGCCATCGAGAAGCCAGCCCATAAGCGAGGCAGCGGGAGCTCAAGCAAATGTGAGAGCCAGGTAATGCCAAAGCCTAAATGGCAAAAGACCGCTACTTGCTTCTTGTTCGGCTTCACCATGCGATATACGCCGTCCTCTCTAAAGTAACCAAGGGACGCCATAAACTTATCCGACTCTCCCTGGAGATTAATATACTTGGATAGAAAATTATCCTCCTGAAAAGCCTCGAACTGATGCCAGTTGTCTTCATTCGGCAAAGGCCGCTGTCCGCGGATCCATTCTCCGTCGGTATTCCATATTGACCGCTTCACTCCCGACTTATCGGTAACCCTCCAGTCCAGCTCTGCCATCCAGGGCTGGATTGACGGCGCAATCTGCATTAATTCAGACGTGTACTGCATCGTATACAAAGCTCTTGGCACTGGTGAGCTGTAAATCTCATCTATTCCCATACGCTGCAGCCGTCTGGATAGCGCCTGCGCTTCCAAATGGCCTGCAGCAGTAATTGTATCTCTCTCATAATCCGGATCAGCATGACGAATAATATATAGTCTCATAGTATATCTATCTCCCCAGCACTATTATTTGGTGAACATAGTATACCATAATTTGTATGGTAATAAATGTTTTCTACCCGCTTCAATTATAATAGCTGCCCTCGCTATTTCTCACCAAATAAGCAGCATAATAAACAGGATTAAAAAATGTTTTTTTCCACTTATCCCGCTCTCCCGCATCGCGGAATGTAATTCTCAAATCACGAAAGTTGACTTCAATGAGCCACGGATGCTGATTTTCATCAAGTGCGATATCGATCCCCAAATCGGCGATAGTCGGCAGATTAGCTTCCAGCGTTACTGCGATATTTAATCCAAGTGCCGCTACATGCTCCTCAACACGCTTCCCATTCCAGCCCCATGCTTCAAACAATTCTGATGCCTTGAATGACTTTCCTCCGCAATGCAGATTAGTCACAACCGCCCCTTTTTGAGCTACCCGTCCAACCATTCCTACATATTGCCACGCGCCATCCTCGTCTTTTTGGATCGATACGCGAAAATCAACCGGCTGCTCCTTGTAGGTCATAAGCGAGATGCCTTGCTGCACTAAATACTTATATTTGCGCTTTTTAACAAGCTTAACAATTTTTTTAACACTCGCTCTTTTATGCTTCGTTTTACCACGCATATTAATATCAGCTATACAATCGCTTTTCTCTTTTCTTACGCGAATAATCCCAGTGCCTACAGATGACGTCGTTGGTTTGAGATACAAACAGTCATAATTGCCAAGCAAGTTTTTGAGCGAGTCTTTGCTAACCTCATCCGTTTCCGGCAAATACGGCAGCAAGTGCTTATTTGCAGCCAAAATACGATGAACATGCAATTTAGACTCTACATTATGCTCATTGAATACGATGATGCCCAGCTTCTTCAACCGCTGAATCACGCGCTTGGTCAGCGAGTCATTTGTCCTCGTCCGATTTATAATGACTGGCGGCAGCCGATGCATGGAGCGGACCGTTCCCACTCCATCCCAGCTTGTAACCGTCCTTTTCGCCCAATTAATATCTGAAAGTGAAAAGAAGATTACCTTTTCTCCTGCCTCGCTAGCTGCCTTAATATAGAAAGCTGGTTTTTCAAAGCTTTGCTTGCCTAGCATTAAAGGACGCAGCAGCGACCTGGGGTACAAAATTCCGATCATTGCCGCTCACCTACTTTCTTTCCATACGATATAAGTCAGAAATATATTTCCACTGTCTAGCTAATCCCTCATCTAACGTAACAACAGGTTTATAATTCAGCTCAGCCTGTGCAAATGAAATGTCAGCGCGTGTAGTGAAAGGATCTCCTGGTTGCTCATCTACATAATTCAGCTGCAGCTTCCTGCCGCATAACTTTTCGATCTTATGAAGCACCTCATTGACAGACGCTGTTTCCACGCCTCCGATATTAAATACAGTACCATGCTTGCTGCAATTCATTGCGCTAATATTGGCGGCAACTACGTCATCCACATAAGTGAAATCGCGTGTTTGTTCACCGTTGCCGAAAATCGTTAAAGGCTCATCGAGCAAAGCTGCCTTCATGAAGCGATGAAAGCCCATATCCGACCGCTGCCTAGGTCCGTAAACGGTAAAGTATCTCATCGCCGAGAACGGAATTCCGTACTCTTTGTAATAAAGCGAACATAGCTGCTCACCCGCAAGCTTAGTCAGCCCGTAGGGTGAGATCGGCCTGGTCGGCGATTGCTCAGAGCTATATGACTCATCGCTTCCTCCATAAACGGAGGAAGAAGAGGCATATACAAGCTTTTTCAAGCCAGAAGCTTTTTTGCACGCCTCTAGCACCTTTTGAGTAAGCAGAACGTTAGCTTGCAAATAATCGCTGAAGGAAGCTCCCCAGCTATTTCTTACGCCTGCTATGCCGGCAAGGTGAAAAACCGCATCAGCATCGCAAATATATTGCTCCAGATCAGCATCCAGCAAATTAATGTCATGCCATTTAAAGCACGGGTGGTTCAACACAATTTTCAGATTGTCCTGTTTAATACTCCTGTTAGACGAGCGGTCTAAACAATCCAGCCCTATAACCGTATGGCCGCTTCCTAGCAACGCTTCACTTAAATGAGAGCCAATAAAGCCCGCTGCGCCGGTAATGACAATATTCATCCCTGCCCCCTCCTTGCTACGCCAGAATAGTGCCAGCCGCTTAGACGCATTTGCTCTGGATCAAGGAAATTCCGTCCATCGAATAAATAAGCCGATGCCGCTCTCTTCCCCCAAGCCTGCCAAGGATAATCCTTGAAGGCCGGCCAAGGCGTAGCCAGCAATACCGCATGAATGCCATCAGCAGCTTCCTCATTCAAAGCTGTCACCTTAACTCGCTGCTTGTGAACATCATCCATTGCTTTCGTCCACTTAATTTGATCCGGTGAAAAAACTGTAGGGTCAATAATCGTAATCTCATCTACCCCTTTCTCAAGCAAATGCTCAATTAAGCGTATACCGGCAGACTCGCGCTGATCATCGGTATCTTCCTTAAAAGCAACGCCCAGCACTAGCACTTTCTTTCCTTTAAGCTCAAGAACAGCTTCCATTTTTCGAACAAACCAGCTGATTTGTGTTTCATTGATATGCTTCACCTGCTCAAGCAAATTAGCACCTACGCCATTTTGCTTGGCAAAAGCAATTAATTCGTCTACATCTTTCGGAAAGCAGGAGCCGCCGTACCCAAGACCGGCCTGCATATAGCTCGGCGTAATGCGCGGATCCATCCCCATTCCTGCTACAACGCCCTCAATATCCGCTCCTACTTCATCCGCCAGACGCGCTATTTCATTAATATAGGAAATCTTCGTCGCCAAAAACCCGTTTGACGCATACTTAATCAGCTCCGCAGTTTCATAGCTGCAAGTGAAAAAAGAAGTAGGCAGAGGAGCATACATTTCTTTTATCTTCGCCATTGCCGCTTTGTCCTCGCCTCCGATTACTGTTCTTGCCGGATGCAAGGAGTCGTGGAGTGCTTTGCCCTCACGCAAAAATTCAGGGTTAGATATAATACTTATCCCCTGATGGCGTTCGCCCATTTTCTCTTTCATATATTGTTTGATCCACCGATTAGTGCCAAGCGGCACCGTGCTTTTTGTAACGACAATTTTCGGTTCATCCGCATGCTCGGCAATCATATCCAGCACCTGCCGGACGTAGGTAAGATCGGCCTTCCCGGTTAATGTGGAAGGTGTCCCCACGGCTATCATCAGTATGCTGCTCAGCTTAACTGCTTTTTTGCTGTCAGTTGTAAATTGGATTTTCTTTTTACTTAAAGCCTCCTGAAGCAAGCTATCCAGTCCCGGCTCCATAAAAGGAAGAACTCCATTTTTTAGCTTCTCTACTTTTTTGCTATCAACATCCAATCCAATCACATCATGGCCAGTATAAGCAAGCACCAGAGCAGTCGTTGTGCCGACATATCCAGAACCAATTACTGTTACCTTCAATTCACCCATCCCCCTAATAAAATGACTTGATTATTTTGCTTTCGGGTCCCATGGACGGACTTTATGATTGCCGCTTATCATAAATATTGCCGATTTGCCAAAATCGATCGCGATTCGCCCTTGCTCCTCAGCCAGCCTCTGTGCCAAAATTACCGCGCTAACGCCAGCAGAAATAAATACAATGTCGCATTCGACAGCTTTCATCTTCTCAAGCACTGCTGGTATCTCTCTATAATTGTTCATACGTATCGCTTTAACAAAGCTAATATCAAAGTCTTTATACTTTTTGCCTACCAAATTTTTGAATTTATCAGCCCAGCGTGAAATAACAACTATTCTTTTACTCCTGAGCGTTTCCCAGAACAACGGATACTCGACCATATGCCGATTAACAAAAGTATGGCAAAGCTGCTTGGGCTGAATATTGTACTGCTCAAAGCAGCGCTGTGTGAGCGAGAGCAGATGCCCTTGCTTTGCTAAAATCTCCTTATCTTTGTAATAGGGAATGCCTACAATATCCGCTTTTTTAATAGAGGTAATCAGCTCATCGCGAAGCCTGACATTAGGCAGCCGTACCCCTTTCCAGTTCGTGCTTCTCGACAGTCTGGCCCAGCGCGTTGATAATACTTTGCGAATCGGCCATACCTTGTATTGGCTTAAGCATAAATTTTCACCGTCGCCAACACGCACTACGGATAATGGCCTTCTCTCTACAAGCGCCTCTCTAACCTTTTCAATAACCTCCATTGTGGTCAGCATATCCTCGCTCTTTTGGCTGCTTTTCGGGACATCTGTAATCATTTCTTTATCAATCTCCCTACCTTTAATCGTCCGCCTACCCATACAAATTTGGCCTTATACTTATTTCCCCATCTTTTTAATGCCGACTTATAAAGATATCTCGTTACCTTTGCGTATTTCAGCCGATTTTGCTTACGTGAATTATTGCTCTTATGCTTGAGACGGTTATACAACGTCCGGTCAACCCGTTTAAATTTAAATTTACCCGCAAGCTTTAACAGTATTTGCCGATCCTCGGCATAACGGCCTTTTTGCGGCACCTTATGCGACCAGCCGCCCATCTTCCGAAGAGCTTCCGTACGATAAAACCGCGGATAAATCATGTCATGATACGTAATAAACTGATACTTGCCAGTAATCGTTTTTTTTCTTTTTTTGCCTACATAATGCAAGCGGTTAGAACCTGCCAGCCGCCATATTTTTTCATGCCCATATACCACTGCTGTTCTGGAGCTGGAGCTCTCCATCTTTTTAAGACAGGCTTCCAACGTATATTTCTCATACCAATCGTCAGCGTCCAGCTGTGAAAAATACTTGGTGTCTACTAGTGACAAGGCATGATTTAAGGCGTAGCAAACTCCCTTATTGCCTTTTAGACGGACATAGCGAATTCTAGAATCCCCAATATATTTTTCCACTACTGATTTGGTATTGTCCTTTGATCCATCATCTACAATTAGCAGCTTCCACTGCCCCATCGTTTGATTCAATATACTATCGATTGCTCTCGTAATAAATTTGGCGCGATTGTAGGTCGGGATCACTACGGTTACCAAGGTGGACTGTTCCATCCTTTCATCCACCTGTTCCGTGTCATGATTATCATTCATACCTATCAACTCTCTTCTATTTGTTGTCTCCCATCAATTCTTTGTAAATGTCCTCCAGCATTCTAACCTGCTTGGAAGAATCAAAGCTATTTTCAACCTTTGCTCGTCCCTTTTGCCCCATTTCTCTGCGAACGGATGGATTTTCAATTAAATACATAATCTTTTCGGCTAGCAGCTTAACGCTTTTTTCAGGAACTAATAGTCCCTCGCTTTCATCAGCAACGAGTTCCGGAATTCCGCCGTGAAGCGTAGACACAACCGGCAGCCCTGTCGCCATCGCTTCCTTAATTGCATTAGGAATTCCCTCCTGATTGCCTTCCTTTGTAGTGACACTTGGCAGACAGAAAATATCTGCTTGGCTGAGCATTGCAGACATTTGGCTATGGGTAACAATGCCTTCCAGCTTTACATATTTTTTTAGGTTCAATGCTGATATGAGCTCTGTTAATTTGCCTCTTTCCGCTCCCTCGCCAACAATAATTAGACGGGATGTCGGATATTGAACGACTACTTGCTTGAATGCTTTTAATAAATAACGAAAGCCCTTCTTTTTATGAAGCCGTCCAACCGCTATAATGACCACATTTTCCGTTTTAAGATCCCGCTTTAAATAGGTGAATTTTTTCAAATCGATTCCGCTGTACATCACATTGATTTTGTTTGGAGGACATCCCCAGTTAATGAGCTTCTGTCTCATATGAAAGGATGGGACCGTAAACCGGTCGCCTATTCTAAACAATCGCGGAAGCTTTCTATGATATAAATTTTTCCTGCTTCTTTTTACAGGCAAATCAAATCCGTGAAAGGAAGTCAACATTGGCAGGCGAGTCCGTCTTTTCACCTCCATTAAACGGACGCCTGCATTACCGAAGCGAGCATGAATTAATTTGATTTTTTCTTGCCGGAACCTTTTTATAATATTGTTTGTGCCGTGGGATAATTTTCTAATATCGGAGTATGGAAATCGGTCGAGGTTCATTTTTTTGCGAGAAAAGACAATCGGTTTAACCGTATTAATATTTTTAAGCTCTTCGTAAATAAAGGTTTCAGATGGAGGAAGATATCGTGTTCGGACAAATGCGATTTTTTTCAAAATTATCCCCCCGCGCCTTGATTATTTGAAAAGTATTTTTCGTAGACATACGCTGCTTTTTTCTTTTCTTGTTTCAGTCTGTGCTTGAGTTCCTTGTTTTCCATCCCAATATATTTTTTCTTGCGAAGCAGACGTTCAAAAATATGAGGAAACATGAAATCAATCAGAACAAGTTTTTTAATTTCAGAAGATAGCTTATGGTAACCCTCATATTTCTCCAGCATGCCGCTGAACGTTTTCCCTTGAAAGGAATGATTTTTACTATACATGCTGAATAAGCGAAGCAAATCCTTGGAGGGCAAGTCATACCGAACATCCTCAAAATCAATCAACACTTTTTCATTTTTACTATCGATGACGTTATTACTATGCAAATCTCCATGCACCAGGCTCTTGGCTGAAGCTTCACTGTTGAAATAACTTTCATATCGGCTGTTCTGCAGCTCCTGCAGCGCTTTGTAAGCCATCTTCTGAAAGAAGCCAATATACTTCTTAATTAAAGGCGCATTGCCGCTATTTGATGATTTATGCTCTTTAGACCACTTTCTCATCGTTTTTATTCGTTCCTTGTATTCGTTCTCCCAATGCTCATGACCGTATATTTTCATATCATCAGGATATTGAAGCTGCTTTGAAGCTTGATGAAAACGAGCCATCGCTTCAACAATAGCCTCCAAATCTTCCTGATTGCGCAATGAGGCGCTTTTGCCGTCAATCCATTGATACAGCACATAAGGGTTTTTATTATATTCCATTAGCAGCTCGCCGTTATGGGTTAAAACTGGTGAAGCCAGCTTGACACCTCTATCGGCCAACAGCTGCTCTGACTTAGCAATAAACTGCTGTCTAGCCCGCGTCAAATACAAATTTTTTAGAGCATACTTCTTACCGTTGTTAGTAACAATTTGAACGACAAGGCTAGAGTTCTTTACATTTTTAATGACTTTCCACTTTTTTATTTTGAAGCCGTAATCTTTCTCCACATTCCTTTTTAAAGCTTTTATAATCTCCACCTTCCTTCACATCACTATTAATCTTTTTTACTAGATTATGCATATTGCTTTAAAAATCTTGGGCTAATACTTCTTCTTGCAAAAAAATAAGTGTGCTAGATGCATCAGTCTATACCCTTTCTACCAAAGGGTCATAAGTTAGAAGGAAGAGCAATTATGCATAAGGGAGGGCTACAGTCATTTATGGGATCTGAAAAAAATGAAAGGAAATGAATAGAGGAGGACTTCAATTTGTCCACACAGGCAGAAAAGTTAGAGCAATTAAGTAACGACGTTACAGATAAGAGAACTCAGAATATAAACGAGATGCCTTTCTTTAGCGTTATTATTCCAACCTATAATCGGCAGCGGTTTATAAAACGAGCGATCATGAGCGTCTTAAAGCAAACCTGCAAGGACTATGAAATTATTGTTGTAGATGACGGATCTAGAGATAGGACCAAACAAATTGTCAGCCTATTTAGAGCTCAGGTTCGATATGTCTATCAAAAAAATCAAGGACCTTCCGCAGCTAGAAATACAGGAATTCGCTTGGCTAAAGGGAAATACATTGCATTTTTGGATTCCGACGATCGCTTCCTTCCTCGTAAGCTGGAGAAAAATAAACAATTTTTAGAGGCGAATCAAGAAGCCATGTTTCTGTACAGCTGGTATTACGAGGCTCGAAGAGGGCGCAAAAGACGTGTCAAGAAAGTAAAGAGCTACAACGATATGCACAAATTACGCAATCGCTTATATAAAAGATCGATGATGATTCGGACCTCTACTGTTGTTGTCCATCATAGCTGCTTCAATAAAATAGGATTATTCAACCCGTCCTACCGGTACTCTCAGGATTGGGACATGTGGCTCCGTTTGGCATGCCACTACAAAGGCTATTGCCAAAAAAAATATTTGGCTGTATACCGCAGGCACAGGCGCAAAAGAATACCCGGCAGCAAGCGTCATAGTCAAATCAGGAAAAATGCCAATAAAATATTTAAATGGGAAGGTGAACACCGATGACAAAAACCCCCACAATTTTGCACCATAAACATTCCATGGAGGATGGGCATGTATCCCAGCAAATAATAAGTGTTGAAGGGTATCGCGGTCTTATGATGATTGATAAAGCTTCAGAAATTCGAAAAAAATCTCCACATAAGACGATTCTTCTCTTAAAAGCAATCAAAGCAAAGCCCGCACTTCTAAAAAAATCAAATGTAGTTGGGGTTCATATTCATCACGGATCATTAGCTCCAAAATTTCAGTTTCTAAAGCTTAAACATAAGCTTCCCCTATTTGTCAGCTTCCGCGGCAATGATGCCACTGCCTATCCTAAGAAAAAGAAAAACTTAAGCCGTTTAAAACAGCTATTTAAAACCGCTGACCTATTTTTCCCAGTATGTCATCATTTAAAAGAAACCATTATGGAGCTTGGCTGTCCAGAAAGCAAAATTCGTGTATTGTATGGCGGATTAGATTTAGATCGGTTTGAATATCGTGCACGTAAATTTGATGCTAATAAAACGATTCGTTTTTTGGCAGTCGGCCGTTTTGTCGAGAAAAAGGGCTTCACTGATCTCTTACATGCTTTTGCAGAAGTGAAAAAGTATTATAGCAATATCAAACTGACCCTAATCGGCAAAGGCCCTCTTGAAAGTGAGTATCGTAAGCTGATCAAAAAATATAGTCTTCAAAAAAATGTTGAAATTATTCCCTGGGTAAATTACAAAACTATTCAGGAGCAATATTATCGCGCCCACATCTTCTGTGCTCCGAGCTGTACCGATAAAAATGGCAATCAGGAAGGAATTCCCAATACTTTGAAAGAAGCAATGGCGACAGGATTGCCTGTTATTTCAACTACTCATGCAGGTATCCCCGAGCTAGTAACAGACAGAGTATCAGGACTGCTCGTTCCTGAAGGAGCTATTAGTAAATTAACAGATGCCATGCTATGGCTGATTGGACACCCCGAGCGTTGGGAAGACTTTGGAACGAAAGCGCGTGAAAAAATTAATACCGACTTTAACCTAAAGATTCAATTACAAAAGCAAAAACAATTTTACGAGGAAATATTGCACCAGCAAAAGAAAAAATATTAGTCCAGGATAACCGGATCAAAACTTATATATATTTAAAAAATGGCGGTTCAGGTATCGTATTCCTGAACCGCCGTTCGTTCTTCCCTTTATTTTGGAAAATTGATTAAAGTATGATCTCCCATCCACATATGAATGCGATTTGGTATTTGTGAGCTGCCCATCATCTTCACATCTCCGCCTATCAAACTTTCATCGATGCGATGCGGGATCTCATTAAGCACCGTATTTTCCATCACAATGCTGTTTTCCAGCTCACAGCTGTTCATCGTTACATTTTCAGCAATCGACGTAAAAGGACCGATATAACAATTTTCAATCGTTGTATTTGGACCAATAATTACCGGCCCGCGGATGACACTATTCACTATTTTCGTATTTTCTCCTATTATGGCCGATATCGAAACGCTAGAGTTTGAGTCTATCATTCCCTTGTTGTTTATCCCTTTTATTTTGCTTAAATAATATTGATTGCAAATAATTAAATCTTGAGGAAGACCTGTATCCTTCCACCAATAAGACGAGTGAAAAATGCCAAGCTGGTATTGATCATCAATAAGCTGCTGTATCGCATCTGTTATTTCATACTCTCCTCTAGCTGAAGGTACAATTTTGGCAATTGCATCATAGATAGTTTCCCTAAACAAGTAAACGCCATTAATAGCCAAATTGCTTGGCGGATTCTTTGGCTTTTCTACAACTTTACTAATCTTATTGCCACTCATTTCTACCACGCCAAATCGCTCCGGATGCTCAACAGGGCTGACGGATACTAGCCCGTCCAAATTATCACTATAAAATTGCTCAATTAGCGGCTTTAAAGGACCATCTATAATATTATCTCCAAGGTACAAAATAAACTCCTCTGACTGAGTAAATGACCTCGCTACACTTACCGCATGCGCTAAGCCCTTAGGCTCATTCTGTTCTATCAACTCAATGCGTATATGAGACGGAATTACTCGCTGCAGCGCCTCAACAAACACCTTTTTAAAGCTGGGAGACACTACAATTCCAATTTCCGTAATTCCAGCTTCTATCATAGATTCAATTCCATAGAATAGTACCGGTTTATTTATTAATGGCAATAAATGTTTAGGTCTGGAATAAGTTAACGGACGCAGCCGCGAGCCCATTCCAGCACACAATATTAAACCTTTCAATTCAACCCCCCCCTAGAATGTAGTTTTTATAATATGAACAAGTAATAGCATTATATGAAAATATTGTTTCTATCGACACTGCATATGTCATGTAGCATAGCCAATATATAGCTAATCGCACCTTCATCTACCGCCTAACATAAGCTAACTACAAAAAGGAGGCGATATTTTACATGCCTAATTACCGTATCATTGTTGACTTGTCTGACCGGAGACTTTATTTGCTCGATAACGACGTCGTTGTAAGAGCTTTTCCAATCGGCATTGGCAAAGAGTTGACCCAAACCCCTCAAGGGGAATATACCATTATTAATAAAGCACCTAACCCTGGCGGACCTTTCGGGGCATTCTGGATGGGATTATCAAGGCCTCATTATGGCATACACGGTACTAATAATCCTGCTTCCATAGGGTATGCTGTATCCCATGGCTGCATAAGAATGCATAATCAGGATGTTATTCAGCTGGCTAATCTAGTGCCTATAGGTACGCGTGTCACCATTAGATCGTAGTGGGAACGAGAAATAGAAGCCAAGTCCTTACGAGGAAACTGGCTTCTTTTATTTGGCCGTATATGAGGCGTATGTTCGATTACCAATCTAAGGATTTAGGCCCCCGCTAATAATAAAAGCTGCAATCGCTAATATAACAGCACCTACAGCGGTACGCCACAGCCATTTTTGAGTATCCTCGATTTTGTCCAGTCTTTGATGTGCCTGCTTTGCCGACGAACGAGCTTCAACAGCCGTTTCATTTGCATGTATAGCCCGATCCAGCTTTTGATTCATACCATCAACAACCGTCTCGACTCTTGTCAGTCTTTGTAATACTTCTGTTTGTGTATCTTCCGGCATACCTTTCCCCCCTTAAGTAAATTTACAATATATGTTTCTATAACAAATATGTTTCTATAACAATTTATGCAAAGTTTTTTGAAGTGATTGGACATGCTAAAACAAGAGGGAAAAATAATGAATATGCCCTGCAACAAAAAGTCGTGTGACAATTCAGGCTTTTGAAAAAGTACATAATGAAGAATGTAAGAATGTTTAAGTGCTCGCAGCTGACGAGATTAACAATTCATGGTGGATGATGCAACTAGCAACAGAAGAGGTGGCACTGCCATGCCATCGCACTACGATCAAGTTTGAGCTTACTACCGCTGTTGTACGCCAGTTTTTGGGCACCTATAAAACTCTAATGGTTAAAATTGGCTTATAAAGTCGAATGCTACCTCTTCTCCAATCCCAATCTTGCTCTCCGTTACATTTTTCTTTCTTTTGCTTACCAAATGTACTCACAATGAATGTACACGGTCATACGTTCCGTTATCTGCCTAAAAACCGCCATTTTCTTAATTTGGAGGACACACATTCCGCTATTTGGCTCTAAACGGGACTTTTTCTTCGGTTTATTGACCAATAGCGGATCGTCTGTCACTTTACCTCCTCAAAACTGCTATTTTGGGCCAAATAGCGGAACGACTGACCATCTATTGAATTTGTCAATTCCTTGTAGACAGACCAACAAGCAATATATGCTGGTTGCTGGTTGGTACCTGCCTCTGTATTCATGCGATACACGTCAGGAGTTCTCCAATGTAAGTTTCCTCAACAAACTGAGGAAATGCAGTTAGCTTTGGCGCGTGAGTACTTATTCCACAAACTGAGTTTGCCATTGCAAAGTACTTGTTTCGTTTTTTACAGCCTGACAACTACACAATTTAAAAATGTTTACTCTCAATGATCCCGATTTACTATAATAACCACTGAATATTCAATTTATAATACGGGAAACTTATCTTTGTACCAAATAAAAAACAAGGAGAATACGCATGAGAAAATTTTTCACAATTGCCTTTGCCTTTGCGATAATGTTATCTTTACTGTCAGTCCCAGCCTATGCACTGACAAATGACCAAATGACTCAACAAACCAATGCTAGAAAAAATGACGGTACCCCATTGAACAGCTTTATTCCAAATGATGTAACGAACACGAACAATTACAGAACTAACAATGTAACAAATGATCGTATGAACAATAACAGAACTAACAATGTAACAAATGACCGAATGAACACTTATGGACTAGATGGAAACAACTATCGTGCAACCGCTGTTGATAACAATCGTGATTTTAACTGGAGCTGGCTTGGCTTGCTTGGCTTAGCAGGATTATTTGGATTAAGAAACCGCGAAAGAGAACGTTCATAACAGATTTAACCCCCTAAGGAATTAGGGGTTTTTTCGGGTTTGAGTGGATAAAAAACTTGGGAAATTCGCGACTTGATGGAGACAGGAGTTAGGAATAAGTAAGTGTAATTTGTCCTCTAGTTATCCCCCTGAACACTAATTAGTTTAGAGTTTGTCGAATTACAAAAACAAAACAAGCCTTGCTGCGCAAGGCTTGTTAGCTCCGTAATTATGGAGCGGGTGATGGGAATCGAACCCACGCTATTAGCTTGGAAGGCTATCGATGATGTTATTCCCTTAAATTCCATCGTCTTCACACCTTTGATAACCAAAGAAATACGCATTTTTTGGTAGTCAGTAAATGTCTATGATATTCATACTAAAGAAATATTTTGTCACTTGTTTGTCACCTCTTTTGAAGTAGTAAGTAATTATTCCTCTAACATAATCCCAAACGCTTGGTAATATTACACGATACTTGTCCGACATGTATAAGACGCGAGGACATAAACATACCCCTTGTTTAAATAGAAATAATTTCCTAGTTCTGATAGACTTAATTTACTATCGAATCTAGGGGGAAGTTATGCGAATATTATTTTTACTTTTATGTATTTTCCTAATTACAGGTTGTGGTACAACAACCAGTCCTAAAGCCAAGAACGAACCAGAGCATGTTAAAACTGATCTAAGATCTCCTGAAAAAAAATTTATTGAAGATAAGATGGATAGTTTAATAAAAAGTACAAGTTCACTTATTGATTTGACTTGGAAAACAACCGTTTCCGATTCGGTCGATAACTTTCAATTTGGACTATTGAGTGCTGAATCAACAGTTTCTGATTTGGAATTATCAAAAAAACAATTTAATAACAAAATCAAAGAAATCGAGAACTTTAAGATACCTAACGAATTAGATTTTAAAGATGAAGCCAACTTATTCATAAGTGAAACCTTGAAAAGTTTATCGAATGCCATTCAAGGAAGAATTGACATAATTGACTACTTAATTGAATCTGTAAATGCCAATGAAGTTAATGAAAAAACTGCACAAGATATTGAGAGCAGGCTAATAGTATCAAATGCCTCCCTTCAATTAGCTGCCAAAAGTTACGGTCTTGTGTTTGAGAATGTAGATTAGATAAAGTAGTTAACGAGGTCAAGAACTAGGTTAAATCAATAAAAGCCACCTACTGCATAGGGTCGGTGAACTTGAAATATTCGTATCTTTGTAATACCTATTCTCCTTCAAAAAAATGAAGAGCCATAGGGATGCCTTCCCATACGGCTCTTTTTTGTTTGGAATATTTTTTGGAATAAAAGACAGCTATTTTGCCAACTGCAATTTACCTTATATCAAAGAAAAACAAAAAAAGCCACATGGTTCTTTCTCTGCGGCTCATTTTTATACCTCATAAGCACTGATATGGTAATATTAGCTTAATAGTTCTAATTATTAATTGATTTAACGTGTAGTTCTATATTATGTCTATAATTTGCTTGTAGTTCATCGAAACATCCCTGGACTTGTTTATGTGTTAATTTTCTCATAAATTCAATATCTGCATTTTCACAATCTTTTAAATACTCCATAAATGTATCTATAAGCTGTCTCTTTAGTCCAAACAATGCTAAAGTGTTTTTGGTTCTTAAAACTGCCTCATAAATTCTCTTCATTGTTTTTAAAACTTGCACGTCAGTTATTGGTGTATCAGTACATACATAATATAGATATCTCCAGTCGGTTATTAAATCATTAATATAGTATTTACCAAGTAAAGAAATTGAAACTGATGTGGTTAATACTAAACGAGATCGCTCACCATAGTTAGAATTAATCAAATATGAAGATAATAACGGCTCCAAAATATTTAACAGCTTATCTCTATCAATTAATGAGTCCTTAAATTTTTCGATCAGATCATCAATGCTAACAAAACTATTTTTCTCGTTATAACTCAATCTGTCTAAGTATTTCAAAATATTAACTACCGTCATGTGAGAATAAAATCCGTCATTATAATAATTAAATACATTAAAGAACTCAGAATCACTTGAATTGTAGTGTACATTATCTTTCAAAATCAGGCTATCGAATACATAGTTATAATCAACTTCTACATTATCAATTCTCCTGTATTGATTTAACAATTCATATAATTTTGTATTACCGGATTGTATAAACGTTTTAAATAAATTCAGTGCTCTTCTCATATTTCCACCAGACAAGTTTTCTAGCATGGCCTCAACTTGTTTTCCGTGTGAAGGGCTATCTAGAGTATTATCTAATACAGAAATAAACTTTTCTAAAGGAACACTCATTTTTATATTTGGTGGAATTTCAACCGAAAATTCACCTTGAGGATACTGCTTAAATGCAGCTATCCTTTTCTTTAATAACTCCTTAACTCCTGGTGGTTCAATTCTAAAAACATTAGGCTCTATAGAATCAAATGCTGGTTTATCCTTTAGTGAAAAGTAATTCTCCAATCTTAGGGACGATATTACTACAGCGTTAAATATGGTAGCTCTGTTGAAAGCTAGTAACAAGACTTCTTCTTGCCACGCTGAAGGTTTTTGATCTACATTATCAAAAACAAAACATGGCCTTATATTTAAATTATTTTTTAAATAATGAAATACTCTTTTGAGGTAGTCTTCTTTATTTTGCTTCTCAATTGTAATTCTTCTATATATTTCAGAATCAATACTATTTTGATCTGATCTCATGAATGGCGGCATACCTTTAGTAGTTTCATCAACAATATCTTGATACATTATTTTAGAGGTATCCCATGCTTCAAGTTCAAAATGTTTATAGTTAGTTTTTAAGGATTCAAATATTTTCTCTGTTAGAAAATCATTCAACTCATCAATTTGCCTAGAGAAATCAAGTAGATCAATACTGACCCATACAAGTCGTTGTTTCGTTATTGTATCTAACTCATGTTCGTAAAAATATTTAACAAAGGTCGATTTTCCAGCCCCCACACCTCCTACTAAGACAAAAACTGTACCAACTTCTTCATCGAAATTTTCAATGTATTGATTTCGAAAATTCCCTTCTTCATTAAAATAATTGCTAATTGTTACTTTTTTAATATAACTTAATTCTTTCGGTAAAATTTCATTTTTTAATGTTTCAGCGAAAACCGTAAAGCGACCACTTGGATCACAGTAACAATCTTTCAATAGTTGTTTTTGGTTTTCCAAAGTTAATTCCGAGAAATACCTTCTTAGATACCTTTCTGTTGTGGCTCTAATATTCCCGGTTGATACTTGTTCGTCTTTTTTTAAGATTTGGGAGCGTATATTTTTCTCATACTGAGGACGAGTCCTAATTTCTTCAGGTGTTGATAATAATTTATCTAAATACTCTACTCCATTAGAAAATGGACTTAATATGCTCCAAAATGTTATAAAGTTATTTTTAATATCATCAAAGCTACGAAATACTATAATATCTTTCTGGTTCTTCAATACTTTCTGGCGAATAATCATAAATTGAAACCCATTTGTTAATACGCAAAACGGAATTCCGAGATTCCTCATATATTTTTCACTCTGTTCAATGAATGAGGCGTTATTTAAACTCTTTTTAATCACACCATCACTTGTATATTTTCTAGTTGATGATGTTGGTAATGTGAAGAATCGTCCAATTCTCTTTGCTTCAATGAGAAAGTTATTATAATTAGATTCAATCTTGTAGTCTGCGAATAATTTTTTATGAGCTTCGTCTTCAGCGCTGCTACCTACAGAGAACTCCACCTCAATGGATTTTTTATTCCAACCTAATATTTGCACAAATATTTCATCGATAATATGAAAGCGGGTAGAAGCTTCATTTTTTTCCAAATCAGCAACTAATTTTTTTAGTTCTTCTTCTCTTTCACACCAGGATTGATATGATTTTTCTATATCAGTCATTATTTCATCCCCCAAAAAAAATAGTACCTAAAAATTACTTAAAAAGTAACTTCTAGGTACTATTCTATATCATTTTTTGGTTTGTTAAAACATTCCAAGCCATTTCCTTTAAATATTCATCACTATAAATCGGTTTTAGTCTTGTTAGGCTAATTAAAGTTTTGGTTTTATCTCCATTATTTACTTCATACAGATAGTCAATAGATGCTAATAGCTCCATCCAATGAGATTCTGACACTTTAGGTGGTTTTGCTCTGAACGCATTTAATAATGGTATTAGCTTCTCTTTAGTCAAATCATTTAATTCAAAATTAAATGATTGTTGATTTAAGTCATCTGAATCATTGCACACTTTATACAACACAGATGTATAATTAGACGAATATGGACCACGCTTATACCATGAAAAATCATAGTTATTTAAAGGCAATCCTAACTTCTTAGCAAAGTACCCAATTTTTTGCCAAAGTATTCTGTAAGAAATGTTTGCATTCGATGGTTCTTCTCCAACTACATATTTATAAATCAAGTAAGGCAAAAGAAGTTCTACAGCAATATTATGTTTTTCAGTTTTAATTACTGCAGACATCTCCAACTACTCCTTACACAATAAAATATTTAAATAATAATCTTTCCAGATCACTTGATCTTTATTCAACTAACAACAAAAAAATCAAACCCGCAAGTTATTATATGCTTCAAGTTTGAGTTTGTTGAATATAAAATTAAAATCGACACAAAATAGGAACAACCAAAGAATTTTACCAAATTTTCAATACCACGTCAAATCAATTTTCTTATCTCATAATACACAACAATTTTATGTTTGTAAAGTTTGTGTTTTGTTAATTTTCAAGAATATCAGCATATAACCTGCAGAACACTTAAAATGATATTAAAGTTACAATTAAAAAAAGCCCACCGACCATGCAGGCCAGTGGGCATTGACTTATTTATTGATTAATATGGTTCTAATATTGCCATCCCATACTACATTTGCACCTAATGCCTCAGCTACTGCTCGCACAGGCACAGTTGTTACTCCTTTTTTAAGTGTTCCTTTTTGCTCCAGTAACTGACCATTAACGATAATGTTCACTTGATCACTGACTGCTGCAGGAAGATCAGGAGGAGAAGTTGCAGGCGGTACGTACTTGCGTCCAGTGAATAGGCAGTAAGCTTTAACAGCAGCTTCTGCGTATGCCTGCCAGTTTGCCTTTAAGCGTGCTGCATCAGCAGCGTTGGTCAGAAACCCATACTCAACAATAATAGTGCTTACGTTGCCAGTAAGCCTATGCATGTAATAGTAGTCCTGCCCATTTGATTGGGCTTTAGAATAAGTAGATGTAGGGCGCAGTACTTGACCAACAGCCTTTAATTCATCTGCAATTATCTTTGCCCATTTCCCATCAGAATGTATGCTATGAATTATTTCAGCACCGGCAGCAGTACTGGAAGATGCTGCGTTAATATGATTACTCATGCAGTGCTTTGCACCGCTCGCTTTAATAAGCTCAGTTCTTTGATTGGGATCAAGCGTTGTATCGTTCTGGCGAGTCAGCATAACTGGTACGCCCAACTGCTTAAACCTCTCGTACTGGTACAATGATATGTCCAGAGTCATTTGCTTCTCGATGATTCCATTCCCGCTTGCTCCTTGATCGCTGCCGCCGTGTCCTGGGTCAATGATCAATTCCGGAATACCTTCACGTACAAACAATTTTCCCGGATCGAATTGGATCGCAACGGCATGATGAATGACTCGCTCCACATAATTTTGGCTCATATCTGATACGTGATACTGACGTTTTTTGTTCGCATTGTCGATCTCCATCGCATCGAGCAACTGCCTGTTATTAGTCGCGAACGATGCGGACCAACCCCCATCAAGGTTGACTGACTCAGCATATCCGTAATGAGTAGTCATAATGCCCGCCTCTTTGCTAGTCAGCCCTTTGTCATAAGAGCCGCGACCATCAACCAGGATGAGCCCTAACGTTCCGTCAGCTTTAATTCCGGCTATCATACGCGGATTTGTGCCAGGAACATCACTTGGAGTCTTTTCCGCTGATCGCGGCGGATCGACTGCCTTGCCGGCCGTGGTCAACGTAGGCACTCCACACACACCACATTTAACGCCTATTGCGCTGGACAATCTTCCAATACCAAAGCGGCCATCTTTGAAATACAGATGCGGTCGCCCTTCCGTCTTACCAACCACGTCTGGGAAGATTACCTTTTCATCCTTATAGGTCTTACCCAACAACGTGCCGTCTGATCCGAAATACGAAGCGTTAAACACAAGCCAGTTTCCGCCGTGCTGCTTGACTAAATTGGAAAGTATCTGGCTTGCTGTTTTACCTTTAGCTGTGACCAACTCAACACGCAACACAGCAGCAGCCGGCACATCAACCGCTCGGATATCCGTCCAGCCTTGAGACTTTGAATTGGCGCCGCTGAGTGGATAAGTTAACGAGCCTTCCTCGACTTTACCTGCTTGGACCCGTATACGCTTATGTGCGATCATGCGAATCACCTTTCTTTCCATTACTAACCTGTGAAAGACGATCTTTAATAGCATCTGGCATAGGCACGCCTAATACGCCTAGATTTTCAGTAACAGAAAGCCCCTCTCGGGCAATATAAAAGAAAATTGCTGCCGTTCTGCAAAGCCCTGATAAATCGCCTAGCCATTGATCTACCAAAGCAGCCAACCCCACAACAACAAGAACAATTATTTTTCTGACCCCACCCCAAAACATTACTTCGCTGTCAACTGACTTAGTCTTTAATGCCTTGAGCAGACCGCTCACATAATCAGCAATCATGAGCCACAATAGAAGTTGCAACCCCTTATCCCATCCACCTAAAAAGCCTACAATCCCTGTTCCTATTGCCGCGATAACACCGCCAATTGCAGTTTCTTTCCCGGTTGAGCCAATAGCAGCGGTTAATATGGTTTGTCCTAATTGTTTAAACATTCACTTCATCCCCTCGTTAAGGAAAATTTTCCTGACCAATAAAAAAGACTCCGATTATTCGGAGCCTAGCGGTTTACCGTCAATACCTAGCCCTTGAGCTTCAAGATCAGCTTGTACATCAGCTTGAAGGTTAGCCGGTACTTGGTCGTATGTGCGTCTGCCTGCAATAATAAGCGTTACGTATACAGTCACGATTGCCATTTTCAATACACCTCCTTTCGGTAAAATAAAAAGAAGCCGTAACAACAGATCAGTGATCATGTTATCCAGCTCCTAGCATCATTTCGTATAAATCAGCAACAGCTTCCATTAACATTAAGTTTTGAGATTCCAACTGATCGATGCGTTCCTGCGCTGATGGCTCCGGATCAGGCTGTGGCAATGGATCAGGACGAGTCCAAACACCATTACCGAAAATATCGCCAGGCTGTACATCATCCTCTATAGATAGTGCGATCATGTGCGGAATATCAACAACTCCTGATAAGTCGGATACCGCAACACAACGCCCTGCATCGTCTATTTGAGCGTATTTATACATACATATCCTCCTTAATAGTATTCAATGAGTTGCCAACGCACAGGGTTAGGAGTAGGCATGTTGCCCGATGCGGTTATTTTTAAAGTTGTATCACTAGTTAATTCGGCAAATATACTTAAAACTGCAGCTGATTCATACGCTCGTATGTTTTTGGATACTATACTAACCGCTGTTTTCAAGCGATTTACACTTGCTACCGTTACATTAAGAGGTGTGCCAAGTGTAACATCTGCATTACCGTGCTGAATACTTTTTACTGCACCCACTGTGTTCCAACTCCCTCCATTATTATTTGACCATTCAGGCTGACCGTTATTCACTCGCCAAATAATATTGTTTAATAGTCGCTTGTCTACGTGTTGCTTCGTTCGGATCGGAGTCATAAGACTACCATTATCCGTACCAGCTTCTGCTTGTGCCTGAGTAGCTAATTTTAATCTTTCTTCAACTGTCTTATTGTCAGAAGTTTTCACGTTTGAAGCGATCGTCGTTGGATTATGCTTTGTGTAATTTCCATCTGGCCGCTTACGCAAAAGATCAACATTTTTCGTCTCGACAATAGTTCCTGCCATCCTTGCACCTCCTATTAAACTTCTCTGTACCACCAATCTCCTGCCTCGATGCCTGTTGGCTCTGTTGGGCTAGCGACAATAAGCCCGCCAGATGTACCAGGAGGACCCTGTATCCCCTGTTCACCGCGATCACCTTTGTCACCTTTCGGTCCTTGGATACCTTGTGTACCCTGCGGTCCTTGTATTCCTTGATCTCCTTTATCGCCCTTCGGTCCAGTATCACCTTTCAAGCCTTGAATACCTTGAGGTCCTTGCGGGCCTTTATCTCCTGTATCACCTTTTGGTCCTTGCAAACCAGTTGCTCCTGTTGCTCCGGTATCTCCCTTATCACCTTTAAGCCCTTGGATGCCTTGTGGACCAATATCACCCTTATCACCTTTCGGACCAATAAGGGATTTACCATTGCCCCACGAACTTGAAGATTTAGGACCAAAGATTACATTTGACGAGGTGTTTATATAAAAGTCGCCATCAGAGCCGGTTGCGGACGTTGGGTTTGTAGTACCACTCAGAATGGTTTTTCCATCCGCGCCCTTCTGACCGCTTGCTCCAGTGTCGCCCTTAGGCCCTTGCAATCCGGTTGCACCAGTATCCCCTTTGGGGCCTTGAATACCCTGTATCCCTTGATCACCTTTATCGCCTTTTGGGCCTTGCAAACCTGTGTCACCTTTCGGACCTGTATCTCCCTTTAAACCGGGTTCCCCTTTATCTCCCTTTGGTCCAGCCAAGCCCTGTGGACCAGTATCACCTTTTGGTCCCTGAATGCCCTGATCACCTTTTGCTCCGGTTAAACCAATTGGACCACGCTCTCCAGTATCTCCTTTGGGCCCTATTGGTCCCTGTGGGCCAACATCACCCTTGTCGCCTTTTATTCCCTGTAATCCTTGTGGACCGGGATCACCCTTTGGTCCTTGTAGCCCTTGATCCCCTTTTGGACCAGCAGGCCCTATTGGACCCTGTGGTCCTTCCTGTCCGCGTTCCCCCGTAGAGCCGATTAACTGAGTACGGCCGACTTGGGTTTGCAGAGAACGAACAACGCTTGTAATCGTTGGAATCTCATCGCCGAGAAGCACTTCAATTTTAACTTCCTGTTCATAGATTTCTCGCACTTCGATAATTCGTGTATTTGATTGTAAGCCCCAATCAAGATTTTGCAGAGTAACAATGTCGCCGAGATCCCAATCCTGTTCGTAAATGAAGCTTCCAGTATCGATTACCTTCCCATCAAATGTTTTAATCTGCCTGTATCCGGCCAGTTTGACGTCGCCAAGTTCTGCAATCTCCGCCGCATCAGCAGCCTCAGACGCATCTAAGTAAACCTCGCGGCGGTCGAATCCAGATGCAGTTCCGATCACCAACACTGTCTGATCTTCTTCTTCGCCAGGTCCTCCTGCATAACCAACATTGCGGTAACTAGCATCAGAATCAATAAATTGCTGACTAGAGACGTTATCAAATCCGCGAGAAAAAATAACAGGCGGGTTAATAGATTGATCAACTGTCAAATCCCGGCCAGTCTGAACGTCGAACACCCATCTCTTGGTGTCGAAATTAAGGCTAACATGCCATCCAAGCTCGCATCTGTTCGCAATTTTCTCTATTACTTGGTCAAGTGGTTCATATCGTGTTTGCCACGGTATTTCGATGCCTCTAGCTTGATCTGGCGCACAAATAAAAAACGGCATCTTCCGCTCCGGATAAACGCCGTCTACAATATGCCGATTAACGTAATACTTCATGACTGTTTCAGCTGCTCCGCGAACACGGTCGTAACTGTCTGTAATTGTTAACCTTCGATCAAGGATGCCGCCGAGTGTAGGACCTTTAACCACGACTGTCTCGGAGCCGTCCTCGTTTAGCTTTATATCGCGACTGATAATATAACCAGCTTTTTGTGTCTGATTTCCTAAAAAGATGACTCTATCTTTAATGAGTTCATCAACATAGCGTTTACCAACCGCGATATGCAATTCAAACTCGCCAGCGCGAAAGTGCCGGCGAATGAACTGGAGACTTTCGTAATTATCAATCTCGCCCAACAAATTAAAATCTAGGTCAATGATTCGAACCGGCTGCACGATCTACACCTCCCGGAACCACAAATCCCCTGCTTCGAGGTCAGGCGGCTCAACCTCTCCGATCATGACACGTACACCAAGCACATTCTGGACGCTATCGAACCAATTTTCCCACGCAAGTTTGATCTGCTGCCATTCTGTGATAATGTTTTCTTCATCATTTGCCCAGGCTGCTTGTATATCTGAAAGAGCATTATTCCAGACATCCCACATTTCCTGCGCTGGAATTGTTATCAAACTGGACACAAGACCACATGCGCTGGTCAGGCGCTCGTCCGTTATGTCACTTAATGCAATTGATGAGCTTCCTCTACGCACCCTCACTTGAGCCAAGCCAAGCTCCTTAACATAAGTTTCATCTGTTAAAGGAGGCACGGCAGGGCTACTTGATGGCGTTCCTTTTTTGACATGTATGCGGATTTCCCTCGCCACTTCATCAAATCGCAGAACGATGCGGTCGATTCGATCCAGCATGGTATCCGCTGCATCTAAGTTCTTTATAAGATTTTCGTCGTTGTGGTACATATACCCACGTATAAAGCCGTAGCCGGATTGCACTACCACACCAAGCCCGCTGCCAAGCGAAACTTTTAAGCCGGCATTGCCGTTTTGCGAATAAAGACCATCAGACAAAAATCGATTGAAGTATTCGGCAAATTCACTGGCCAAGTATTCTCGCGGATCTTCGGCAGTCGAGTTAAAAAATCTAAAATGCTCCATGCATGTCACACCTCCCTATGCACCCATATATCTATTGCGGTAGCTGAGCGATACGGTTGCAGACTCAATCTCATCGTCGCTTGCATACGAAACGATGTTGTCACCAAGCTGCAGCTGCCAAAACGAGCTGCCGAGCGATATCCAATTAAGAACATTCGTCCGGCCTCCATTATCGTCCACGATCTCAACCCTCTTGTTACCAAATTCCGTTGTTATAACAAGAGTATCATTCCTTGTTAATATCCGATTCACTTGAATGTATTCCCCCGTTGTCTCATTCGTAACGATAGGATTCGAGGCTGGACCGCGAAATTCTATCCGAATCGGCGTTTCAACATCACCATTATTGATGACATTAATTCGCTTAGGCCCACGCATTGCAAAACGCGTCGGCAAAACAAGCCTAAAACTAATGCCTCCAAGCCAAGTCGTGATAACTTCGGATTGCTCATAAACATCAAGCAGAAATGGCAATGGACATATTAGCGAGACAGTAAACATTTGATTATAAACATGACGTTCTCCCCATACAGGCCCATCATCAGCTATCGCTTCTGCACCATAGCTACGATAGTCGTTTGTGTAAATTAAGCGGCCGCCTAACTTCGGATTAAGTACACGACTCATAAACCGCCGGAGTTCGTATAATTCCTCTTGTGAACTGGCGATAATAGCTCCCTGCAGTGTGATTGGTCGATCAGGTATCTGTACACGGGAAATAGATGATCCATCCTGAAACGGGCTGCGCGTTTTATGAAGCTCTGCTGTCACAGCCCCCAACCCATCGATTTGAGAAAGGAGAAACGGCTTAGCATTTTCAAACAAAATTGCTTCGCCTCGGGAATTGATATATTCAAGTTTTTGCATTTTACTTCTCCCTCCTAAAAACCCACCAGTTGCTGTGCAGTCTTTTGCGTTGCTCTGCTTACGTCAGACGGAGATGTAACCGGCGTGTTAAAAGTATTATTAACTGTTACGTTTTTATTGTTAGTTGTACTCGATGATCCAACGCTTTTGTTTGCCTGCTGAGTGGATGCTGTGGACATAGCAGATAAAGCAGCGTTGCGCACAGCATCAATCTGACGGTTTATATTTTCGATCAGGGTTTGGATTTGCATCACCTTGTCTTTAAAACCTTCATACATTTTTTCGCCTAACGTTTGACCCGTCATTTTATATGAATCACCAAAGCCTTCAAGCAGCTTAATGATTTCGTCCTGTTGGTTTTGAATAATCATTTTTTCAGCTTCAGCTTGCAAAGATTTAGCGAGTAACAATTGATTATAGTGTTCCTGTGTATCTTTAAGCTGTTGATCTAATGAAGTTTTTTGTGTAGCATACAATGCATTAATGTGAGCCTGCTGCGCTTCATACTCAAACTTAAACTGCTCTTTTTTCTGATCAAGTTGACGCTTCACAGCATCCAATTCATCCTTGAGCTTGTCTTTAAGCTCTTGTTGCTCATCCCTCAATGCTTCCTTTTTATCCTCAAGCTGTTCCTTCTGATGCCGTTTCTCTTGATCAGATAGGACCTTATTCAACTCTTTCTGAAGCTGGGCTTTGTTGAACTCATCGTGTTCGTATTCAATCAGATTTCGCAGACGATCGATTTTCTTTTGATCCTCTGCATTCATCTCGTCACGCGATTTTTGCTTTTCGGCTTGGTTGAGCGCATCAAGCTCTTTTTGAATAGCATCTATCTGCGCGTTATATATTAGATTAATCCGTTCAATCTCAGCGTCAGCTGCCGCTTGAGCTGCTTTGGTGCGAGCATCATAAACTTGTTTAATTGCTTCAAGCTGGCTCGATTTCCATTGCTCATTGGCATCACGTTCAGCTTTAAGCCTATTCTCTGCAGCTTCTTTTTCTGCCTGGTACTTTGATTTCAATGCATCCTGCAAACCTTTAGAAAGTTCATTTACACTTTCGATCTGCGCTTTGCGTACTTCCTCGTTATAATCTCTTTGTAGCTGCAGGCGCTCATTGGTTTGAACCCTTATAGCTTCTGTGATTTCACGTTCAATTTGCCGTTTTTCGGTGGCTGTATAACGATCATCTGCTAAAACTTTTTCTAGATAACGTTTATTCAAATATGTTTGTTCGTTAATCAACTTATCTTTAAGTTTGAAGATTTCTTCATCAGAAAGTTTTTCACGAACTATGCGATCTTCGAGAGCCGCTTGTAATTGATGGCTGGTGTACTGAAAATAGTCAGTTCTTGCCCTCTTCTCAGATTCGATCTTGCGCTGTGATGCTTCAAAAATCATGTCATCTATACGCTCGCGTTCTTCTGCTGAATCTGCATAGAGCTTGCGTATGTTTCTAAGTCGTTCTATTTCGCTTGTTTCACTGAGCTTACCAAGCTCTTTTTCACGTTCAAATGCCTTTAGGGCTGCATCAAGAGTGCGATCACCAATTGCTTTCTTAACATCATAAATGCGTTCCTCGATGGCCATTCGTTCCTGCGCTGTAATAATATGCTTGGCATTAATTTGCTCAAGAGTCTTTAATTCACTTTCAAGAGAGAGTTGATCTAATCTTTTTTTGTGTTCAAGCTGCCTATATGCTTCATCAAGCGCCTTATTTTCATAGGCTTTACTTCCGCTTCTCCCTTCTTTCCCCTTCTTCCCACCCCCTCCGCCACCAGAATAAGGGGTTACTTTAATAACAGGAATGTCCTCAGGTTTCATGTTGACAAGAGCTTGTAATGAAGCAGCTTCACCACGAAGCCGTTCAAGTTCATCGTTCATACGCCTAACTGCAGATTCAGCAAGGCCACTAGAACCAGTGATTTTTGTAATTGATTCCGCTATTTTAATTGCTGCTTCCTGCTTGGCGATTGCATTATTCTTCTCATGTAACGCTTCAGTTGCCTTGGCTTGAATACTTGCCCATTCTAGAGCAATCTCACGTTCTTTTACCAAGATTAAACCATTAATAGCTTCAATATTAAGCCCTGTGGCTGTAACAAATTGCGGAAATTGACGGGCTAATTCATTTTGAGCTGCGGTCCACTCATTAGAACCTTTTTTTGCTGTGCTATAAGTTTTGACAAGATCCTGAATACTTGCTATTTCTTGTTTGCGGCCTGCAATTGTCTTGGCTTGATTATTTATTTCTGAAGCAGTTTCTCTCTTAGCATCACTAACAGCTTTGGTGTAAATTTGTAAAGCATTCTTTAATTCGTTCATACTTTCCGTTGATAATTTTCCAGTCTCATCAACGTACTTAAGAGTTACACCAAACTCAGCAGCTACCGCTTCGGTTTTCTTCATGTCAACGCCAAGTTCTTTAATAGCTACATCCAGGGCTAATACATTATTTCCATTTTGAGCTGCATTACTTTCAGATGCTTTATCAATGAGCTTCTGGTACGTGTCGATCAGTTCATTAAGTTTATCGATCTTCTCCTGAGCTGCTTCGACTTCACTTCGCTCAATCCCGTTTTGCTGCACTTCTTGCAGATCAGTTTGTGCTTGAGCCAGTTCTTCGCTCGCCTTTTTTGCTTCTTCCATGCTATTTTTTATAGATAGAAACGCTCCAACAGCTACAGCAAGTCCGGAAATAACTAACCCTATTGGATTGGTTGCGAGAAAATTAAGTGCGACACCTAGCCCCTTAACTACTGGTATTAGAGCAGAGATACTTGTTACTAACTTTCCAGTAAGAATTAATAGCGGCCCAGCTGCTGCTGCCATGGCTACAACAGTGATGATCCACTTTTGAGAGCTGGCATCCAAATTTGCAAACCACTCTGCTCCCTCTTCAATAGAGTTCATTAATGGTTCAAGAACATCTAATGCCGACATTAGAGCTGGTACAAGCGCATCACCCAATGTTATTGCAGAATCTACAATTCGATTTCCTAACATTTTCAGTTTTGATGCTGTTGTTTCATAACGTTGCTCAGCCTCGTTCGTCAAAGCGACATTCTCTTCCCAGGCTCTAGTTCCTAATTCCAGACTGTTTCGGAATAAATCACCGGCATTAGATGCGCGAAGCAATGCATCGCGAACACGAATTTCAGACAACTTCAAATCATCCAACACAGCAAATGTGTTTTTCCCAGCGGCAGACATTTTGCCCAAGCCTTCGATAAATGATGCTAATGCGCCAGCAGCATCCTTTTCGAATGCAGTCTTGAACTGCCCTGTTGTCATGCCAGCCACACCTGCAAAGGTACCTAGGTTTTTGCTTCCAGTCATAACAGCTTGGGACATCTCAATCATGACGCGAGAAAATGCCGATCCCCCCGCCTCTGCCTCAATACCAACGGAACTGAGTGAACCAGCAAAAGCGAGTATCTGCGCTTCTGTTAAGCCGATCTGCTTTCCAGCTCCCGCTAATCGTAAACCCATCTCAGTAATTTCTGACTCGGTTGTGGCCAAGTTGTTCCCTAAAGCTACGATTGTTGATCCAAGTCGATCGAACTCAGATTGCGGCATTTGTGTAATGTTGGCCAACCGTGCAAGGGCTGTAGCTGCTTGTTCAGAGGACATGTTCGTGGCGACACCTAAGTCAGTCATTGTCCTAGTAAAACCCATGATCGCTTCATTTTTGATACCAAGTTGTCCTGCTGCTTCTGCTACCCCTGCAATTTCAGTCGCTGCAGATGGTAATTGCTTAGACAATTCACGAATCTCATGCTCAAATTGCTTAAATTCTTCCTCTGTGGCATCAACTGTTTTACGTACTCCCGCGAAGGCAGATTCAAAGTCAATGGATGCTTTGCCTGCCGCAACTCCAGCCCCAACAATCGGAGCAGTCACCATAAAAGATAAGCTTTGACCTGCCTGTGACATGGACTTACCTATATCATCAAGTTTCTTTGCAGCCGCATCTAACGTATCTGATGCCTTTTGCCATGCAGTGGCGTGTTTGTTTATTTCATCCGTTTGTTTATTTAGTTCACTAGTTGTAGACTGAAGCTCATGATGTAATTTGTTATATTGGGCAACGGCTTTGTTTAGCTTAACTTCCAGTTCTTGCGTTTCCTTTGCATCCTTGCCCTTTGCCTTGGCCGCTTCCTCATGTCGCTCTTTAAGTTTAATGATGCGTTGACCTTGAATTTCCAGTTGTTTAGTCAGTCCATCAGTTTTTGTTTTTAATGCCTCTTGTGAACTAGCATGTTCTCCAAGTCGCGTACTGGCAGCCTGAAACTCTGACTGGACAACATTCATTTGACGGGAGAGCGCAGCCATTGATTTTTCAACACCAGTATCATCAATGGATAGCTTTGTGACAAGGTTAGATACTTCAATTTCTTCTGACATTTGGACTCACTCTCCCTATCTCAAATGAATTGGTCGATATAGCTAGTCGATGTCTTTTCTTGTTCAGCACTATCTTCCAGCCCGTGATATTTCTTATGTGCATCCCATAAAGCAAACAACTTTTTAGGTGTACAGCGCCAAAAAACCGCCTCACTCATTCCGAGTAAGACGGTTCCGATGTAGTAAATCCAAGCCCAATCCCAACCTTCCTGATCTGGTGTGGTCTGACTGGTACTGGATTCTTTTTTTGAATTGGGTAGGGCTACCGATATAGCATTTACGACTTGTTGTGTAAGTAAAAGCCTATTGTCTACATGGATACATAATTCAATATGGTCTTCTGGTAGTTGCACCTCATGAGCAAGGCCGAGTCTCAATACTTTAGCTAACTCAGTAATCGGGTTGAGTTTTAATGCTAATAGAGTTTTAGGTATCGAATGATACTCCTGCTCCATATCGTAAAATGCGCTCATATCGAATAGCAAGTACCTCGTTTGATCAAGTTCTACAGCTAGATATTGCTGTTTCACAGCTTATGGAGTTCCTTCTGTCGGTACTGCTGTAAACCAATTCGCAATTCGATCTGTAGCATTCGGATCATTTCCATCTGCGCGGAATCTCCAATGAGCATCGTACATCCTTTTCAAGAATACACCTCTAATCGTTGGAGTTTGGAAGTTTGGCGTTCCTTGTTTGGTTTGCGCCTCTTCCGTTGGCAACTGGAACTTTCCTTTCAGTAGCCATGTATAACGAAAGCTGCCGTCACTCATGCTGCGCTTAAACCCTAAAGCAACTTCTGGTGCTTGATCATCAGCATTATCAATTAACAACCCATCTTCCGTTAATCTTGATCCAAGCAGCTCAGCCTGCATTGTGAATGGTAGGTCCGCAACGCCAATTTCCACTGCAATTTCACCTAACGCATTTGCAGTCACAACAGGTCCATCATTGCCAAAGAGTGTGGCCGAATTAACAGTAGGTGTTATATTTGCCTGGATTGCTGGTAGCATTAATTTGGGCGTTCCATATGTTACCCCTGTTTTATCATCTTTTATAAGTATGGCATAGTGAATATCCTGCAAACCTACAGGTACAGTCACTTTTTGGTTTTCTTCTGGCATAACTATCAACTCCTGTAATGTATTTTTTTATAACGCAATATTTTGTGATATGTTTGTGTGCCGCTTTCGTAACGATCAATGGAGCTTGTACGAATAAAGTTAAGTTCTTCCATCACTTCGTTTGCTGCAATTGCAATTGCTGTAGTATTGCCTGGCGACCATACATCGATTTGAAAATGGATTTCGCTGCTTAGTGCTCTGTTATTCCCGTATTGATTATCAAAATTTGTGAGTTCAAGAAAAGTAACATAAGGACCTTCGATATCCGGTGCGACTTCTGGATAAACCTTTACTTTCCCTTTTTCGTCGCGACCCAATAAAGAAGCAAGTATAGCGTGACTTCGAAGGGCCTGTAATATATCTGGCTTTAAATCCACATACATCTAAGTCATCCCCTCCCGCTGTACACTTGCTAATAATCTAGTAATCCGTTCCTTGTTTTCATGAAATGCTGGATAAATAAATGGTTGAGCAGGGGAATGTTTGGTGCCAAACTCTGAAAAATGCGCCCTCCACGCTGTTTTTTTACCCGGACCTATAGTAATCACCTTAAGACCATCAATACGACGTACTCGACTGACACGGATATCATCTCGCATATGCAAATGATCAATTGAACTAATGGGAACGTGATTACGCTGTGCTTCGGCAAGGATTTCTCCCGCTTCCCTGAGTCCTTGATTCTCTAAACGAGCCACGCCTGAAGCGAGTTTTCGCTGGATAGCAGCCAACATCTGATCAACGCCTTGTAACTCTACCCCACTACCCATTTGACACCTCAGACACCATCAGATGCGTTTCTGTGAGATCGTCATATACGTCATCTAGTACAGCCTTGATTTCGTATGTTCGATCTTCCTTTTTATCAAATAGCTGCATATCCGGGGTTATTCCTTTGCGGTAACGGATTTTATAACGGACGGTTATTTCTGACTGTGCAGCATCAGCAGCAAAAAATTCTCTCCCACGTAGCGGTTCACGGTTAGCCCAAACGGTGCAAACGACCTCCGGTTGCGGGTTAGGGATTGGATAGCCGGCATCATCTTCAGTTCGCCCTTTGCGTTGAATGGTTATTCGCCTTCTCATTTTCCCAGCATTTAACTTTGGTCTATACTTAAATGGTTGCATCCGAATCACCTTCAATCGCTTCTAGCGCTTTGGCAAGATTCAAATTATTGATATGTGTCAAGAAGTTGGTATAAAAATACTCAAGCGCATCATTGTAAGCGTACCGTGAACGCTCAAACACAAGCTCTTTGAACACTTCATCACTGTTAATGTCGTAATCGCCACAGATGCGAATCAAGTCATTTTGTGATGCTTTAAGGATGCGCAATAAATTACCATCTTCATCGTCATCTAAGTGCATGCGTAGCATAAACTCGTCGACAATCTCTTGAGTGATAACCGACATTCATATCACTCCTTCAACGCATTCTCGGCTTCAATCGCTTCTTCCTTACCCTTAATTTTCTCACCATTTGAGAGTTCGAAAGTACCACCGCCGATATGTTTTGGAAATTCAGTATTAAGACCCGCAACTTCTTGAACATCAGCTAAATAGATTTTCTTATACTGAGGGTGAATTTCAGAAAGAAAAGTAATTCGCTCTACTTCTGCGGTATAACCTTCTGCCGGGTAAATCTCACCTGGCAAGTAGGTACGCCCATCATGTTCATTGGCTTTGAATTTATTTACTACTTTAGCTTGTAATCTCACTCATAAATCCTCCTTGAAATAAAGATAAAGAGACTCCATTAAGGAATCTCTGGACCTTCTTCACCACCAGTAATAAATTTAATGTCAAGATCATACAGCAATGCTGCTTTATTATCTTTTGGCTTCCCGTTTGCAAACTGTTTGATTGTGTAAAGCATTGCATCCTCAATCGCCAACGTTTGATCAAACTTGTTAGCTTTGTAACCGCCAGCCAGCGCAGCGATGTATTGACCTTTAACGAAGAATAGTGCTTTCTTTTCCGGGATTTCTTCCGACTCAACAACCTTAATATTGTAAGGTAGTGCTGTAACCCATTGTCCATTGGCGGTTTGGATAGTGTTGCGCGCTTGAACGCTGATCGCATCTACAGGGTTAACGACCATAACAATCTTGTTCATCACTTTTCGCGACTTGCCCGCTTCATCCTTTGCCAGTGCTTGAATTACATCATGCAATTCACCGGACACCACTTCCCCAAATTGGGATGGCGCGAAAGTAAGTGTTCCAGAAGAAGTTTTGACTGTAACTGCGCCATTTTCTGCAACGTCCATCATCAAACCGATAGGCTCGTCCTGTGCAGGACCACGACCTTTAACAAGTCCATATTCCAAACCAACACTGTAGGACTCAACCAGCAGCGTTCTGACATAGCGCTCAACCCACTCAGGTCCAAGCTCCAACATATCTTTTGGAATAACCGCAAATGCTGTGAGTTTAAGTTGGCCGATCTGTTCCTCGCGGAATGCCGCGCCGACTTGCCCCTTGATCTCACCGAATAATTTACCCCATGCATACGTTTTGGAAGGATCAGCGTGAATAAAGCGAGTTACTGCGCCCAAGTCCTGCAAGCCAATTGCATCTAAAATGGGATGTGCTGCAACCAAATCTTCAAACACACGATTTTGCGTGGTGACAGGCAAAATAGAATCGTCGTCAAACCCTTCGAACTCGATAACTGCATTGAAAAACTTCTTTTCCTCCGAAGTCAGCACATTTTGTCCGCGAGAAGAAAGAATTTGACTATCGATGTTCTCGTTGCGCACTTCCGTTGTGATTTTCTCGGTTAAATCAGTAACAAGCGCATCCTGCATTTCGTTCCACGCTGTAGCTTGCTTTTCAGCGTCTGCCCCTTCTTTGACAAGATTCATATAAGCAGCTTTCTTTGATTCAAAGTTTTCCATTTTACCTTTTAACTTCATCGTCATTTTCCATGACCTCCATTTATTTAATTAAAAAAAGAACCTTGATGCCGTAGCTTCTGGAGCTGGGGCAGGTTCTTTTTCTTTTAATTGATTTATTTCGTTTTGCATAGTTGCCAATTGTGTCCTGAGATTAGCGATTTCTTTATCCTTGCTGTCACTCAATGCCGTCGAAGTAGCAAAACCAATATCAACCGTTTTCGAAGCGCTAAACCATGTTTCCGCATCAACCATGCTTCTGACTTCTTCACGGCTGACATTTGCTTTTGTCATATAAATATCAATGATTCCTTCTTCTAATTCATCCAGCACATCAGCTTCTTTGCGCATTTCCGTTTTGGTTCCCCAAACGAACGAGCTGGCTTCGTGGATCATAAACATAGACCCTAGACCCATAAACAATTCATCTGCTGCCATAGCGATAACAGAAGCCGCAGAACACGCCCATCCATCAATGTTTATCGTAATTTTACCGTCATGCTTCTTTAAGCGGTTATAAATAGCAACACCATCAAAAGCGTCACCGCCCGGACTGTTCAAATGGATAACAATATCCCCGGTGATACTTTTTAATGCATGGTCAATGTCGGAAGCAGAAACGGAATCTTCCCAACGTGATTCGCCTATTACTCCGTAAATCGTTATTTCAGTGGTATTATTCGCTTCGTTTTTTCGCGTCTCAAACTTTCGTTCAATCTTCTGTAACTGTTCAACATAGGATTGATTTTTGAATGTTTTGAGAAGGTCTTGCTTTGTAAATTTACGCATTATTTCGTTTCACCTCCTTCCGATAAAGTAGTAGTGTAGTTTTTGGTAATTACATATTCATCAAGCGCAGGGTTGTCTACTGGTTCATCTCCACATTTGATACGAATTTCATTACCGTTGTATACGCCGCTGGCGCGAAGTTTATCGACCGCATTTGCCAATTCAAGAGGATTCATTTCGGCAATTCCTCTGACTTCGATACGTTTACCTTTTTCGATATCCGACATGGGAATGGTCTTGGCATTTAATTCATCGTGTATTTTCTTCGTTAACGGATTAATACAAAATTTTATATAGGCTTTTATTGCTGTCTCATACTCAGCCATATCACCATGTATGAGCGTATGAGGTATTCCTAGTATGGAAGCAACATCATTCAAAATGTCACGTTTCAGCTTGGATAATTCATCAACCGATTTTCCACTATGCTGACCGCTGCTTACTTCGTTATATTCAAAACCCTTTAACTTAGGTACAAGAGCAATTGCTTTGTGTTTAAATGCTTCAAACAACCGATTAATGAATGTTTGTAACTTTGCTTGGTTTTCTTTGTCTAGTTTTTGCGTGGCTTCTAACTCAACCGTGCCTCGAATTTGATTACTCAGTTTCTGCGTTTCAATCATTCTAGCGAACAGACTCGAGTAATCTTTGAACATTTCAGCCATAAACCTTTTTAGCTTTTCGTTGTTATATGTCATGTAAATAACTTCATCCATCCGAAAAGTGCGCTTGAAGGTGAACCCTTTAACCGTTACATCCTTGAATGTATCCGGGTATACAGCATATTCTTCGCGAGAAAAACTTTCTGCTATTAATAGATCATTCTCATCAGATAAAACAACTAATATTTCGTTTTCATCAATGAGTTGAAAGGCAAACTGTTGCCAAAACTCTGTCGCAGATTGATTTGCATTTGGTCTGATATTGAGAAGGTAATCCCATTTATCCTTTATCCGCTTGTTATCTTTCATAATCCTAAATTCACTTTGACTAATCGTTCTTGCAATAAAATTCATGCATGTTTCCAGAGCAATCTTTTTTAGATATAAACGATTTGATGAATCTTTGAATAACTCAAAATCAAATAGACTTTCTAGCTCGCTATGTCGTTTAAATATACTTTCTAAAAATCCCATTTCGCTTTGCTCACCCCCTTGTTAAAAATCAAGAGCATCTAAGGCATCTAAGGCATCTTCAATGCTGCTTTCGCTCAATTCTTCGAATCGGTACAAACCATGTACTAGCGCCTGAAAGCCATCTGTTTTCCTTCTGATCTCTTCTTTCTTGCCATATACCTTATTGCCATCTTTCTTGATAGTGACAAGCACGTTGTTTGTGTACCAACGCATTAAAGGATTGTCGCCCCATATAAACATGTTCTTTGCAAAATATGTCTCAATGCGCGGGGCAAGCAAGCCGTGAATAGCTTCCGGTCTGCGAATGACTTCAACCTCAAAGCCAACAGCTTCCAACATCGGCTTAAGCATTTCCATGCGGTAGTTATCGCCAATGATCTTTTTAATGTTGTACTTCATTCGCGCGGTAACAAACCAATTTACGATATGCTCTAGGTTGATCATTTCTTCATTCAGGACTGTCAGTAACCCTTGTTCTTCCCATTCACCTATTGGAGCGAACCTTTGCTTCGTCTCCACTTCACGCATTGAGTAGCCATAATACTTATCTACAAACTCCTTACGCGCAAAAGAATGTGTAATGAACGGTACCTTGCCATCATGCTTAAATACCAAGCCTACAGCTGCAAAGTCTCTAATCTGTGCAAAGTCGATGCAGCCGATGCACTCCATACCTTCAAGATTAGGCAGCGGCTGATTAGTAGCAGCTATTTCCTCCCACTTAGCAACTGACTTTTCCAAGTCCGTTAAAGGTAGGTTCATGCGCTTGGTCATAAACTCTTCGCGATTAGAGGGATTGTCTGCTAAATCTTCGTATTCTTCATAAATCGTGTCGAAAAGCCCTTGAGCATAATCGCTACGTGGATTGCTTAACATGGGGTTGGATAGTTCCCAATTATCCGGGTTGTCCACTTCATCTTCATTGTTAAGCTTGCAGATAAACGGAAATACGGCATTTGGGCGAGACTCGCCTTTCAAGACTTTAGCTGCAATCTCTTTAAATTTATCCAAGAAGCCATCACGAACATAGCCATCTGTGCCAATGTAAAACTCACGCGGATACTTCTTTTTTCCTAATCCAGAAATATGGACACGCACATCCGCATTGTTTTCAAAATAATGGATCTCGTCAAAGACTACCGCGCCGTCACGTAAACCGTCTTTTGTGTTTCCGTTTGAAGTACGGAATTTGAATATGCTGTCCGTTTTCCTTGCCAGCACTTGGGTTGCGGTTGGCTTAAATGATTTTAACAGGGTTGGATTCCGCTTAATGTTCTTAGCAGCTTCCTCAACGGATGTTTTTGCTTGTTCTTCCGAATTGGCAATAACGGATATGTTATATTCTAAAACTCCATGAAGCTCGCTTATTAGAAAGTTACATATAACAGTTATAAGGCCGTTTTTCCCAGCTCCGCGTCCCATCATCCAAAGATGTTTGCGGTAGAATACCCGGTCACTGTCTTTGAAAAATAAAAAAACGAATGCAATCAAGAACTTTTGAAAAGGTTGCAGAGGAAAATACCACTTTTCGGCAAACCTTATACAGTTCTCAATCAATTCGTCATTAAATCGCAAATCATTACGCGGCAGCACATCACGTTCTAGATATTCAATTAAAAGTTTTCGATCTTCGTTTAACTTGATTTTGCCCTCTCGATAAAGAGCTATATATTCATCAACATATTTTTGTTTTAGCATTAGATCAAGTCACTTTTGCTATCTCCGTCACGTTCTGCAGGCTTTAACGGAACATCCAAACCCATATCTTTACCGAGAGCAATCAAGGAACTGTTGACTTTATTCTTTTCCGCTATGGCCGGATTAGGCTTGGTGAACTTCTGTGAGCCGTTTTCTGTTATTACCATTACACCTTGTTCTTCAATGGCTTCGTCAAGCATGTAATAAATTCCGACCAGGTTAACATAGCGATCAACCTTCTCGACTTCCACTTTGCTTTTCCGATCAATCCGCTTCATCAATTCACTTCTTATGGCTTTCAGTTTCTTATCATCCATAGCCTAACCCCCCTTATGCGCGATGTGATCAAAAAAAATGTGCTAATAGACTCCCCTCACCGGTGCCCTAGATTTAAAATTAGGCAAAACCTTTTGACCGGGGGGTGTACTACCATTTCTCGTCATGTTCCCACTTGTTCAAATTCTGTTTGAATACTCGTCCATGTTTTATGTTGTGGCACCCAACGCAAAGAGTCTCTAGGTTATCTATCTCTAACGCCAGCTCAGGATAGTCTTCCAATTCTTTTATATGGTCAACTACTAATGCTATCTTCTTGCGCCCTGCTTTCTCGCTGTACTCGTTAGTGTCGATAGTAACCAGTCCGTTACGTTTGCACTCTTGGCATTCGTAATTATCCCGTTCTAATGCTTTGTTTCTAATTCCGTCTGATCCACGCCATTCCGGAGAATCATAGAACTTTCGTTTCTGTTCAAGAGTCTGGTATATCTTCACACCGACTCCACCCTTTGCCTCAGCTCATCCATCTTCACTTTGATTATTGCCTGTAGTTCTGCCTCTTTCTTTGCTGCATCATTATGATTGTCATTCGGATCAGCGAAGCGACTTTGTACCCTTCGTATGCGACTTTGCAGCTTACGAATCTCATCATCTGTATAGAAGCAAATATATTCTTCCTGACAATGCGGACATGTGAAATAGGTTTTCTCGATGCCGCCTTTTAGCTTCTCTGTCGGCATTTCATTGATCTTGAACCCTCGGCCGCAGCTAGAATTGCATACTGTTTCAATGGCTGTCATTTGATCAATCCTCCATGTATAATTATTCATTCACTCAAAACCCTTTATTCTACAGGTTTTTTTCATACTAAATAACGAATGAATGTATGCTTTTCTATGGGTTTTATGCAGAAAATGAATAAAAACTGAGTTATCCATATCTTATATTGTGGGTAACTGGTGAACAGCCCGCAATGCCTTATCTATCAAGGCTTTACCCGTATTTGAAAAATGCAGTTCATCGTTATTCATTTATGGATAACTCATATTCTGAAGCGCTTGGTAATGGCGTTCATTGTATCCTGGGCGTATCCAATATATCGAAGCGTGATGCTTGGATCAGAATGATTAAAAATGTTCTGCAAGGCCACAACATCCTTTGTTTCTAAGTAGAAATGGTATCCGTATGTTTTTCTCAATGTATGATTACCGATTCCACCTTCGATGTTATACTTTGCAGTTATGTCGCGGATAATCTTGTATGTCATAGATCGTGTTAAAGGTTTGTTTGTACCTTCTCGACTTTTGATAATAAACTCAAAGTCATCACGATCTTTTAGCAGCTCCAGCAGTTCCCTTCTGACACTAGGATTCATCTCGAATGACTTTTGCTTTCTTGTTTTCTTCTCGATGATTTTGATTTCTTTCGCCCTTAAATGATGAACCCTTAGCCTTAATAAGTCGGATATTCTATACCCGGTGTTAATGCCAAGTTGAAAGAATATATAATCTCGCTTATCTTCTTTATCTAATAACCTACGTCTTATGTCTGCAATAATTTCTCTATCCCTAATCGGTTCTACATATCGCACTTCACCACCTCATTAAAAAAAGCCACTCGTTAGAGTGACTTTATATTTATGACTTTAACTTTCTCAATTCTTCCAATGAATCATCTATCCAGTTTAACGCAGTTTGATAATCAGGAGCCGTTCGGTAAAATGGATCGACAGTACCATCAGGCGCAGTCATCAACAATGTTGCCACAAACCAACTGTTATCCTCATTGATCTCACCAACAAGTTTATGCCCGCAAATAATTTCTTCCCTTACAACCATCCAACCGCCTCCAATCTCCATTTTAATGGATTGTCTCACAGTTAATTGCCGGCTGTCCATAGGGTAATTTTTCATATTTGCTTTAATCTAGTATTGCACCTTGGATGTCCTTGATCTTAAACCACTCACCATCAACCATAAACTGACCGGCGAGCCTATCAATGCGATCCACAACACCCACTATTTGTAAGTCTTCGTACTGGTGATACATTTCGATAACAGCGATCTTACGGGCCTTTAATGACGCTGCCACGACCCTTGAAACATCCTCCCACTCTTGCTCGTCAAGTTCCTTGCGCTGCTTTATCTTTGTTTTCTGCAAGTATTGTTGTAATGCCTCTTTATGTTCTGGCAGCATCATTCGACTTGCTTCCCAAAATCCGTTATTTTGAAACCTTTTTGGTTGTGCAGTATTCGCCATAATTAACACCGTCCTTTTTTAGAGTTAATTTAATTATATGCGAACATTTGTTTCTATATAAGTCTTGACATTATCCAATTCATTTTCCCAAACGCTTGGGATTTTGATTTACTCGCCCATTTCTTCGTTCACTTCGATTGCGAGCTGGTACAGTAAACGGAGCTAATTTATTTACTAGCCACTCTATGAGCTTCACTATGCTTGTCCTCCTTTACACATCGAATCTTTGAACAGTATTGCTTTGATCCTTCAAATCTTCCCCACAAGCAGCCCTGGCATTTAGCCGGCTGCAGCTCTCTATCACTTTTTTGCGTAATCCTGCGAGTAAACCGCAACCGGCTCACCTCTTTCTTATTTATTTACTAACAAAATGGATCGAAAAAAATCGTACAATCTTGTTAGAAAATAAATGTGGTCGCTGCTTAGAGCAAGGCATCTGAACCTCCGAGTCACTTACGGATACCGCGCCTACTTTTCCCTAGCTACTTCGTCAAAAGACTTTTCACACGACCTATTTACTTTTCAAAGTACAAAAAAAGGTACACTGTTATTTGGAAGAATTATCTTCCTAAAAACAATGTACCTTTATAAAACCCGCATTTGTTTAGTGTCATGCAGGCAATTTGCCCGCATTTTACACGCATTTTCAACTTTCAAACTCTTTGATCGTATTTGCTATGGATTCTATCCCTTTATTAATCCGACGGTCGACAGTCGATGGATCAAGAAAACGATAGTGAGTCACGACATCTTTTCTCCGTATCCCATCAATAAAGCGCATTTGAATAGCTCTTTTAATGTCTTGGTCTATAATCAGCCTGACTGCACGTTCAATTTCTTTGTTAGCTTTTAAATATGCATTGTACGCTCTTTTTTGCTTTGGAGCAAGCTCCCCAACTAGCTCCAACTCAGCGATCAGTGCCTTATGTCTCCGATACCTCATTAACAGAGACTTGGTTTGCTTTATCTCTTCCTCATTAGCTGGTTCAAAAAAATATAATTGCATAGCTAACATTCCCCTCATCCCCTCTGTTATAATAGAGATGAGTTTCGTTATTAGCTCACTGGCTCCGTTCCCCAACAGCTGCCGGTGGGCTTTTTGATACCCATTTAAAACTTATTCCACCTTTACTCAATGGCCTTTCTATTAAATAGCTATATCCTTTCGGAATATACTCCCCAGGAACAACCTTCAGTTTACCAAACCTTGTATTGACCTCATTCAGCTGTGATATAACAGATGATCGGTTCACCATTAAACTTAAGTTGTTTATTTTCTTTCCCGATCTAATTAAAGATGATAGACTGCTTTCAATAAGTAACATCGCTTTTGGAGTTATCAATTTTTTGCTTTCTCCTCCCCTAACTAGCATCAAAGTGCATTTCAAATTCTTTTTCACAGTCTTCATTTTCACAGGTTAATACATAGGTTGTGCCGCATTCATCCTTATCAGCTTCTAGCCATTCTTCACCGCAATATGGACATTTAACATACGTTGATAATTGAGTTACTTCGGTATCTGAATAATGCCTATATATCCGTTTCATCCCTTTACCTCCAGCAGCTCAGCTTGCAATACTTCTGCAAATATCGGCGCAACCGCTTCACAGAATGCCTGGGCCCTTCTGTCCGGCAACGTGACAAGTAGATCATCATACCAAAATTCATCCGAAAAAACTTTTCTCCGTTCATCGCTCGGAAGCTCGTAATAGAAGATCGAAGTGAAAGCATCGTTGGATACTTCGCTATGGTCAACCGAATCCAACGCATCCCATAACTCCCTAGCTTCATATTCCGATAGTTCATCATGCAAGTACGGTTTTCTATTCCCATCTTCCCTGCGCTTTTTGAGGATTCGAAGCTTCATGTTGTCGATGGTTTTCTCCATATCGATTTTACCTTCACGTTCTGGATCGCTGATTTTCCTGTAAAGGTAACTGGTGTCCTTAGAGCAAATTTCGAGAAGGAACGACTTAAAACAGTCTCCAAATGATCCCCAACGATATGAAAAATCGCCGCAATCTGTTTGTGCATTAAAAACACCATCAGCGCTTATTGAGATGATTGCCCAAGCACACCGCCAATGATTTCCGCCATTTAGGCGAATGTTATAGCGTTCCATTGTAGATTTTCCGACAGTATACTCTTGCATATTTTCGCGTCCTTTCTATTTCGTAATATGTGTCTATTCTGATTCCAGCAGTTAAGTCTATCCGCTTACCTCTGTATTCACGCATGGTTAGCCCTCCAACTACTCATAATCGATGCAAATGCCATCCAAAGGCATTTCCTTGCCGTTCAATCCGCATATAACGTATTTGGGATTTCCGTTTTCGTCCTCATTCATTGGTGTTGAGTTATTACAGGTCACGCAAGCATGGTCATTCCACAATTCCTCTGTCATTCCCTTACCTCCAATCCATCAAAGAACCAAAAGCCTTGCTGCCCTTTAGCTGGTATCTGCTCCGGCAGCTGCTGTACATTTGCAAGTTCCCAAGCATAGCGCCCCTGTTCGAACCAACCAAATTCAAATTCTTTGTTCAAAGTTGAGAAGTGAGTTTTCCTTGTTTCGGAATGCAGCATAACCGCCCCGCCAATGTAATCAGGATGAATTACGAAACTATCCTTTAACTCTGCTACAGCTACCACCACACCAGTAGGCAGGTTATCAGCTGTATACCCATGCTTTGCGAGAGTTGATTTAATAGGCTCACGCTCACAGGCTTCCCGGTCAATCTTTTTACCCGCATGTATTGCTAGTGGTCCGCGAATATGAGTGCGTCTTGATCTTGTTTCAAAGCGCTTCTCACCTAGTGCTATAAGCGTCGCCCAAGGCTGTATAAGTGTTATTGCTCGCATTGTTATGCCTCCTAGAAAAGTGTTAGCTGCCTACTATACTCTGCTGCTACTGGATTAATCCAAAGAACCTCTGTCCTAACCTTTCCCATATCAGCAACCGCTTGGCGTTCTTCTCTGTGCCAGTCTTTTAATGTTTCGTTATACATAGGATGATCATAACCACTTAGGATAACTGGCCCTGCATGGTTATCTAATGCAGCCAGCAACTCGATATGATCCTCATCCTTCATTTCATTTGCGTATAATCGTTTGCTTCTAGTAGAGAGTAAGTAAGGCGGATCCGCATATATCATTACGCTCGGTGCATTATATCTCTCAATTAATTTCAAAGCAGGCTGCTGCTCAATCTGCACGCTCTTGAGCCGATCCGTTACGGCCATGATTCTTTCCGGAACCTTGCTCCACTGATCAGGCATGCGATTGTTTGGAGATTTAGAAGCATCTATGTTATGCTTCCAACCGGTTCTATCGCTTGTTTTTCCACCACGGGCCATCCAGCAGCGGACTAGAAATAAACGAGCTCTTTCCAATTCGTTCATTTCTTCAGTCGAGTGATATGATTCGTAGTATTCTTGCCTGCTGTATGGCGTCCATTTGACCAAATCAGCAAGCTCTTGCGGTTTATCTCTTATCACCTTAAATAGATTTACTACATTTCCGTCTAAATCATTGATTGTCTCAATCCCACTTGGCGCTTTATTGAAAAATACCGCACCCGATCCAAAGAACGGCTCCAAGTATGTCGTATGCTGCGGCATATGGCTTATAATCCAATCTGCCATGCTCCACTTACTGCCTGGGTAATGCAATATACGTGGTAAACTCAAGGTTTCACCTTCTTATATCGATAACTGCAGCTGCCCATAGGCTTCCGCATATCGCTCAAATGTTAAAGTATTGCCTGATCCAGTGCATAACTCTGGCAGATTTTCTCTTACTAAAGCTTGCGCAAATGGCGGCGGTACAGCGTTTCCGCAGCGTGCTACTTGAGCACTCTTGCTGTATTTATTGCCTTCTGCATCAACATCAAGTACATAATCTTTAGGAAATCCTTGTGCTGCGAATAACTCATGTGGCTCTAGCATTCTCATTCCAATATCAACTATTTGATAGTCGGTGTCTTGAATCGTAATGAGTCCAAAACGATCCTTTGTAGTAATTGTGTGCAGTGGACCTTCTAACTTCTGTCCATTATCTGCACTGCCATAATACTTAAGTAAGAAAGCTCTAACCTCTCCTACATGTAAACCGCCTGACGTAATGGTAGGCATTGGTTCCGTAACTAGCTGTCCATCTTGACAAGTCCCGCGCAGTTTTATCAAATGGCTTGAGACGAGTGCATTATGATCTACTGTAGTCACAGTACTTAGTGGATCACTTAAATCAGTGCCCGGACTTGTGTAATTCCCGCCGTAATGCTTTGCCATAAATGCTGTGACCAAAGCGTGCTTTCGTCCTCCAGCTACAACAGTTCCTAATGGTTTTTGCAGCCCGGGTACTCTTGGTGATTGTCCTGGTCCTTCTCCATATCCAATTTCGATCAATGTAGGACTTATGAGTAAATGCTCAGCTTTAGTTGTAATTGTCGTAAGTGGCTGTTCAGCTTCGTATTGAAGGCGGTCGCCACCAAATCCTGTCTGACCAATGCGGGCAATGTATGGTGTTACTAACCCCCAACCATTTTTAGACGTTACAGTTTTAAATGGTTCCTCTATTGAATCTGTATAGTGATGATTACTTCCGCTGTGGTTAACACGGACTATGAAAGGCTTAGGATTATTAATGACAAAACGTTCAATTCCTCTAGCTATACGCCTCATTGTATTTTCTGCTAGAGGTCGTTTGCGTTCAAAAATACTTGGGCAAGGAATTGACCAATCTATGATTTCTGCAGCTGTACGCCAAGGCATAAGCTTACCTTTTTTAACTCCTTCGCTTTGTGGATCGCCATGTGTAGGTTTAGGCCATTGAATTGGCTTGCCATCACAGCGTGCAATCAGAAACAATCTCTTGCGTATTGTAGGCGCCCCATAATCACAAGCGCGCAGCTCGCGCCAATCAACCTTATATCCTTGTCTCTTAAGCGCATTGACAAAACAATTAAATGTCCTGCCTTTTTGTGTTGGATCAGGATATCCATTCTTTAGCAGTGGACCCCATGTTTTGAACTCCTCTACATTTTCAAGTATGATAACCCTCGGTCTTACTGTTGCAGCCCATCTAACTGCTACCCAAGCAAGCCCGCGAATATTCTTTTCAACCGGCTTACCACCCTTAGCTTTACTGAAATGCTTACAATCTGGGCTAAGCCAGCAAAGACCTACCTTGCGACCTTTTGTTATTTCTCTTGGATCAACATCCCAAACGCTTTCGTTATAATGTACAGTATCAGGATGATTAACCCTATGCATTGCAATGGCTGCTGGATCATGGTTAATAGCAATGTCTACGCTGCGGCCAGTAGCTAATTCTATGCCTGTGCTGGCTCCGCCACCTCCTGCAAAGTTATCCACGATGATTTCATTCATCTTTCTACCGCCCCTCATAATTCCTCCGCATCAATTCAGCTACAGCAGCAGCCTTATCTATCCATGAAGCTTGATCGTCGTTGTAGGCTATGTCTTGAAGCTCTCCGTCTGATGCTGACCTATAATCTAGTTCATTATTTCGTATCTTATCCTTCAAACAGCTCGCCTCGCTTCTGCAATAGCTCTGTTAATGCGAACCATTAATTCGTTACTACCACCTCTATCAGGGTGATACTTTTTCGATAACTCACGATATGCTTTTTCAATTTCTTGCGAAGTCGCAGTTTTGAGAACACCTAGTACCTTCCACCAAGGATCGTTTTTCGTGCTACTCTGAGTATTCGATTCCTCATGATGCGACCGATCCAAATTAACAAATTTATTAAACTGTTTAAGGAAAGCAAGCTCTACGGTGCCAACAGGACCATTTCGCTGTTTAGCAATGATAATTTCGATAATGTTTTTACGATCAGATTCCTTATCGTAATAATCATCTCGATACAAAAACGCTACAATGTCTGCATCCTGCTCAATTGATCCCGACTCCCTAAGGTCTGACATCATCGGACGCTTATCTTGCCGCTGCTCCACACCTCGGCTGAGCTGGGAAAGCGCAATGACAGGTACATCGAGCTCACGCGCGATTTGTTTAAATGTACGGGAAATATAAGATACTTCTTCTTGGCGGTTAGATCCTTTTCCCGAAACGAGCTGGAGATAATCAATGACAATTAGCCCTAACCCCCGTTCTCGCTTTATTTTGCGGCATTTTGAACGAATTTCATTGACACTAATTGCAGGTGTATCGTCGATAAGGATTGGTAATTCGGCCAGTTGTCCGATTGATATGGATACACGCTCCCAATCCTCTTTTGTCAATCGCCCTGTTCTAAACCTTGAAGCATCTATGTTGCATTCGGCACATATCATCCGATTGACCAATTGCTTTTCAGACATCTCCAGTGAAAACACAGCCACTGACTCGTTTACTTTCTTTGTGTATTCAGCTGCATTTTTCGCTATATTCAGTCCTAACGCTGTTTTACCAACGGATGGACGAGCTGCAATAATAATTAAATCACTTCGCTGAAAACCGGCTGTCATTCGATCCAAATCAACAAATCCTGATGGTACCCCTGTAACATCTCCATCACGGCCAGATTGCTTTACTTCCAAATCTTCGATGACCTCAGGCACAATATCCCTGATCGATCGATACGGTTTTTGTGATATTGTCTGGTCGGCCAATGCGTCCATGCTGGATTGGACCATTGATATAAACTCTGATGGATTATCGAGTTGCCGGGCCTCTTCGGTCTTTTTGCCAAGCTCAGCAATAATTTCTCTTTGAGTATGCAGGTCTTTGACAATTTTGATATAGTGCCCAATATATGCCGATGTCGGAATAGAACTTGTCATCTTCGACATGTAACTGATACTTTCGTCTTCAAGCCATCCTTTTGCCCTTAATCGTTCGGCCACTATAATAACATCTGTTGGCTGTCCTGCTGCCGCGGCGTCCAGCATCACTTTGAAAATGCGTTTATGTGTAAGACTTGTAAATTCACTACCTTTCAAGCTGCTTAGTGCCTCGTCAGATGCTTTAGAATTTATTAGGGCTGCACCAAGTATGCCTTGCTCTGCTTCAAGGTTTTGAAGTAATGGATGGAACTCCGGTATCGGTTGATTCCCGTGCAATTTGCCTTGCCGCCTCCTTTACATGCTCCGGCATGCCTACAAAATCCTTTTCCTCCACCATGCGCCCCTCCAACATAAGTCGTGTCTCTGCTGCATCAAGTACAGCTTGACCTGTTGATTGCTGAATAGCTGTTGCAGCAAGTATGCCAGGGTGTGGCGGATATTGATTTTGTATGTTGAGCGTATATGCTTCGAGATTAGCCGATGCTTGGTCGTAAGGTATATGCGACAGTAAATTTAGCCATTCGGTAACCTTGAAATCATCAAAGTAAAACGCATTGTAAAAATTAGAAATTCGCAATAATAACATTCTCAGTTCCGATTCTCTCACGTTCCATCGCCTCCCTTATTTTCTCGGCTTCTTTTCGGTTTCGGTCAGCAAGGCGATCATTTGCATTTGCAGACGGACGGTTTGGTTTCGTTGCCATTTTTCGAAGCTTTGCTGCAGCCTCGTCATCAGTCGTATTCCTAAGAATGCCAAACGTATATTCTTCTTGGGCTTTGGAATGCTCTATGCTACCCATATGTGTTTTAATTGCAAACTCAATTCTTACAGAGGAATAGCGCATAAACTGCCTATACACCTTTAGATAAATGCCGTCACCAATCTTTTTGCTTTTACGCATCCCTGCAATGAATTCAAAATAGGAATCAATGATTTCGAGTAGTTCAGTTGAGTAAGAGATGCGGAAATTTTTAATTTCAGCGGATATATCTTTTATATCTTTCTCCCTCTCCTTCTCCTTCTCTATCTCCTTCTCCCTTTGTGTACTTTCTGTATTCGTTATGTCTGCCTTAACTTCATTAATGTATACATTAACTTGGTTTCCGCAGGCATCTACTGAAATTATGGGGTAACTCACCTTTTCGCATGCTTGTTGCAAGTCGATCAATGTATAGTCATCTATAAAAGTAATGCTTTTTCTACGTTTGGATGCACCAATGTAACGGTGCTGAAATCCACGAGAAGTTAATATATGATGATTATCAAAACATCCTTGATCGAAGAAACCCCACTTAATGCACTCATTAACTATGCTTTTTACCGTATTAATGTCTACATTAACTCGGTTACTGAACACATATTGCTCACGTTCACCCCACGCATAGTAATAACTGTTTTTATAAATTTCTGACATTAAGCGAATAATGACGCCAAATCCTTCCATGCCAAACTTGCTGATTACGACGACTAATTTGTCGTCCTGGTCGATACTTACATCCAGCGGAAAGTAATCTAATCCCTCTTTTGCAGGACGAGCCATGCCACTCCCCCCTTCTTGTTTTAGATATTATGATGGTATAATTCGCGGCCTGCCAGACAGACGGTGCACAATATGTAGGCGGTGCGGCTCAACCTTAAAAACAAGCCAGTTCTCCGGCGTTAAATTACAACTGGCAATAGCCAGCTTTTGCTTAAGCGTTGGATTTTTTCCGTTTTTCACGTCGAACACCTCCCCACTTCGGCTGTATAGGCCGCTGATAACTAACAATGTACGATGCCATGACAGGGATGAGCTTATTGTCTGAATCTAGCTTTATACGCGCAAACGTACGTGCGAAGCCCCAAAGCTCAACTACCTCTCCAGTGCTACCATCTTTCAAAAGCACGCTATCGCCCTTAAGTATCATTGGTAATCCCTCCTTGTCAGCTGCATCGAGGACATAACGAGCAGGGGGTTAGCTCGCTAAGCCTTCGATAGAGCTGACGCTCTATCAATCTATTAAATATTTGCTGACACGTTGTATGCTTCACATACAGCTATCTCCAGCAAAATATCATCACCAATAGGCATGTTATCCAAGCGGGCAGCTGCACGCTTCTTCCCTTTCTCAGTCAAATGAGCTTGACCATATTCATTTACTGCAATAAAACCACGTTCTTGCAGCTCGAGTGCTGTGCGTTCCCTATGTTCCTTCATCCAATTTTCTTCTGCTTCTCTCATTTCCCCATCCCTTTCATATGTTGTTTTGCAATTAAATGTGGTATAATAGACACAACGAGACTACTTAGACGTGTTCTCAACTTGGACGTCCGGCCCGCCAGCCGGGCGTTTTTCATTTCTACTTTAGAAAAGCGAATCATGTTATTCAAATACTCCTTCATATCCTCACGCTTGCTCTGATCGAAACGATCAGGATGCTTGTCCATCCAACGCAGATTGTGCTTAGCAGCTTGTCCAGCAGCCAATGCTTCTGCTACCAATTGTTCTCGTGACAATGTAATTCCTCCCTATCAAGCTACCCCAGTAACTTGCATAATAGTTTGTAAAATAGCTGCAGGATCTACCCCATATAAAAAAGCTATGCCTGCTTCCATCTGATTTGTTACCCTTGTCCAATCTCGAAACGTTACTACGTCTACAGGATTATGATCTTGTTCAAGCTTGCTAATACTCGACTGGGTTCTATTCAGCAACCTTGCCATCTTTACTTGGCTCAGCCCAGCTCGTTCACGACAAGCTTTTAATAAATTGCCCGCCGTCATCTATACTCACCCCCTATTCCTAGTAGGAATAATTCCTAACTGGAATTTTATGAGGACAATGATGTTGTAAAATAAAGTTAAACATTCCTCAACATTCCCCCGCTGCCGATTGTGCCTGGCCGATCGGCAGCTCCCTTCAACCAAACCGCAATTTAATAGCTTCGAAAGCTAGCTGCTTACTCTGCTGGTCCAAATAATCCATGTCACTCAAATTCACCTTATGAATTTCGTTAAAACAGTGAAGAGCGAGATTTAAAACAAATTTTTCCGATTCAGACCACGGCGCCGCTGCTTTTTTTAAAGCAGCTGCTCTAACTGTCCCAGATTCCAAGTCAAAGTATTGCGCTGTAAAATAACGTTCCAGCTTTGGATGGTTAGAAAATAAATACAGCATTGCTTTCCAGTAACGATCTCTTAGTAAATGATCTGGTATCATTTTTAGCCCCCTTTTATAATCATTCTCTTTGAAATAAAGTCATCGAGTTCCCACTGGCGAAACAAAATCGTTCCTCGTAGTCGAAAATATGGGATTTCCTTATCTCTAATCAAACGACGCAACGTTGAGTCTGAAATTTTCAAGTATTCAATTGCTTCAGTACAATTAAATACATTGCTGTACAACATCTCATTAATTTTTGGTTCGAGAATCGCCAATGTTTGATCAAGTAGTCCTTGTTCAATCTCCGATCGAAGTAAACTGATAAAATCTGATGTAGTGGACGCCTGAGATTCAACAGCTTGACTCATATCTCCATCTCCTTTCATATTAAGAACACAATTCGTGTGGTATATTGTCAAAAAAAATTTCCTGTACTGATTTACCGTAAAACGAAGAAATTCTTAATTTAATATCATCACGAGGCACCCTTTGCCCATTTTCATACATTTGCAGTGCACTAACACTGATATTTAATGCTTCAGCTACTTCTTCACGAGGTTTATCCGCCCGTAAAAGAATTAGTCGCTTGGCTACTATTTCTTTCATGACTCCCCTTCCTTTCCGCACACTTTGTGTTGTTGAATCAAATGTATCACAACACGATTCGTGTTGTCAACACATTTTGTGTTTTATTATTTAAATTCACACATTATGTGTTATATTCTATTAAAGGTGATGCTAAATGATATTTGGCCAAAGATTAAGAGGGCTTAGAGAAGGTAAGAAAATTACTCAAAAAGAATTATCAAAAATTCTTAATGTTAGTGAAAGTGCTATCGGTATGTATGAGCGCGGAGAACGGGAACCTAACTTTGAAACAATTGATAAAATTGCTGCATATTTTAATGTTCGTACTGACTACCTACTTGGCCGCACTAATGATCCGTCACCTCATAAAAAAGAATCAGAGGTTGAGTCTGATTTCTCCATCGCCTTCTTAGGTGGAGGCAAAGAAGTACTGGACGAAGAAGAAGCAGAGCACTTGGAACGTGAATTGGAAATGTTCCGAGCATTTCGTGAGAAACGAAGAAAAGAACGTGAAGGCAACAATAAAAAATAAAATATGGCCACTACAAGGCTATATTTTTTTACCACTAAATACGAACATATATTCTCGTTTGGAGGGATTATGATGCCATTTAACTTAAATTTATACAAAACGACCAAACTCGAACAATGGATTATTAACATATATCAAGATAATTTTATACTTAATCCAGATGATATGGACTTAGATGCAATTGCTGATCTATTTAATTGTGTCATTGTTTATTCAGCTAGACGATCAAGGGTGATTTTTGACGACATAGATGGAGGGATGATTTTCTTAGGTGCAAACAATTGTGAAAAAGAACAACGATTAGAATTTTTCCATGAGTTATCGCATCCTGCTTTACATGTAGGTGATCAACGGCGAATGAAGGAAGCATTTGCAGATTTACAAGAATCGCAAGCTGCTGCTTTCCAGCTCTACGCATCTATGCCGATATTTATGATTAAAAATATTGAACCCAAAGGAACCTGGCATGAATATTTCTTAACATTGTCTGACGCCTTCCAAGTCCCTTATTCATTTGTTGAAAAGCGGATTGATCAAATAAAGCGACGTATATATCGTGAATACCAGGAACGTAATTTTAAAGCTCTGATAGCGCCTGTTAAGGCAAGTTATGGCTACTCTGAAGAAACTTTAGATTTAATAGCAAAACTTAATCGCCAAACCATGAAAGGAGGATTAATTCTATGAGACAAATTGCTTTTTTTGAACATGAGAGCGAGTCGGGTTCATTAATTCCAAGCTGGATCGTGTTGGATCGAATTCGACTTGACTGGAGTAATACACTCTATATCAATTTACATACACCTTTCGAACTTCTTACACTTGAATCTTTTGATGTAGATATTTCATCGATAAGTATTCCTGATTTCGCGTATGTGAGAAATCCTTATGAACCGGCATCCTTTGGAATACATATGCCAACCCTTGCAAATTTCATTGAATCACAAACGTATGCTAATCCAAATGATTTGGAAATTGAACGACTTGTGATGAGAATCAGTGATATTGAAGACTGCCTTCAATACACTATTCAAAATTATTTAGAATGGAATAATTAATTAATAAATGGAGTGAGTTAAATGCCTTATATTCAACATGTAAAAGACAGGAAGTACAAATTGTGCACTGACGATCCAAAGTCAATAAAACGCAAAAGGATTTGTTTAACGGTAGAGGTTCCAGCAGAATTATCTAATTCTGAGCGAAAAACGCAACTTTGGCTAAACAAAGAACTCGCAATATTCGCAGAAAAAATTGAAAATGGAGAAATCATAAAATCAAATAAAGTAACTCTTGATCAGTTTCTAGTTCAATGGAAAAAAGGTTACGCGGATCAATCTATGGGTGAATACACACGTTACATGACTAATAATGTCTACAGAATTTATATTCAGCCTGTATTTGGAGCAGAATATATTGATAAGATCAAAACATTGCATCTTGTTAATTTTTTTGCGGAACTAAAACGTAAAGATGGCAAGCCTATGGCAACAAATACAAAGCATAACATATATAAAGTATTAAAGAGCCTCTTCGGCCATGCTTTTAAGTGGCGTCTTATAGCAGATAATCCAATGGAAGGAGTGGACAAGCCTTCAGCTGCAAAAAAGGAAAAGCGAGAAATGCGCCAACGAAAAAAATCATATACTGCAAAAGAAGTAGAACAGGTTATGTCGGCCCTCTACGAGCTGCCAGACAGGTGGAGGTTATATTATATCGGTGTATTGCTTGGAGGCTTTAGACGCGGCGAAATGCTTGCTGTGCAGTGGGACAACGTACAGTTTGAAGCTGGTGGAATATACATCGAGAAACAAATAACATTTGATGAAGATGGAGATAAAGCAGAAGATGAAGTGAAAACGGAGCATTCTGAGGGTTTTGTACCCATGCCGATATGGTATATGGAGGAATTGAAAAAGTACCGAACGTTATGGGATATAGAAAAGAAAAATTGCAAGGCATGGAATGGCGGCATAAAGCAATATGTGTTTCACCCGGGAGATGGGCAAATGTATTATCCTAACACTCCTTCGCTTACCTGGAGGAGATTTCTGGCCAAGAAGGAGTTGCCATACATTCGTCTGCACGATCTGCGCCACACAACTGCAATGTTATTGCGGGAATATGGAGCCGACTTAAAACAAATTCAAGAACGTTTGCGCCACACTAAATTAAGTACTACAACTGACATATATATGCATGAAACAGAACTTATTAGCAGGGATACTGCTGATCGATTAGAGGTGCTAAATCCAAAAAATAAAAAATCTGTCACCTAGTCTGTCACCTGACTCGCCAGTAGCTGTGAATTTTTGAGAACTTAGAAATCAAAAAAAGCCTTGAATATCAAGGCTTCTGAGCTCCGAAAGTTATGGAGCGGGTGATGGGAATCGAACCCACGCTATTAGCTTGGAAGGCTAAAGTTCTACCATTGAACTACACCCGCATCTTATAAATGGTCGGGACGACACGATTTGAACATGCGACCCCCTGGTCCCAAACCAGGTGCTCTACCAAGCTGAGCTACGTCCCGTAGTAAATCCTGAAAAGAATGGCACGCCCTAAGAGATTCGAACTCCTGACCTTTTGATTCGTAGTCAAACGCTCTATCCAGCTGAGCTAAGGGCGCACATTATGGAGCGGAAGACGGGAATCGAACCCGCGACCCTCGCCTTGGCAAGGCGATGCTCTACCGCTGAGCCACTTCCGCATAACGTTTCGCTTCAATTTCATTATCGTAGCGACAAGTAATAATATATCATCTTCACGCATGAATTGCAACTATTTTTATTATTTTTTTCAAAAAAAATTTCAACAGTTTTACCAGTTTGAAATTTTCTAGGAATTCATGGAAAAACACTTAGCAAAATCAGCAAAATCATAACTTTTTAAAGCTTAATTACTGGTATTTAGTTGCTCCGTCGAAAGCATGAAATAAACACTGAGATTAACTACAGCACCTCATCGATTTATTTTAGAAATAAAAAACTCTCATTCCGATAGGTTTGAGAGCTGTCATTTATGAAGTGGTGCGCGTGAAGGGAGTCGAACCCCCACGTCGTTAGACGCCAGATCCTAAGTCTGGTGCGTCTGCCAGTTCCGCCACACGCGCACATTTGGCAAGTTAGTCAAAAGCCAATAGGCGATGAGCTAACATTAATATTATGCCAAGTTTTTCGGGAAAATGCAAGTCTTTTTTTAAGAAATTATCAACAAAGATTTTCCAATAACAAAAAGGAGAGAAACCAACAGCACCTGCTCCTCTCCTTATCACATTTATTTCAGCAGCTGCTTCCCAGATATGCCCGGCTGCGTCATTTGGAATGCATCTAAAATCACATCCAGCTCTTGCTCGGTCAGCACTTTATATTCTAGGCATAACTCACGTACAGGCCGACCGGTTGCTATCGCTTCCGATGCGATTTTTGCTGAAGTCTGATAGCCCAGATAGGGGTTAAGCGCTGTAATGATGCCTACGCTGTTATCAACATAGCTTTTGCAGGTTTCTGCATTTGCGACAATGCCTTCCAAGCAATGCGTACGGAATACTTTGAACACATTATTCATTATATCCAGGGATTGCAGCAAGTTAAATACCATAACCGGTTCCATGACATTAAGCTCAAATTGTCCTGCTTCCGAAGCGAGTGAAATCGTATGATCATTACCGATTACTTGGAATGCCACTTGATTTACTGCCTCACATATTACAGGGTTAATCTTGCCCGGCATAATTGAGGAGCCAGGCTGGCGTGCTGGCAAGTTAATTTCTGCAAGGCCTGTACGCGGCCCCGACGCCATTAATCTTAAGTCATTTGCTACCTTGGACATATTTATCATACAAATTTTTAAAGCAGCTGATACCTCGGTATAGGCATCCGTATTTTGAGTTGCATCAGGCAGGTGCTCGGCATTTTTAAGCTGATAGCCGCTAATCTGAGCCAATATTTCAACAACTCGCTTAATATATGCAGGCTCAGCATTCAGCCCCGTACCAACCGCTGTAGCGCCCATATTGACCTCCAGCAGGTTGTCTCTCGTCTTGGCAATCCTTTTGATATCCCTGTTTAATACACGGCTGTAAGCCTCGAATTCCTGTCCTAGACGAATAGGCACGGCATCCTGGAGGTGAGTCCTTCCCATTTTGATAACAGAATCGAACTGGCTGGCCTTAAGCTGGAACGTTTGATATAGCTCCTCCATCGTTAAAAGCAGCTTGTCCACTAATGATAAAATAGCTATATGAATAGCCGTCGGAAAGCTGTCATTCGTCGATTGGGCCATATTAACATGGTTATTAGGATGAATGATCGTATAATCGCCTTTTTGACCGCCTAGAAGCTCGATTGCGCGATTGGCGATCACTTCGTTAGCATTCATATTAATTGAAGTGCCAGCGCCCCCTTGAATCGGATCAACGATAAACTGTTCATGCCACCGACCTTGAATAATTTCTTCAGCAGCCTGAGCAATAGCTTCTCCCGTGTCTTTGCTCATTTGCTTTGTATCTACATTAGCTAGCGCCGCAGCCTTTTTCACCATCGCCATCGCAGTAATTAATCCTTCATGAATACGATATCCGGTAATTGGAAAATTATCTACGGCTCTCAAGGTTTGAACACCGTAATAGGCCTGCGCAGGAACTGATTTTTCTCCTAGAAAATCTCGTTCAACCCTTACTAGCTCCATTTGTTTAAGCAACTCGTTCTCCTCCTGAACTATTGTGCACATATGAAAAAAACTCTTTGGATTAATTACAATGTCCAAAGAGCTTAATTATCATAAGTGGTGCGCGTGAAGGGAGTCGAACCCCCACGTCGTTAAACGCCAGATCCTAAGTCTGGTGCGTCTGCCAATTCCGCCACACGCGCATATTGCATGCAATCAAGTGAATGAAGCATGTTTTAATAGAACATTAATATAATACCGAATATAATCAAAAAATGCAATACCATTTTCTTTTTTTGCAATTAAAAATTTATTCCAACTACATACTTCCAGTTCTTCGTTATCCGTCCAGTAATTGCTGGGGTTTCGAGAAAAAGCAAACTTTCTCCTCATCACCTCGCAGACGCTCCATTGCGCCACGCTATCTTAGTATGTACATTTTATCCATGTCAGCTTAGCGAACGGCCTAGAAAGCCAATAGCGCTCTCTGTACACATATGATGTGTCACCGCTTAAATCCTAAAATCGTAGCAAAATAAAAAACTCTTCGGATGAAATATCCAAAGAGTTTGAGTAGCTGTAGTGGTGCGCGTGAAGGGAGTCGAACCCCCACGTCGTTAAACGCCAGATCCTAAGTCTGGTGCGTCTGCCAATTCCGCCACACGCGCACATTACAATATGACCAGTAAAACTGGTGAGCCATGAAGGACTCGAACCTTCGACTCCCTGATTAAAAGTCAGGTGCTCTACCAACTGAGCTAATGGCTCATAAATGGCTGGGGATCAAGGATTCGAACCTTGGAATGACGGAGTCAAAGTCCGTTGCCTTACCGCTTGGCTAATCCCCAACAAGGG
>NZ_JAZHCT010000032.1:0-62916 GCF_036541265.1 Paenibacillus sp. IITD108 | reverse complement strand
CATTGCCGCTATTCAATCAATATCAGCTAAAAATACGCTAAATTGCTGAAATAGCCGCTAATACAACCGTTAAAAAATTAAAAAGCATAAAATCAGCCCTTTAGCGCCTGTAGCAACCGTTACACACTTTCAACACCAATGTAACGATTCATGATGACAATCATTACTAACTTTTCGACGCCAGTGCCCATAAAAATAGACGCCCTTTAGATTCATGAAAAGTCTAATGGACGCCAAGTTTCTAAACTATGAATCACGGCAACTATTGTCTGCTTTATTACGATTCAAAGCAATTACAACTAGTTGCTTTTTCTACTATTGTAACTGTAACTATTACCTACTTTACTACTGATTACTTCTACTTTTGCCTAATCTACTATTGTTCCCAGCAACTGAACGATGGTGTGCGTGCTTTTAAGCTTTCAGAACGATGGTGAGTGTGCTAACGGTTGCCACAGAGCCTATTCATTAAAAAATAAGGTGTTTTTAAATCTAACGGTTGCCATTGCCGCTATCCAATCAATATTAGCTAAAAATACGCTAAATTGCCGAAATAGCCGCTAATACAACCGTTAAAAAATTAAACAGCATAAAACCAGCCCTTTAGCGGCTGTAGCAACCGTTAGACACTTTGGACGACAAAATAACGATTCATGATATCAATCATTTTTGCCTCAACAGCTAAAGTTACTAATTTTTCGACGCTAATACGATAAAATAGACGCCCATTAGATTCATGAAGAATCTATGGACGCCAAGTTTCTAAACTATGAATCACGGCAACTATTGTCTGCTTTATTACGACTACAATATTGCCTTCTCTATTGTGGTATATTGCAACTTTGCTTACTCCTCTATTGTTTACTGTAACTTTTGCCTTCTTCTATTGTTCATTGTAACTTTTGCCTTCTTCTATTGTTCATTGTAACTTTTGCCTTCTTCTATTGTTCACTGCAACTTTTGCCTTCTTCTATTGTTCATTGTAACTTGTGCATACTATAATATTATTCCCAGCAACTGTTCCTTACTCTACGACTACGCCTTTTTTAATAATCAAATTGGCATAAAGAGCTTTTTCACCCGTTGCAACAATTGCATAGGCGCGCTTAGCCCGCTCATAAAAGGCAAACCTCTCTATTTCCTCAAAGCAATCCGCATCGCCGGCATGCTTATTCACGATCTGCTTGTATTCGTCCCATATCGGCGTTTGCACTGTATCGCCCGGGGTAACTCCCATAAGCGCCGCTGGCTTATCTACGTATTGATCTAGCGGAAACAGCTGAAGCACAGCTTCTAGCAGCTCCGGTATGGAATGGCCATCGCAGCGAATTAATCGGACAGCATGGCTGGCAGCTGGAAAATTGCCGTCTGCAAACACGAGCTCATCGCTATGCCCCATCTCCATCAGCACTTTAAGCAGCTCGGGAGAAATAATACTCGGAATTCCTTTTAGCATATAGTCATCTCCTGCTCTAAAGGTTACTGCATTTTTTGCAGCAGCTGGACGCGGTAAGCCTCGCTTTCCAATGAAGCAATTTCTTCAAATTCAGCATCAGTCAACACTTTCGGCTCCTTGATCGCTTTGGCGATCAAATAAATCTTAGCACTTTCTTCAACAACCTCCGTACGGTAATATGCTTCACGCAAATTCCGCCCGGTCGTTACCAGCCCATGGTTGCCGAGCAAAACAGAGCTCGCTTTATTGACCACTGCCGCATAAGCATCCGCAAGCTTATCTGTCGTAGGAAGGACATACGGTACATATAATGTTTTTCCGACGAGCGCCGCTTGGTCCGGGAACATAATCGGCAGCTCCTGCTCAACAAGCGTAAAGGCAATGCAATAAGGAGGATGAGTATGCACGATAGCGCCAATATCAGGATTTACACGATAAGCGTACAGATGCATTAAAACCTCTGAGGAAGGTCTAAAGCCTGTATCCGTAATTTTACCTGACTCAATATGCACCTCTACCCATTGATCAGGTTCAATTTCATCCAGCGCAAAGCCGCTTGGCGACAAGTACATATACCCGTCATGCTTGGCGCTAATATTGCCGCCTGGTCCTACAACTAATTTATTGGCTACTATTTTTTTCGCGTAACGGCACAGTTCTTCTCGAATCGCTTTACTGCCCATCCTAACACCTACATTCTATTTATATAGTGGTCCAAAATTTGTACACGCACGGTAATCAGCCGCTTCTGCATCCGCTGTTCCGAATAAGCCCCATGCTTTTGGACGGAATATTTTTTCCTCTGCAATATTGTGCATGTTCACAGGAATACGCAGCATTGAAGCTAATGTGATCAAATCTGCACCAATATGTCCAAAGCTGATGGAACCGTGGTTGGCGCCCCAATTGTTCATAACATCGTACACGGAACGGAATGCTCCCTCGCCTGTAATAATTGGTGCAAACCAAGTCGTCGGCCAGGTTGGATCCGTCCGGTTATCAAGCGCCTCATGCACATTCTCTGGCAATTCTACAGAATAGCCCTCTGCTATTTGCAGCACTGGCCCGATGCCCTTCACCATGTTGATGCGCGACATCGTCATCGGCATACCGCCTTTTGTCAAGAAATCGGAAGAATAGCCCCCGCCTCTGAAGTACTCTACATTAGCCGGTCTCCAGGAAGTAGCCGCCAGACAGCGCTTTGCTTCCTCCTCTGTAATTTCCCAGAACGGCTTCATCGCCGGCATGCCGTCCTTCGATTGCTCTCCAGTGCCGTCCAGCGTAGCTGAGCCTGAATTGATCAAATGAATAATTCCGTTTGCCGCTGCGCCGCTGAGCTGGTGACCTGTTACACGCTCAACCGATTCTGGGCTCCAATAAGTACGCACATCCGCAAAAATTTGCGCGGTATTCGTCAGCAGACTGCCAAACAGCATGACGACCCCGTTAAGGCTGTCATTTTCCGTTGCTACTAAATAAGGCGCACGAATGCCGTTCCAGTCGAAGGATGAATTAAGCATCGATTCAAGAAAGTCGCCATTTGGAAAATGATCCGTCCATTGGCGCTGCCCCTGGAAGCCCGATACGATCGCTTGATGACCCAGCGCTTCTTCGCCAAAGCCAAGCTCGGCAAGACGCGGATTGCCAATCATAAGATCGCGGGTAATTTGCGTCATTTTCACAACCGTTTCCCAATCCTGATCCTTCTTCTCTCTGGACTGCTGAATATCAGCTGCATTGTTGTCAACGCCCTCAACACAATGCTCTTTTACCCATGCCATAGCCTTTTCGAATTCTTCCTGATCATAAATCCCTTCGTCCATACGACGGACAAACTCGGACATATCAATGTATTCATTACGCATTCCAAGATACTCCTGGAAAAAGTTATCATTCACGATAGAACCGGCAATCCCCATTGAAACTGAACCCATTGACAAATAGGATTTGCCGCGCATGTAAGCAACGGCCAAACCAGCTTTAGCAAAGCCAATCAATTTATCCTTCACATCACCCGGGATGGACGTATCGGAGGAATCCTGAACCTGCTCGCCATAAATTCCGAATGCAGGCAAGCCTTTCTGAGCATAACCGGCCAATACGGCAGCCAAGTATACGGCGCCAGGTCTCTCGGTTCCGTTAAAGCCCCATACCGCCTTCGGGATCGACGGGTCCATATCCATCGTTTCGGTACCATAGCACCAGCAAGGAGTAACAGTAATGGAAACGCCTACACCTTCACGCGCAAATTTGCTCGCACAGGCTGCGGCTTCAGCTACTCCGCCAATTGTCGTGTCGGCAATGACACATTCCACCGGCTCGCCATTAGGATAGCGAAGATGCTCCGATAGTAACGCTGCAGTTGCTTTAGCCATATTCATCGTTTGCTCTTCCAGTGATTCACGTACACCTTTGCGACGGCCGTCAATGGTCGGTCTAATTCCTATTTTCGGAAAACCAGCTGCATATCTGTACTGCTCAAGCGACATTATAACCCCTCCTGCGTAATTAAAAATGTTATCGATAACATCAATCTAACAATTTATTTGCTTGCTGTCAACGTTAACTTTTAGGTATGATAGGATAAGTATTATCTTACAAGGAGCTACTTGCATGGTTACGATTTATGATATTGCTGCAAAAGCGAATGTATCCGCTATGACGGTTTCCAGAGTTATCAATAACACTGGCAAAATTAGCGACAAGACACGCGCCAAAGTAAAAAAAGTGATGGAGGAAATGAACTATGTCCCCAATCAGACAGCGCGAAATTTAGTGCTTCAGCAAACGAAGCTGCTCTTTTTGCTCATTACGGATATTAATAATCCTTTCTATACGACAATTGCCCGCGGCGCAGAGGATGCCGCCAAGAAGTATGGCTACCGCCTTCTATTTGGAAACAGCGACGAGAACCTAGATAAAGAAGCGGATTATATTACGACTATATTAACGACCCGGGTCGACGGCGTGCTGCTTGCGCCGACAGGCGATCCGTCGCTTCCGCATCTGGAATCGCTGCGCAAGCATAATGTTCCGTTCGTGCTGCTTGATCGCGAGGTGCCTGGCGTTGAGTATGATATTGTGCTTGGTGACAGCAAGGAAGGAGCTCGTCAGCTTGTGGAGCATCTGATTGCGAACGGCCACCGCCAGATCGCAATGATTAACGGCGCCGATACGATATCCAGCGCCCGCCTGCGCCTGCAAGGATATTGTGAAGGCCTGCTTCTGAACGGACTGGAGCCTCGAGAAGATTATATTTACCGGACCAGCTTTGGGGCTCAGCATGATCTCCAGGAGCTGGCCGATTGGCTGCTGTCCTTGCAGCCGGCGCCTACCGCTATTGTGGCTGGCAACAACGTGCTTGCAGTGGAAGCGCTGCGCGTCCTGCGCGAGCGTCATATTCAAGTGCCGGAGCAGCTGTCTATCGTTTGCTTTGACGACTTGGGCCCGTATTCTGAGGCAGAGCCATTTCTAACGGTTGCAGCCCAGCAGGCTTATCAATTTGGCTATATGGGCGTTCAAATGCTCGTAGAGCGGATCGCCGAACGTGAAGCTGTGCAGCCTTGGCGCAAGGTCGTACTGCCTGCCGAGCTTGTCGTAAGAAGATCGGTTCGCAATATATTGCCTCAATAAGTCAAAATTGCGCAATGACGTACAAAATAATGAGCCTGCCAATGCAGCTATTGCTGCTTGGGAGACTGTCGATTAATTGCGGATAGGGCAACAATCAATAGAAAGGGGGCCACTGCGATCAAGATTGGGATTCCGACCGCTGTGCCCACAATTAATCGACAGTCTGCTTGGCAGGCTCCTTGTATTGCTGGCGGTATTCGGTGGGCGAATGTCCGCTCCATTTGCGGAATTGTTTAGTGAAAAACAACGGATCATTATAACCTATCGATGCTGCAACCTGGGCGACTGTCAAATCCCCCTGCAGCAGCTCCTCAGCCTTTTTCATCCGTGTTTTGAATAGGAACTGCTGCGGCGACAAGCCGGTCGCTTCTTTGAACAGCTTCGTTAAATGGGCACGGTGGTAGCCCAGTGTTCGAGCGATAGACTCAATTGATAACTGCTGCGAATACTGCAAAGAAAACATGCGTATAGCCTGCTCCACCTGGCGGTAGGTATGTGCATTAGCCGTGTTTGCAATGTCTAGCTGAACGGCCGGATATTGTACCTGCTCTCCCTTGCTTTCAGCCAGCGCCTGCTCATTTTGCGCAGCCTGCAGCCCCAGCTCATAGAAGATCCTGCGCAGCAGGCTAGCAGCTTTCATATTGCCTAATGCCGGATAAAGCTCCTCCTCAAGGCTGGCTCTAATCCCCTGCAATAAACCGGTAATTTTGCTCTCGAAGCAATTTTTAATAATAGCCCGGTCCGGTGTAATCCCAATTGAACGCAGGGCAGTTTCTACTACCTCTCCGCTGAAAGCAACCCAAGCATAGGTCCAGGGATTATGCTCATCCGCTTCGTATTTCACTAGAATATCAGGAAATATGACAAACACATCTCCTCTTTCGCAAGAAACCGATGTTCCCAGTGTTTCAAATTTCCCTGTGCCCGAAAGGACGATATGAATTAAATAGTAATCATGTACCGCAGGACCGATATAATGACCAGCAATCGGACCGCCTTCCCCGCTAAATAATACAGACATTTCCTGCTTGAGCGGGGCTTCATTCAATGAAACCGAAAAATAATGATGCTGTGGTATTGTCATATGCCGCCGCCTCCCTATCAGCTTTACACAAAAATGATGCAACATTCCTCCATATTGCTATGCGATACTTCCATATTCAACAATTATAATCTCAACTATACTAAAAGTGAATTAAGCTTGTTATTCCAATGTTTATAGGATTGCACTCTTTTTATAACACTTATTCTAAAGGAGGAAGTTTATTTTGTCCAAGATTACATTTATCGGTGCTGGAAGCTCTGTATTTGCTAAAAATATTCTAGGTGATGTTATGCAGACGCCTGCCTTGCAGGGCTTTGAACTGGCCTTGTTTGATATTGATGCGGAAAGATTAAAGGATTCAGAGAAAATGCTGCTGAATTTGCAGAAAACAAGCGGCAGCAGCTGCGTCATTAAAGCCTATAGCAATCGCAAGGATGCGCTGCGCGGTGCAAAGTATATCGTGAACGCAATTCAAGTAGGCGGCTATGATCCGTGTACAATTACAGATTTTGAAATACCGAAGAAATACGGCCTGCGCCAAACAATTGCCGATACTGTAGGGATCGGCGGGCTCTTCCGCAATCTTAGAACGATTCCTGTCATGCTTGATATTGCGCAGGATATTAACGAAGTATGTCCAGACGCGTTGTTCCTCAACTATACGAATCCAATGGCAGTACTTACGAATGCGATGAACACTTATGGCGGCGTAAAAACTGTTGGACTTTGTCACAGCGTGCAGGTTTGCGTGCCGGAATTATTCAAGCTGCTTGGCATGGACGCCGAAGGTGTGAAATGGAATATTGCGGGCATTAACCATATGGCCTGGCTGCTCGAAGTTAGCAAGGATGGCGTAGATTTATATCCGGAGATTAAAAGAAGAGCTGCCGAGAAGCAGCTAGAGAAGCATCATGATATGGTTCGCCTTGAAATGATGCTGAAATTCGGATACTACATTACCGAATCTTCAGAGCATAATGCAGAATACCACCCGTATTTTATTAAGCGCAATTATCCTGAGCTTATCGAACGCTTCAATATTCCTTTGGATGAATATCCGCGCCGCTGCATCAATCAAATCGAAGGCTGGAAATCGATGCGCGAATCGCTCGTTAATAATGCTAATTTGGAGCATTGCCGCAGCCATGAATATGCGTCGTACATCTTTGAGGCAATTGAGACGAATAAGCCATTCAAAATCGGCGGTAATGTTATGAATACAGACCTCATTACGAATCTGCCGAAAGAAGCCTGTGTCGAGGTGCCTTGTCTCGTAGACCGCAACGGCATCCAGCCGATCCATATCGGCAATTTGCCGCCGCAGCTTGCAGCTCTTAACCGTACCAATATCAATACACAGCTGCTAACTCTTGAAGCCGCAGTTACACGCAAGCGTGAGCATATTTATCACGCTGCCATGCTTGATCCTCATACAGGTGCTGAGCTGTCCATGGACGATATCGTATCGTTATGCGATGATCTTATTGAAGCGCACGGCAATTGGCTGCCTGAATATAAATAATACATTCAGCAATTTGTACGTTTTCTCATCCCCTCGCTGCAAGAGCTTGCTCCTGCAGCGTTTTTTTCATGGATTAAGCGTGCTTTTTCTTATGCTTAAAAGTTTTTTCACATTTAGGAAAATTAAGGGCTAATTAGCGAATAATACTTTTGGACAAGTTGCATAATAACTTCAGAAGGAGGATGATAATCAATGGCTAGGAACACAAACCAGCTCGTAGTACCTCAAGCGCGAGCAGCACTTGAGCAAATGAAATACGAAGTAGCTCAAGAGCTTGGCATTCAGCTGCCGCAAGATGGTTATTATGGCAACATGACGACTCGCGACATGGGCTCCATCGGCGGTTCCATTACTCGTCGCCTTGTTCAAATGGCTCAGCAGCAGCTTTCTGGACGCCGCTAATCGTTACATCACAAGCAATAACTTGTATAGAACATTGGAAAAAAATGGCGATCAGAGCCTGGCTCTGCACGCCATTTTTCATTTCTGGCAACAACGATATTAATATAGCTTCCATTTGAACTGAAAAATCGGTAAAATGAATAATATGCCTCTTTACTGAACTACATAACTTCTGAATTTTATATGGAAAGGAATATATGTTTATGATTATTCAACCAAAAACCCGTGGCTTTATTTGTACTACAGCCCATCCTGAGGGCTGCGCTAAACAAGTCCAACGTCAAATAGATTATGTTCGATCCCAGCCCAAGCTTGAAGGTCCGCGCAATGTGCTTGTAATCGGCGCTTCGACCGGCTACGGCCTTGCTTCGAGAATTGTGTCTGCTTTTGGAGCTGGCGCAAATACGGTAGGCGTATATTTTGACAAAGAAGCGGAAGGCTCCCGCACTGCAACAGCAGGCTGGTACAATTCAGCTGCATTTGAACAGGCTGCGGCAGAAGCCGGTCTTAAATCCTACAGCATTGTAGGCGACGCATTCTCCGATGAAATTAAAGCAAAAACAATTGATCTTATTAAAACGGAGCTTGGCCAAATCGACTTGCTCGTATACAGTGTAGCTTCACCTCGCCGCACGCATCCAAAAACAGGCGAAACCTTCTCCTCCGTCATTAAGCCGCTTGGCGAAACTTACAGCAACAAAACCGTTAATTTCCATAGCGGCGAGGTTACGGTTGCTACAATCGAGCCTGCAACAGAGGATGAGCTGCGCCAAACGATCGCTGTAATGGGCGGCGAGGACTGGCAAATGTGGATCGACGAGCTCAAAAAGGCTGGCGTGCTCGCTGATCAGGCTACAACAGTTGCTTACTCTTATCTTGGCCCAGAAATTACACATGCTGTTTATTTGGACGGGACGATCGGCGCTGCCAAAATGGACCTTGAAAAAGCGGCCAAAAATATTAACGAGCAGCTAAGCGCTGCAGGCGGACGGGCTTTCGTATCCGTTAATAAAGCGCTTGTTACGCAATCCAGCTCGGCGATCCCTGTTGTTCCGCTTTATATTTCCGCATTGTACAAGGTGATGAAAGAAAAAGGGCTGCATGAAGGCTGTATTGAGCAAATGTACCGTCTTTTCTCGGAAAGACTATACTCTGGCAAAGAAGTGCCTGTAGACAGCAGAGGGCTTATTCGCATTGACGATTGGGAAATGAAAGAAGACATCCAAAGCGAGGTTGCTCAGCTATGGCAGGACCTTACTACTGAAAATGTATATGAGCTGTCCGATCTTGAAGGCTACCGCCGCGAGTTTTTCCAATTGTTCGGCTTTGAAACGGAAGGCATCGATTATGAGAAAGATACAGATCCAGCTGTAGCTGTCATAAATCTTCGCTAATTTATAAAGATAATACTAATAACGGGGTTGTCGGCCGATGTGTTGACAACCCTTTTTTTGACGTTGTCTTGTCAAAATTGATTTTGCAGCCATACCCAAAATTCCATTATTTGATATTAAAAACTCATATAGTATAATGAAATTGTGTAATCTATAGGAAGTCACGCTGGAAGGAGCTCGCTTATGCTCAAAATTTTCGCTGGTTCATCCAATCCGGAGCTGGCTGAGAAACTATGCGACCAATTAGGCGTTTCCCTTGGGGACGTCTCCTTGTCAAAAATGGAAAGCGGAGAGATTTATGTAGCCTATCAAGAAACAGTACGCGGCTATGATGTGTTCATCGTCCAATCTCTATCTCATCCTGTGAATGAGCATTTGGTCGAGCTGCTCATTATGATAGATGCTGCCAGGAGAGCATCAGCTCGAACGATCAATGTTATCATGCCATACTACGGTTATGCTCGTCAGGAACGAAAATCCGCCCCCCGCGAGCCAATATCGGCCAAAATGGTGGCTGACATTTTGACAACAGCAGGCGCGGATCGGATTATAACGATTGATTTGCATGCAGACCCCATTCAAGGATTTTTCAAAATACCGGTCGATCATCTCACAGCTCTGGATTTAATTATTGACTACCTAAGGCTCAAAAACATTCCAAATCCTGTCGTCGTTTCTCCTGATGCCGGGCGTGCCGCCACGGCTGAGAAGCTTGCTGATCTGCTCAACTGGCCTTTTGCGATAATGATCAAAAACAGGCCTGCCCACAATAAAACCGAAATAACACATATTATTGGAGAAGTCGACGGGATGACTCCGATTATTATTGAGGATTTAATCGATACAGGCGGTACGATTGTAAATGTAGTTGAGGCATTGAAAAAGCGGGGAGCAAAGGATGCCTATATTTGCGCTACGCATGGATTATTTTCAGAAAAAGCGATGAAAAAGCTGCAGCATCCAAGCATTGCCGAAGTTGTTATCACCGATACGATAGCAGCGGAGGAAGCGCCGCCGCCAAACTTTCATGTGCTGTCGATTGCCGACCTGCTGGCTACAGCCATCAACATTATTACTCGCGGCGGTTCGATTGCAACTCTATTCAAAACAGAATAACAGCTGTGCAGAATCAAGGATAATAAGGGCTGCCTCCTTTACGCCATTTTGCGATGGTGTAAAGAGAGGCAGCCCCTTGTTGTCATTTGGACTAACTACGAATCAGTTCGGCCCGATTCGTTAAATCCAGCCATTCCATTTCCTCTTTTGTCAATTTAATGGACGCACCCTCATGACAGGAATGAAGCTCCGCTTCCGACTGCGCTCCAATTAATGCACAGGTTGGAAATGGCTGATTCAGCACATATGCCAATGCAATTTGGATAGCAGACGCGCCTTTTTGTTCAGCCAGCAGTGTGGCGCGGCGCAGTCTCTCCCAATTGTCATCGCTATAAAAAACTCGAACCAGATCCGCATTAGTGCGATCCTCTGGCGAAAAACGGCCAGTAAAGAAGCCTCTAGCTTGCGATGACCAGGACAGCAGCGGCAGCTGCTCGCGCTCATGCCAAGCACAGGTCTCCTCATCAGCAGACACACAGCCTGCCCAGAACGGCTCATTCGCCTTAGCCAGGCTCAAATTTGGGCTGCTGAAGGTAAAACCCGTCAGTCCTCTGTCGGCTGCATATTCATTAGCCTCTTTAATACGCTGCCAGGTCCAATTAGAAACGCCAATCGCGCCTACAGTGCCTGCCTTAATATGGGCATTAAGGGCATCGATTATTTCTGCTACCGGCTTGGAAGGGTCATCGCGATGCAGCGCGTACATATCAATATAATCCGTTTGCAGCCGCTTGATGCTGTCTGCAATATCAGCATCAATGGCTTCTTTATTTACTCGAGGACCCGTTTGATCATGATGAGCCCCCTTCGTTAAAATAACCAGCTTGTCTCTGTTTCCCCGTTCTTTCATATATTTCCCAATGACCTCTTCGCTTTGACCGCCGCAATAAATATGTGCAGTATCCAGCGAATTGCCGCCAATAGCAAGAAAAGCATCCATATTCGCTGCAGCCTTCTCATAGCTGGCAGGATAAAAATAGTCCGTGCCCTTCATTAGTCGGCTGACCGGCTTAGCAATACCCGGTATTGTAATATAATCCATCCTTTTGGCCTCCTTTGCTTCTTTATTTTATGAAATAACAATCCTTGCTCTTTCCTCAGCGGAACGCAAGCAAGCGTCTACTACTTTCATATTGCGAATCGAATCAGACATGCCAAATGCCAGCTTTGCCTCTCCCTTAATTGCTTTTGCCAAATGATCGGCCTGCGCCGTGTAAGCGTTAATATGCTCCACAGCAACTTCTCTGCGCCCATCGCTGGTTTCCACAAAGAAATTTCCGCTGCCTGGCTTAGGTGTTACATAAGCGGACGGTACCTGGATAATGCCTGTTGAACCGACAATTTCCAGCGGATTGCGAAAAGCCGTCCACATGCCGCAGTCGAAAGTTAATGCGATATCACCTGGAAATTCAATGATACCGGACATCATCATATCAACGCCGCCATGGGCATCTGAGAACATCGCTTGCGTCGTTGCCGCCTCCGGCTCGCGCTCCAGCAGCAGTCTGGCCGCGCTAATTGGATATACGCCTACATCATATAAGGAGCCGCCTCCCCACTCCTTTTTGTAGCGCACATTATTCGTATCAGCGGCATTATTAAAGGTAAAGGTGCTATGAATGCCTCGCAGCTCTCCGATTTTGCCGGAGTCTATTATTTGTTTAATCAGCTCATAACGCGGATGATAGCGATACATAAAAGCTTCCGCAAGCAGCTTGCCAGTCTTTTCGCTGACATCAGCCATTTCCTCAGCTTCTTCTGCCGTCAATGCGATCGGCTTCTCGCACAGCACATGCTTGCCCGCCTCCAAAGCCTTGATTGCCCATTCTTTATGCAAATGATTAGGCAGCGGAATATATATTACGTCCAGTGATGAATCCTGCAGCAATTCCTCATAGCTGCCATAGGCAACAGGAATATTCAGTTCGGAAGCCGTCTGTTTGGCCTGCTCCATATTTCTGCTTGCTATAGCAGCCACTTCATTCCATTCAGATAAATGCACACCTGGTATGACTGCCCGTTTTGCTATTCCTGCACAGCCCATAATGCCCCATTTTAATTTTTGAGTGCTCATTTCACCATCACCTCAAACAGTTATTTAAGAATATATTGTTATTATAGATTGAGAGTATTAAAATTAAAATGATATTATTTTGAACCGTATTAGCACTAAATTGTCATAGGAGGATGCTTGTGCACACCAATCAGAGACAAAGCCATTTATTAACTCTATTGCAAAATCCTTATTTTTGCATGCCCGAATCAGTAGGACATTATGTCAATTGGCCTAGTCATCACGTATTTCGCAGCGCAGGAGCTTTAAATAATTTCAATATCCACTTTGTTATATCAGGTAAGGGCTATATAGAAATTGATGATCAGAAATACGAGCTTACAGCAGGTGATGCTGTTCTTTATTTTCCTTTGCAAAAACAACATTATTACAGCAGCAAGGACGATCCCTGGAACATTCGCTGGGTTCATTTTTACGGCGAAAGCTTGTCTGACTATTTCATAGCAAGAAATTTGCATCGCAGCCCTTTATGGAAAATACGCCAGCCCGAGCTTTGGTTTGCAGCTCACGAAGAGCTGCTTAAAGAAACAGAAAAAAACCGCATGCTGCATCCTGGCAAGCTGTCTACCCTTACTTATGCGCTCATTACATTGTTTGTAGAGAATGCTATCCCCTTGTCTGAGCATAAATCAAATAATGCCTCTCAGCGCATCCATGAGCTGCTGCCTATCATGCAGCATGAAGCCGCTGAGCCGTTTTCGCTGGAAAGATGGGCGGATGAGGCTGGCGTAAGTACTCATTATTTTTGCAAGCTATTCAAAAGCGTAATGGAAATGACGCCGATAGAATTTATTACACGCTGCCGCTTGCAAATGGCGAAGCAGTGGCTGCTGGAGCGCAAGGAGGTTTCGATCGGGCAGATTGCCAATGATTCAGGCTATCCGAGTGTAAGTTATTTTAACAAACGCTTCATAGAGCATGAAGGTGTTACGCCGAGCGCATATCGTCAATTATTTGATGTATAATAATTCGTGTATAATAGCAAGTATAGAATAATGTCGAATCATTGAGGCAACCATTTGTGAACCAATAACAGAATGAGCAGCTTGCAAGCAGCGGAAACACGGAGGTGTATACCAGAAATGAAACGATATAGACCCATTTCAATGACTAACAGCAAGGTTTTGAGCTGGATACTGCTAATGTTTTCTTGTCTATTTATACTATTTGGCTGCAGCAATTCCTCATCCCATCCGCCGGATGATCAGAAGCCTGGCAAGGAGCCAAGCAAAACGGCCGTGCCTCAGCAGCCGACAGACAAGCCTGTCCCGTCAGCAGCCAGCACAGCCGAGCCGGAGCAAGCTAATCAGCAAGTCAAGCAAACGCTGGAAAGCATGACCGTTTCACAAAAAATCGGCCAATTGATGCTGATAGGTTTGGAAGGCACTGCGGTTAACAGCGATACAGAAGCGATGCTTAATAACAAGATCGGCGGTTTTATTTTATATAAAAACAATATCAAATCCGCAGAGCAAGCCTGGACGCTACTTAACGATTTGAAACAACGCAATCAAGCGTACGAAATTCCGCTTTGGCTGGGCGTAGATCAGGAAGGCGGAAAAGTAAGCCGTATGCCGGAAGAATTCATCAAAATTCCTTCTCCAAATATTGTAGGCAGCAAGGAAAATCCAGATTATGCGTATCGCACCGGACAAGCAATCGGTTTAGAAGTTAGTTCTCTTGGCTTTAATTTTGACTTCGCTCCAGTGCTAGATATTAACAGCAACCCCAAAAATCCGGTTATCGGCAATCGCGCTTACGGTACGACGCCGGAGCAAGCTGCCCGTTACGCCCTTGAAGCGATGAAGGGAATACAGTCGGAGCAGGTTGCAACATCCGTCAAGCATTTTCCCGGCCATGGTGATACAACTGTTGATTCGCATCAGGATCTTCCTGTTATCCAAAAAAGTAAAAGTGAGCTGGAGAGCTTTGAAACCAAGCCTTTCGTTGAAGCTATTGCGGAGGATGCCGATTCCATTATGGTAGGGCATTTGCTCATACCGGCTATTGATGAGGAATTTCCCGCTTCATTATCTGAGAAAATAGTATCGGATTGGCTGCGCAGCGAGCTCGATTATGACGGAGTCATTATTACGGATGATATGACGATGGGAGGCATTACGAAGCATCGTGATATCGCAGAGGCTGCCTTGCAATCTATATTGGCAGGCACAGATATCGTCTTGATCGGCCACGATCCCAAGCTGCAGCTTAAGGTTTGGGATCGCCTGAATCAGGCTGCTGCTGACGGCATTCTGACGGAGGAAAGAATTAATGAGAGTGTAGAAAGAATTTTAACGCTAAAGCAAAAATACGAGCTGAGCGATGAAGCGACGCCAGTCTTGGATGTTGCTGAACTGAATAAAAAAGTAGACAGTCTGCTGAAGTAATCCAGCAGACTGTCTTTTTGCCATGCGAGCTGTCGCTATTGATTGCTGCTTGCCATGTCGAGCTCAGCGCCTTCAAACTGGCTGTTGTGCAGCTCAGCATAAAAGCCGTGCTGCTCCATCAGCTGCTCATGCGTACCCTGTTCGATTATCTCGCCTTTATTCATAACAAGAATAAGATCGGCATCACGGATCGTGGAGAGACGGTGGGCAATGACAAAGCTTGTCCTGCCCTTCATAAGCACCTTCATCGCTCGTTGAATATTCATTTCGGTCCGGGTGTCCACGTTGCTCGTCGCCTCGTCCAAAATAAGCACAAGCGGATCAGCCAGCAAGGCGCGAGCAATCGTAATGAGCTGCTTCTGTCCTTGCGATATATTAGAGGCATCCTCACTCAGCTGTGTATTGTAGCCTTCAGGAAGTTTGCGTATAAAATCATCGGCATAAGCACTTCTTGCCGCCTGTATGATCTCTTCCTCCGCAGCATTCTCCTTGCCGTAGGCAATATTATCGTATATCGTGCCTTGAAACAGCCATGTATCCTGGATAACCATTGCAAATCTGCTTCTAACCTGTTCGCGGCTCATTCTGCTGAAATCAACGCCGTCCAGCATAATTTTACCAGCATCCGGTTCATAGAAGCGCATGAGCAGATTAATCATCGTAGTTTTGCCAGCCCCAGTAGGCCCTACAATCGCAATCGTTTGCCCCTGCTCTACCTCAATATTTAAATCTTTGATAATCTGCTTATCTTTCTCATAGCCAAAGCCAATATGGTCAAAAGCGATGCGACCGGCCAATTGGTTTATTCCGTCATAATGCGGCTGCTGCTGAGGCTCCTCCTCCTCATCCAGCAATTCAAATATACGTTCAGCAGCGGCAAGCGCCGTCTGAATCATACCTGACAAGCCTGCAGCCTGCGCCATGGGCTGATTAAGCTGCTGGGTATATTGAATGAAAGCCTGTACGTCACCGATCCGTATATTGCCGTTAATAACTAATAAGCCGCCTATTAAACTGACGAGAACATAGCTTATATTTCCGATAAACATCATAATCGGCATCATAATTCCGGACATAAATTGCGCTTTTCTGCCCGCCTCATACAATTTTTCATTCATCTCATTGAATGTGCCTACCGCCTGCTTCTCATAGCCATAAGCTTTTACAACTTGATGGCCGCTGTACATTTCTTCAATATGACCATTGACCGCCCCCAGCTCGGCTTGCTGTCCGACAAAAAACTTTTGCGAGCGTTTCGCAATAAAAGAAATCGCAAAAGCGCTGAGCGGCAATGTAAGCAAGACAACCAAAGACAGCCAAGGACTAATATAAAGCATCATAATGATAATGCCCAAAATAGTTATAACCGACGAAACAAGCTGAGTAATCGCTTGCTGCAGCGAGCTGTTAATACTATCTACATCATTTACAGCCCGGCTAAGCACATCGCCATGCGGATGCTTGTCGAAGTAGCGCAGCGGAAGCCGCATCAGCTTGTCAAATACTTCTCTGCGAATTTTGGCAGCTGTTTTTTGTGCAATAGTTGCCATTAAGTATTGCTGGAGAAACGTAAATAAAGCCGAAAATAAATAAAGCGCGCTTAGCCAAAGCAATATTTTCGCTAAAAAATTGAAATCTACTCCAATTCCTTTTGTAAAGCTCTCGAACAACGACGAGGTTGCATCACCGAGCAGCTTAGGGCTGATTACGCTAAATACGGTTCCTAGAATGGAAGCCAGTACGATTAACGCTATATTGAACCGCTGCGGCTTTAAGTATCCGGCTAACCGCCTCAACGATTGCTTGAAGTTTTTAGGCTTTTCCACCTTGCGGAAACCGCCGTGACCGCCTCCTGGACCAGGTCCGCGCCGATGGCCTGCAGCTTGTCCTCTGTTCGCACTCATACGCTTTCCTCCTCCAATTGCTGGGACTGCACGATTTCCTGATAAATCAAATTGCTTTCCATCAGCTGCTTGTGCGTGCCGCTTCCAACAATTTCTCCTTCATGCAGTACGATAATCTGGTCGGCATCCATAACGGTGCTTACTCTTTGCGCCACGATAATAACAGTAGCTTTTCCTGTTACTTGCTTAAGCGCTTTTCGCAGCCTGGCATCCGTTTTATAATCAAGCGCCGAGAAGCTGTCGTCAAATAAATAAATGCTCGGCTTTCTTGCTAAAGCTCTCGCTATCGATACCCTCTGCTTCTGCCCACCGGACAGATTTCCGCCGCCCTGGCTTACTTCGTCGAGCACACCATTTTCCTTTGCTTTGACGAAATCCGCTGCCTGGGCAATTTCCAGCACATCCTGCTCCTGCTGGTCCGATACATCGCCATTGCCGAAGCGGATATTATCTCTGATCGTTCCGCGAAATAATGCTGCTTTTTGCGGGACATAACCGAGCTGCGCCCTCAGCTGGTCAAGCTTAATGCGCCTGATATCGATTCCGTTAAACATAATTTTTCCGGACTCCACATCATAAAAACGAGGAATCATACGCAAAAGCGTCGATTTACCGGAACCTGTGCTTCCGATAATTGCGGTTGTCTGGCCAGCTCTCGCAGTAAAGGAGACATTATGGAGCGCGCTTTTCTCAGCGCCTGCGTAGTGAAACGTAACCTTGTCAAAGGCTACATCCACGCCGTCAGCAGCGGGCATATCGATCGCCTGCTCGTTATCTTGAATGGATGAGTTTATGTTCAATACTTCGTTAATTCTTTTCGCTGATGCTTGTGCGCGCGGTATCGATACGAATGCCATGGACAGCATCACTAGCGAAATTAAGATCATCATGGCGTATTGTAAAAATGCCATCAGATTGCCGACCTGCATCTCTCCCTGGTCGATACGAATCCCGCCAAACCATATGATTGCAATACTCGTAAAGTTCATAACCAGCATCATGACCGGAAACAAAAGCGCAAGAATGCGGTTAACGCGAATACCTGTATCGCGATAATCCTCATTCGCCTCATTAAATCTCGTTTGCTCATAGCCGACGCGATTAAACGCTCTTACTACCCGCGTTCCTATTAAAGTCTCGCGCAGCAGCAAATTCAATTTATCCGTCTTTTTTTGAAGCAAGCCAAACAGTGGAATCGCCCTGCGGGATATTAAAAAGATAAGCAGTGATAATACTGGCAACGAGGCAAGAAAGATGTAGGAAAGCTTGGCGTCTCTGGATATGGCCAGTATTATGCCGCCAACGAGCATAATCGGCGCTCTAGTCATCATGCCCAGAATCATGGAAGTAACGTCCTGCACCTGTTTAATATCGTTCGTAGTTCTTGTAATTAAAGAAGCTGTGCCAAAACGGTCAAATTCCTGCAAGGATAAACCTTCTACTTGTACAAATAAAGCTTTTCGCACATCCCGGCTGAAGCCCAGCGTAATTCTGGAGGATAAATAGGATACCAGAATGGTAAGCGCTACAGAAATTACCGCACATAGCAGCATAAGCCCGCCAGTTCGCCATACATAGCCGATATTATTGTCCGCAATACCTTTATCGACCAGATCCGCCATTAACGTGGGCAAATAGAGCTCGAGCATAATGCCGCAAAACATTAGGGTAAGTACGGTAACAATGAATAATCGGTAGGGCTTTAGATACTTGAATAAAGCAATCAATTCCATTCCCTCTCTCTAGTTAAAATAACATTGCTCTAACTGTGAACTCATTATAAGTATTGTTCATCCTTGAAGTCAAACCGATAGAAAACAGCGTAAGAGACAGGCCTCTTACGCTGTTTTGCATGAGCGTTATTATTATAGAATGCTTATTTGAATTTTCCGCCGCCGCCGCGAGAGCTGCCCGAACCAAAGGAACCCCCGCCTCCTCCGGAACTGCCGCTTCTGCTGCCGCCAGAGCCGTCTTTGAATGAGCCGCCGCCGCCGCGAGAAGAGCTTGAGGAGCTGCTGCTGCTTGATGACGAACTGTTAGACCAGCTGCTGCTTGATGAACCGCTAAACCAGGAGTTGCCGTTATTGCGCGACTTATGCCTATCATTAATAGTAATATTAGTATGAGTATGTATTATGGATGCTTCAGTCATCTTAAGCTTCTGCTCATACTCTCTTCTTGCCCGCTCTTGCTCTTCAAAGTCATTTTTCATTGCAGCAATAAGCATTCGGCCATTCTGGATATAATCTTCCGCATCAGCATAATAGCCTTGGCTAAGTCTCTCTCCTCAAGCGACTTTCTTATGTTTTAAAAAAGCTTGGAATGGGATATTCCAAGCTTCGTGAATCTATTAGCCGTTCTTTTTCTCGTTTAGCTCCGCCTTCAAAGCAGCAAGCTCATCATCGATTTCCGTATCTCTGGTTGTGCGCATCATTTGCTCTAATTTATTGTCCAAATCTCGATTACCCTCTGCAAGAGATTGCGCAGCTTCTGCCTGATCTCGCATTTTCAAAATTTTCTCTTCCATCTTGGCGAAGGATGCAGCTGCATCATCTGTTCCGACGCCTGACATCGTTTGATTGATTCTTTCCTGAGCCTTGGCAGCTTCCGCCTGGGCAATAAGCGTGCCGCGCTGAGATTTCATCTCTTGCACGCGGTCTTTCATTTCTTGAAGCTGTGTGCGAAGTCTATCCGAGCTTTGCTTGGCGCCGTCATAGCTGACCTGGAGCTTAGCAACCTTCTCCTCATGGCGTTTTTTATCACCCAACGCTTCGCGAGCCAAATCTTCATTGCCCATAGAGAGCGCTTGACGCGCTTGGGAATCGCGCTTGGCTACTGCTTCTTTCGCTTCATTAAGCTCGCGCTCAAATCTTTTCTCCACAGCAATTTGCGAAGTGACAGCGGTTGTCACCTTTGCCACGTCTTCATCCAGCTCTCTTAAAATCTGATCAATCATTTTAACCGGGTCTTCCATCTTATCCAATGCCGAATTGACATTTGCTTTTCCTATTCTAAAAATACGATCAAAAATCCCCATTACAATTCCTCCCTTTATTCATAAACTATTATCTATTCAAATACTACGTGAATAAAAGTGTATGGTTTCATCATAAACAACATTACAAAAGTTGACAATATTTGTTGATGTTTTCATTATGAAAAATTTATGGATCATTGCTAATGTGCTGTATTTGCTGGCCACACGTTCCGCTATTCACCTTAAAATTCTCTTTTTTTAAGTTTCGCGGCCACACATTCCGCTATTCGGCCCTAATGCCTGATTTTTCACCACTTTTTTAACGAATAACGGAACGTGTGTCACTTTGATACCTCAAAACTGCGCTTTTTCGCATAATAACGGAACGTCTGACCTACCTGGCGAATCTACCGATTCGGTGAACGACGAATTTCAACACACCAGAAGACCTCGCCTTTGAATTTATACATCGACTCAACATTAACTTGGATAAGTTACTTAGTCAGCAAGGATTACGAGAACACAATGTCGAACAAGGATAAACGGCTATGTCGTCCTTTGGACAGGCGCGTTTACCGATGAAATATAATATAAGAACGGATACAAGGTTACAAAAACTTATACTTTCTTATATTTTAAGAAAAACGAAGGTCATTTTCGCCTGAGTCAAAGGAAAAAGTGGAACGGAGGATACTGTATTGAGAAGTGAACAAGAAATGATGAATATCCTTATCGACTTTGCTAAAAATGATGATAGAATTCGATTGGTAACTTTAGAAGGGTCACGTACAAACAAAAATATCCTTCCTGATTCATTTCAAGATTATGACATATCTTATTTTGTAAAGGATATTAATTCTTTCAAGGAGAATGATCAGTGGATTCAAGTATTTGGAAAATCTGTAATGATACAAAAACCCGAAGATATGGAGCTTTTTCCATCAGAATTAGGTAATTGGTTTTCATATTTAATCCTTTTTGAGGATGGGAATAAATTAGACCTAACACTCATCCCAATTAACGAGGTGGAAGTTTATTTTACCAATAGCGACGGTTTAGTTGGTGTGTTGCTTGATAAGGATAATCTGATCAAACACGAGTTGACCGCAAATGATCGTCAATATTGGATTAAAAAGCCAACTGCAAAAGAATTTGATGATTGCTGTAATGAGTTCTGGATGGTTTCAACTTATGTAGTAAAAGGATTGGCCAGAAAAGAAATACTTTTTGCTATTGATCATTTAAACAACGTATCAAGGCCTAATTTATTGAGAATGATGGCTTGGAGAATCGGATCAAAGCAAGGATACGACTTTAGTGTAGGGAAGAACTATAAGTTTATAAATCGTTACCTATCAGAAGAAGATTGGGGAAAGCTTCTGTCAACCTATTCTGAGAATGGGTACCAGGAAATGTGGCAGTCTTTATTCATTTGTTATGAGTTATTTAGAACCTACTCAAAAGCTGTGTCAGAAAGTCTCGGATATAAGTATCCAGATTATGATAAAGCTATTACTAAGTATACGGAAAGTATCTATGCTTCATTGTCATGAACAATGCAAATGACCGCTCTCTTCGAAAATTAAAGTAGCCAAACAAGAAAAGCGTTCGGGCAGCTATTTCTACAACTGCTCAAACGCCTTTCTTTACGGTATCATTCTCCAGCATATTGCCGCCGAACGAGATCAGCTCCGCCATCGCACACGCTATGTTATGCTGTTGACAAGACGCAGCACGGTATCTCGCGTCAGCTTATTGCCGCCTGCCGAGATCAGCTTCACCGTCGCATGCGCCAAGGTTAGCGGGATTTTGCAAAAGGTGCGCGCTTGCCCATCCTTCAAGTCTTTAACATACTCATCAGCTACGCCAAGATTGCGGCGCGTATATTGCAGCATTTCCTTCATATCCCAGCCTTTCGGGAAGAAATCGACGCCGCGCTCCAAATCCTCTTTACGATTGCGCAAAATATTGACGGCCTGCAGGCCTCTGCCGAAAGCAACCGCTTTCTGCGGATCTGTTACAGTGCCGTCATGCCAGTACCAAATCTCGGACAGCAATTCGCCAACCATCCCGGCGACACTATAAGTATAGTTGTCCAGATCCTGCTCCGTCTCGATGTTCCAGTCCACATGCACCCACTGTGCCATCTGCTTGGACATGCTGGCAGTGTGACGGAATACGATTTCTCTTGCTGATTCAGGACATAGCTCCGCCCATTCATCCATTCGATAAGTAACTTCAGGCAATTGTGCTTTTTGATCAGCAAACAGATGGCGGACGCTTGCAAGCGGTTCGCCAGTCTGCAAAGCATCATGCACCTTGTTGAGCATATCTACTTTATACTCATCGCTAAGCTCATGATGATCTTCAATTTCGTCAATTGCGCGCATACATAAATATGCAGAGGCAACAGCATCCTGCAAGCTGCCTTTCAGCTTGGAGATGGGGATAAAAAAGGTGCGGCTCGTGTTTTTCAACATTTTCATTGCGTCATTCAAAGTAATAGCTCCTTTGTTTCACTAGCTTTCGCAGCAGCTAATTTGAAATGTTATCAAGGATAAACAACTCTGCTGTCCTCGGGACAGATGTGTGTTTACCGTATACCATCTTAAATTCACAAAAGAAGAGGGCCTCTCAGGTCCTCCTCTAAGCTTGGATACTATTATTTTACACTTTCCTCACGCTGCAAGCAATCGTATAAGAAGTCAACAATGTGAACGGCCTCCATTGCTTTGCCTTCCGCATGCTTGTGGATGCCCAGTTTCATTTGCAATAGACAGCCGGGATTGCTCGTTACGATATACTGCGCAGCTGTAGCGCGCGCATCCACCATCTTATTCTGCAATATTTTATTGGACATTTCAGGCTGAGTCAAATTATAGGTGCCTGCCGAGCCGCAGCATGATTCAGCAGCCTTCATTTCGACATACTGCACGCCTTTTATTTGCTTAAGCAGCTTTCTAGGATTGGCTCCACCCTTCATAACATTTCGCAAATGGCAGGAATCCTGGTACGTAATAACTGCACCGGCTTCGTTTTGCTTAAAAGCATACTTAAGCGGCCTTCCATAATCTGCAAGCAGTGTGCTCACATCCTTCACCCGGCCAGCAAACCACTTGGCATCCTCGCGCATATCGTTATTATTTCGCAGCAAATGATCATATTCCACTAATAAAGCGCCGCAGCCGCCAGCATTAGAAACGATGTAATCCGCACCGCTATCCTTGAACACCTTTACATTATTAATCGCTTGAAGCTCCGCCTGCGCTACCTCGCCGCTATGCGCCTGTATCGCACCGCAGCATTGCTGATCGTCTGGAATGACAATCTCAAAGCCTGCCTCAGACAAAAGCGCTATCGTATTTTTGTTGGTTTCAATAAACATGGAGTCCATCATGCAGCCGCGGAACATGGCTACCGTTGCTACTTTTTCGCCCTTTGCCTTTATGCGTGTCCCCATTAGCTCGACAACGCCTTTGCTTGAGCCCTGCGGCATAATGGCCTCCATATTTTTCATGTGCTCACCCAAAATACCAGCCGAACCTGTTTTTCGTACAAATTTTTGCAAGCCAGATTTTTCGTAAATTTCAAGCCCTTTGCCAAGCAGCTTCATGCGCTTTTGATTTGGGAATACTTTCTTAAGCAATACATGACGCACGCCGTTCACCCAAGCGCGATGTGTTGTATGCTTTTCGATTGCATCTCTAGCCTGCTCGATGAGATGGCCGTATTTCACGTCAGCCGGACAAGCAGGCTCGCAGGCGCGGCAGCCAAGACAGTGATTCATTTGGTCTTCAAAAGCGATTCCCGGCTCCATTATGCCGTCCACAGCAGCTTTCATAAGCGATATCCGGCCGCGCGGCGATTCCGCCTCAATGCCTGTTATTTTGAACGTCGGGCACACCGGCAAACAAAAGCCGCAGCGCATGCAGTTAGTTAGCTGATCATAATCTAGCTGCAGCTTCAAGGTTTGGCGCAGTGCCTCTACATTGCCCTTTTGTTTTTTAGGCGCTTCATTGCGCTCTGCAACATTAGCCACGTTCAATCACCACCCTGCGGCGAGATTCCTTGGCGAATATTTTTCCAGGATTAAGCAAGTGCTGAGGATCAAAGGCAGCTTTAATATTTTTCATAACCATAATGCCGCTCTCCCCCATTTTCCACTCCAAAAACGGCGCCTTGACCATGCCTACGCCATGCTCGCCTGTAATTGTACCGCCTAACGAAATAGCGGCCTCAAAAATTTCCGCAAAGGCTTGCTCAACGCGATGCACCTCATCCTTATCTCTTGCATCTGTCGTTGCCGTTGGATGCAAATTGCCGTCGCCAGCATGGCCAAAGGTGCATATTTGCACATTATATTTTTTAGCGATCCGATTAATTTCCATCACCATATCCGCGATTTTGGAGCGAGGCACTGTTGCATCCTCCAAAATAGTCGTAGGGCGAAGGCGGGCAAGCGCCGTGAACGCACTTCTTCTTGCCGTAAGCAGCTTGGTCGCTTCCTCCTCGGTTTCGGCAATCGTTGCTGCATCCGCATTGTGCTTGCGGCAAATCTCTGCAATAAGCGCGATATCGCGCTCAACCATTTGCTCGTCTCCATCCTGCTCAATAATAAGCATCGCTTCTGTATCATGCGGCAGTCCAAGCTTGGCAAAATCATCAACAACGCGGATAGTCGGGTTATCTAAAAATTCAAGTGTCGCTGGAATAATACGATTTTCGATAATGGCAGAAACGGTGCGCGCCGCATCATATAAATCATGGAACATGGCAAGCATCGTCTTTTTATATTTAGGCTTGGGAATAAGCTTGAGCGTCGCTTCCGTAATAATAGCAAGCGTACCTTCCGAACCGACCAGCAGCTTGGTCAAATCGTAGCCTGCAACATCCTTCATCAGCTTGCCGCCTGTACGGAGCACCTCGCCGGAAGCAAGCACACATTCAAGTCCCAGCACATAATCTTTCGTCGTGCCATACTTCAATCCGCGGAGGCCGCCCGAGCATTCTGCGATATTGCCGCCAATTGTCGAGATGGACATGCTGCTCGGATCTGGCGGATAGAACAAGCCCTCTGCTTCAACATGAGCAATAAACTGGCTTGTAATAACGCCCGGCTGAACTGTAGCCGTCAAGTTATTCAGATCCACTTCCAATATGCGATTCATACGGTGCATCACCATTACAATGCCGCCTTGAACAGGGACAGTGCCGCCGCATAGATTGGTGCCTGAGCCGCGCCCTATCAAAGGAATATGGTGCTTGCTTAATACGCGCATAATGTTGGAAACTTCCTCAGTCGAAGCTGGATATATGACGCCGTCCGGCAAATGCTGCAGCATTGGGGTTCCGTCAAAGGAATGAGTAACTAATGATTCCATATCATCCTTAAAATAATCTTTACCTACGATTGAGCGCAATTCTTGCTTTACCTGCTCGTTTATCATACTGTCCCTCCGTTGGCAAATATAATTGATCATGTCATCTGATGACTTTTTCTTTAGTATAGCTTATGATTGAATAGATGTATATACTTTTCATCGTGGAGGTTTACTATGACATTGCCTTTTATCAAGCCGCAAAAAGGTTCAGATATCGTTATGGAGCATATACAAAAACAAATTGAGTCAGGTGAGTACGCGCCTGGACAAAGACTGCCGACTGTTGTGCAATATGCCGAGATATTTCAGGTAGGGCGTTCAACGATTAGAGAGGCGCTAAGCGGACTGAAGGCCAAGGGGCTGCTGTCGATCCGCCATGGCGGAGGAACCTTCGTCGTCGATGTGCTTCCAGCGCTGGATAAGCAGGAATCTGCCGCCGTGCAGCTGTTCAATAATGCGGCGGAGCTTAAAGAAGTGATTGAGGTGCGGCAATATATCGAGGCTGGCTGCGCGGCGCTTGCAGCTGCGCGAAGAACAGAGCAAGATCTGGAGAAGCTTGCCCAAGCGCTTCAGCTGATGAGCGAAAGTATAGGCGACGAACAAAAAAGCGAGGAAGCCGATATGTTGTTCCATTTGCGGCTTGCCCATGCATCGCATAATTCGTTATTCATTTCCTTGATGGAATCCATGGCCGAGCGGCTGCAAGCGAGCATGAAGGATTCCCGCAGGTTATGGTATTTCGCCGACCGTACAACGGCCGAAGCGCTGCTCGCAGAGCATCAGCGCATCTATGAGGCTGTACGCGAGCAGCAGACCGAGCTGGCCGCCGACCTGCTCAAGCAGCATGTTCAAAAAGTAAATGAAGTTGCCTTGAAGCTAGCTTCGACAGAACTATGATTGTCAAGTTATACAAATATAGTTAGGACCTCGTCAAAGACGCCGTTATCTTGTCTCACATGATAACGGCGTCTTTTTAATTACAAAAATACAAACTTTTTTATCCCTGCAGTCTTTAAAGTCCAGTAAAATCAAAAGGTTTCTTTTTGGATACTATAGCACTTTTAAGTGCGTACTTACATAAATGAAATCCATATATGATAATAGCAATATAAAGACAATCAATAATTAAAGTTACTAACAAAAATATAGATAGGAGCTGTGCTTCACATGAATAAATATAGAATCGATCAAAGCAAAGGCCTGGAATTTGGCCTCTACTCATTAGGCGATCATACGCCCGATCCGCTGACAGGAAAGCGTATCTCTGCAGAACAGCGTATTTATGAAATTATTGAAGCCGCAAAGCTTGCCGATCAAGCCGGCATTGATGTTTTTGGCGTAGGAGAAAGCCATCAGCCATTTTTTGCTTCACAAGCGCATGCTGTCATTCTTGCTGCAATTGCTCAAGCAACTGAAAAAATCAAAGTGATCAGCTCTTCCACTATTGTCAGCACATCTGATCCTGTGCGCGTCTTTGAAAACTTTGCAACCATCGATCTAATATCTGGCGGAAGGGCTGAGATTGTTGCTGGACGAGCTTCCCGAGTTGGTCTTTTTGAATTGCTAGGATATGATCTGCGCGATTATGAGGAGCTGTACGAAGAAAAATTCGAGCTGCTTAATTTAATAAATGAGCAACAAAAAATAACATGGAGCGGCCAATTCCGCTCTCCCCTTAAAAATGCTGAAGTATTGCCTAGACCAGTGAACGGCTCGCTTCCGATTTGGCGAGCGGTAGGCGGACCGCCTGCCAGCGCCATTAAAGCAGGGCGCGCAGGCGTACCGATGATACTGGCAACGCTTGGAGGCCCCGCAACGACCTTCAAGCAATCGATTGATGCTTATCGCCAGGCTGCGGAGCAGAGCGGCTTCGATCCAAGCATCTTGCCTGTAGGAACTACCGGGCTGTTCTATGCAGCTGAAACCTCGCAGCAGGCGATGAGTGAATATTATCCTTATGTAAACTCTGGCATTACGCTGGTCAACGGGCGGGGATTTCCGAAGCAATTGTTTGCTCAAGCTTCGGACAAACGCGAAGCTCTTGTAGTAGGCAGCCCGCAGGAAATTATCGAAAAAATACTTTATCAGCATGAGCTGTTCGGACATCAGCGTTATTTGGCACAGCTTGATTTTGGAGGAGTCCCATTTAATAAAGTATTAAAAAATATAGAACTTATAGGCACAAAAATATTACCTGAAATCAAAAAATATACGGCGAATTAACAGGGGGCAGCTATAATGAAAATTGTTGGCTTATCAGGCTCGATTGTCGGGTTGACGATGTAATATTCCGCATTAATCGGCTTGTAGAGGATACATTCGTTTTGACGCAAACCTATGCTTCAATTCGCAAGGCCGCTGATGATAAATATGACTTTTAAATCCGCTAATTATACGTTCAAACAAAAGGAGCTGTATCCATATGAAAATAACCAATAGCTTCCAGCGCGGCATTAAAAAAGTATGGACCGTGCAGGGCCGTCAGGTCAGTCCTATTCATTATGCTGCCCCTATACTGCAGCCCGGTTATTGGGACGATTTTGACCCTTTTTTGCTTATGATGGAAGATACGTTTAAAAGAGGAGCTTTCGATATACACCCTCACCGCGGGATCGAAACCGTCACCTACGTAATAGACGGATCAATAACGCATTATGATAATGCGACAGGTGAAGGAGGAACGCTGCAACAAGGAGATTTGCAGTTTATGACAGCTGGCAGAGGTGTCGTCCACAATGAAACGCCAAATGAGGGGGATACGGTTCATCTGCTGCAGCTTTGGGTTAATTTGCCCCGCAAGCATAAAATGACAGCCCCTCGCTACCAAAACCTGAAGGCTAAGGATATGCCTGTCATAAAGGAAGACGGCGCTATTGTACGCGTGTATTCCGGTTCATCTGGTGACTTTGTTTCAAGCACCTTAAACTACGTGCCAGTAACGTTCGTAGAAATTACAGTAGACAGCGGAAAAACGATAAGCCAAGAGCTTCCCGGCAGTTACAACGGCTTTATTTATATTTTGAAGGGCAGCGGTGTGTTCGGATTCAATAAAACAGAAGCTGAGAAAGGACAGGCACTGTGGATAGATACGGCACCAGCTAATAGCCCAAGCAGCATTGTCATATCCGCCAAGGAAAAATTACAGCTGATTTTATTTGCTGGAGAGCCTTTGCGTGAACCTGTTGTTGCTCGCGGTCCGTTCGTAATGAATACGGAAGAAGAAATAGTGCAAGCCTATGATGACTATAGAAACGGTTTTTTTCACAATGGCAAGCTGCCCTGATTGTTTTTTTTCAACTTATGCAGTGTATGCCTCGTTCCCCATTCATGCATCGCCTCGAGTATTGGCTTTAAGCTTTTGCCATACTCCGTGATAGAATATTCTACTTTTGGGGGGACTTGAGGATAGACCTTGCGGGCAATTATATCTTCCTCCTCGAGCTCCCTAAGCTGCTGCGTCAGCATCTTCTGGGTGATCCCGGGCATATTGCGCTTTAATTCGTTAAATCTCATCTTGTCCGATTGCAGCAAAAACAATAAAATAATCGGTTTCCATTTGCCTACAAGTATTCCTAACGCGTCGTCCACCCGGCATAAATCTGGATGATCCATTATAGCCTCCCGTTTTGAAAAAAACCTATTCTGCACATCGTCAGAATAGGTTTTCTTTTATTTATATTTCAATCGCTTTAAACACCATCAATACGATCATCATGATCTTCCCAGCGCTTAGAATAAGCTTTATTGGTTATCCAAAAGGTCATCCAGGATACAACTATTACTACAATGATTGAAGAAACCCAAACACTTGTTGGTACCCCAAGCATGTTCTCCCTCCTTAATCTTGCGCATACTCCTTTGTATTATACTACTGAATTGTATGTGGTTACACCGCTTGTTTCGTTTTGTCGATGCATTGTCACAATTGCAGCTGTGTCAACCCATCCACTAATCAAATTTCATGACTTGATTTTCCTTCCGGCCCGCTTTCCAGGCTTCATACCATTCCTGCAGCTCTTCCGTAACATCCTCATCCAATTCCTCTTGCAATGTTCTTCTTAGCTGCCTGTAGCATACTTCAATCGCTTCCGACTCGCCAAGCTTGTCATAAAACTTCATAAGCTGCCAATAATTTGTTTCATTTAATGGCTGAATATCGATTATTTTTTGATACACAGCAATCGCTTCTGTAAGCATCGATTGCTTAGAATAATATTCTGCCAATTGTCCCGCATGATTTCGCCATAACCAGCTTAACCGCTGTCGTTCATTCTCGGCCCATACATAATAGTGCTCGCCAAAATAATCGCCGTTATAGTAATCAAGCCATTTTTGATGTTCAAGCACGTTGTCCGCATCGATCGGCTCTAATTTTTGCAGCGCCTCTTCCCAAATATCCACATCGATCTTATAATGGTCAAGCTCCAAGGCATAACCGCTATGTCCGCCTACATTGGATATTGTTACTGGGATCGCTGCTTCGCTTAATGTTTTTCGAATTAAATAAATAGTTGTATACAGTGAAGTCATCGCTTTCTTTGAATCTACATCCGGCCATAAAATATCGCTTAACGCTTCTTTGCTGACAAAGCCTTTGCGATGATGAAGCAAATAAGAAAAAAGCTCCTCCGACTTTGAGGTGCGCCAGCGCAAGCTTTGCGCTTTTTCTCCTGTCTTTTCAAATTGCAGCATATGCAGGCAGCGGATAACAGATTCACTTGATTGCTCATCCTGCGGCGGCAATGTCTGCGTTCGCCTGCGCTGCAAGCGGTCAATCGTTTTTTTTAGGCGGTTTTTTTGAATAGGCTTCAAAACATAATCAAGCGCGCTGATTTCAAAAGCTTCAAGAGCATATTGATTATAAGCCGTTACAAAAACGATCTCGCAATCAGGCAGCTGCTGCTGAATTTGATCTGCAGCCTGCATCCCGTGCATGCCCGGCATATCAATATCTAAAAATATCAGCTCCGGATTCAGCTCTGATACGGACTGTACAGCTTCAATAGGATCAGTAAATGCTGCAACTATTTGTATATTTGCAAATTCCTTCAGTAATTGCTCCAAATATATAAGTGCCAAAGACTCATCATCAACCAGTATCGTTCGTATCATAAATCTCTCACCATCCAAGCTACTCGATTTATTAATATTATTAAAATCGTCCATTCCTTTACATGAGTACATTAAAATTGAAAATTTTTCTATTTATCATAGTATTTTTTCTGATATTCTACAACTATTTCTTTTTCCTGCAGACGTATTTATATATTCATTTTAAACGATTTCACGATTCGTTCAATATCTGTTCATATGATGTTCATATAACTTGTGTATGATTAACAATCATAAATATAGAGGTGAAACAAATTGACCAATTATACAAAATGGCTGATTCGAATAGCTGCGCTCTACTCTTTGATTGGTGCATTTATGGGCTCTGATATTGCAGGAAGAAAAGACTATACTATGGTTCCTGCTCATGCCCATATTCTGGTTGTAGGCTGGCTGACATTGTTTGCATATGGGATATTCTATCAGGTTTTCAAAAAAATCAGCATGGTTAAAACAGCCAAGTGGCAAGTTATTACGAGTTTGATCGGCGGCGGCTTGATGCCGCTGGGAATGTTGTTGTACTATAAAATGGACAATACATTTACTTTACTGGCATTTATTATTCCGGCATCGATTTTGCTGCTTGCCATTTTATTATTTTTAGTAATTGTATTTTTCGACAAAAACATATTTTCCCGCGACTAATCTTATGTGCGGGACAGAATGGGGACCGCATATGAAAAAATGGTTTACGCTTGTGATTCTTGTGCTGCTTGTTGCTGGCTGCGGACAAAAGGCAGCACCGCAAGAAGAAAATCCGGACACGCATGCCGAGCACGGCGATCACGCTGTATCCGATATTCAAGAGACAACAGCCTCGGCTTCTGTTTTGCCTAAATTTTTAGACAGCCAGCCGGAGCAGGTTCGAGCAATTTACGGTATTGCCGGCGCGAACGCTGAGCTTCTTGAGTATATGCCTTGCTTCTGCGGCTGCGGTGAAACAGCCGGTCATAAAAATAACAAAAACTGCTTTATCCATTCCATTAATAGCGATGGTTCTGTCGTTTGGGATGACCATGGCACAAGATGCGGCTTATGTATGGAAATAACAGTAGTGGCAGCTGGTATGAAGCATGAAGGCAAATCAGATTTGGAAATTCGCAATTTTATCGATGAGACTTACGGCAGCGACTACGGCCCATCGACCGATACGCCAATGCCTGCGATGTAACATCTGGACTAAAAAATAACAACAAGCCTTTAGCCCCACAACTATAGTGGAGCTGAAGGCTTGTTCGGCTAACAGGTGATTTATATGAAAACGATTGTTTTCGATATTGACGGTACAATTTGCTTCAATGGCCAGACCATTCCCGAGCCAATTATTCAAGCGCTCGATCATGTCATTTCCAAAGGGGCTGATGTGATCTTCGCTTCTGCAAGACCTATTCGCGATTTATTGCCCGTTCTTCCACAGCACCTTCATCATCATAGCTTGATCGGCGGCAACGGTTCGCTCATTCAACAGGAAGGCAAAATAACGCATGCCGTTTCGTTTGACCCAGCTGCTGCAAATCAGCTTAGTGAGCTGCTTGATCAATATCAGGCACATTATTTAGCCGACAGCCCTTGGGATTACGCTTATCGCGGACCAGATAATCATCCCATACTCGAACGTGTAGATCCTAATAAGCTGGCAAAGCGCGTAATGCGCGAGCAGCTTTCCTCACTTGTCAAGCTGTTAATATTGCATGCCGACGATATGGACGGCTTGGAGCAAGAGCTAAGCGGCCTGCCGATCGTTATTCATCGCCATCGCCATGAGCAGGCGCTTGATATAAGCCCGCCGGGCATTCATAAATGGAGTGCCCTGCAGAAACTCGGAGTTTCGCCCGGCCAATTTATTGCATTTGGCAATGATGCAAACGATGTTACGATGTTCCAGCATGCAGGCGAAGCGGTAATGATCGGCGAGCATGAAATGCTGATCGATCTGGCAACCTCAGCTATTCCTATTGATGATGACTATATAGAACGAATAAGCAAAAAAATTACTATGCTTGGCTAAGAGCCCGCTGTTTAAACAAATGGATGATACCGGCAGCTGTCTGCTTGTCCAGATTGCCTGTCGGTTCATCCGCCAAAACTAAGTCAACCTCACACGACATCCCTGCGCAAGCAGCTGCAGCGCAGCTTCTTACTTATTACTGCAATTCAAAGTAATTGACCCCAACACAAGCTGATGCTTCTCCTTTTCTTTGCCGTCAGCCCTTCTCGGCACTGCTTCCATACGTTTTATCGATCATCTTCTACAACTAGAAGATGGACAAGCCGCCAGGAAACAATTCATATTCTTATGCAAATAATATGTTGATAAAAACTATATTATAAAATTTTACATATTGGTCTATTTACAATAGTGTGCACCACACAGTATAATGACAACAGGAGATGATGATATGGAAAATATTTCAACCATCATAAACGGCTTTATGCTGGAGCTGCGCCGCGGCACCATCATTATCGGCGTGCTAAGTCAGCTGCAGCAGCCGCAATATGGATATTCACTCGTTGCTGTACTTGAAGAAAAAGGGATGTCTGTTGATGCTGGCACCTTATATCCACTCCTGCGCAGATTAGAGAAGCAAGGGATACTCGCCAGCGAGTGGGATACAACAGAAGCAAGACCCCGCAAATATTACTTGCTCAGCCCGCTCGGCAAGGAGGTTTATGAGCAGCTCTGTGTAGAGTGGAGAGGCATGATTTCAAGTGTAGAGCAAATTATTACTTCCAAGGAGGATTAGGTGAAATGGAAATGATTTCACGTTATACTAGTGCCGTTACTGACCTGCTGCCGCCCAAGCAGCGTGACGAAATTAGAGCAGAACTGCACAGCTTAATTATGGATATGCTGGAGGAACGTACAGCTATGGGAGAGCCTGAAGAGCAGGCAATCTTTCGTATTTTGCAGGAGCTTGGCCCTCCCCACGCGATGGCCGATAAATATAGGGATAAACCGCGCTATTTGATCGGACCGGGATTAATCGATTTATACAAGGTTATTTTGCGGATTGTCATTATAGTTACGGTTATTGGAATTTCAGTAGCCTTCGCCCTGCAATTCATTATTGACTTTGAAGCGGGCCCAATGGATGTAGCTGAGTATTTCGCCTCCATATTTGAAGGGGCTCTGCAGGCTTTCGCTTGGGTAACTATCGTATTTGCTATTATAGAATTTGCTCAAGTCAACCCGGCTTCCTGGCATTCAAGCAAGAAGCCTTGGGATCCGAGCAAGCTCCCTGCTCCGCTTCATAAAAATTTGCTTATTAAACAAAGCAGCTCTTTAATTGAAATCATAATGATTGTATTAGTGCTTGGTTTATTTACGTACTCTATACAATATGTCGGCATAATGTCCAAGTCGGACACAGAATGGAACTGGAATGTAATCTCCTTCTTGAATATAGACTATTTTTCAAAGTATTTGCCTTATATATGGGGGCTTGCACTTTTCGGCATCGTAATCGCATGCATCAAGCTTATTCAGCGCAAGTGGAGCTATGGCACGATCGCCTTGCAAGCTCTGCACGCCATTGCGATACTTGTCTTTATATGTATCGCTTTCTCCAATGACGCTATATGGAATGCCAATTTTGTCGAGCAGCTTGCCCAGTTCAATATGATTGACAGCGATCCCGCCTCCTTCGCAAAGGCGCTGGACATTTGGGAGAGCGCGAAAAGCAAGCTAATCCCTCTATCGATTTTAATTACTTTTATCGAGCTCGCTGTTCTTTCCTACAGAGCCTATAGGGTGTATAAGTATCAGTGAGGATAAAAGTTTCAACAAGCAATAAAAAAGGTGGGCACTGCAATCAAGTTTGGGCTTCCGACCGCTGTTGTACGCCAATTTTTTGGAATATATAAAACCTGTAAAGGTTAAAATTGGCCTACAAAGGCGGACGTCTACTCTGCTAGCAATGTTTTCGGATCAACAAATGCTGCGTTCATCGCCTCGGCAACCGGCTTATAAGTAATGCTGCCGGCATAGGTGTTCAAGCCTGCTAATAGGCTTGCATCCTCCAATAGAGCACGGTTGACACCTTTATTGGCCAGCTGCACCAAATATGGCAATGTTGCCGATTCCAGCGCTAACGTAGAGGTACGCGGAACAGCGCCAGGCATATTAGCAACAGAATAATGCAGCACACCATGCTTCACGTAATAAGGATTATCGTGCGTAGTAACACGGTCTACCGTCTCGATCGAGCCGCCTTGATCAATTGCCACATCGACTATAACGGAGCCCTTCGCCATCGAACGCACCATTTCTTCTGAAACAATTTTCGGAGCTTTTGCTCCAGCTACAAGCACCGCGCCAATTAGCAAATCAGCGCGCTTGACAGCTTGCGCAACGTTGAAGTCGTTATAAATAAGCGTCGTTACGCTTCCTTTAAATAAATCATCCAAATAAGCGAGCCGCTGCTTGCTTACATCAAGTATCGTTACAATTGCACCGAGGCCGACTGCCATTTTAGCCGCGTTGGTGCCGACCATGCCGCCTCCAACAATAACGACCTCGCCTCGGTTTACGCCGGGAATACCGCCTAGCAGCACGCCTCTTCCGCCGTTGTTCTTTTGCAGCAGCGCAGCTCCAATTTGCACGGACATGCGCCCTGCCACCTCGCTCATTGGAGCGAGCAGCGGGAGCTGTCCATTAGGCAACTGCACCGTTTCATAGGCGATTGCCGTTACTTTCTTCTGCAATAGCAGCTCGGTTAAGGGACGATTCGGCGCAAGATGCAAATAGGTATAGAGAGCTTGCCCAGGCCGGAAAAGCTCATATTCCGATTCGATCGGCTCCTTCACCTTCACTATAATATCCGCCTGCTCGAACAGCTCCTTGCGGCCAATAATAGAAGCACCTGCTAACATATAATCGCTATCCTCAAACCCGCTGCCGGCACCTGCTTCATTTTCTACGAGCACAGTATGCCCATGTTTTATAAGCTCTCCAGCTCCGCCAGGTGTGAGCGCTACTCGATTTTCATTATTTTTTATTTCTTTTGCCAAGCCGATAATCATATTATCCCCCCGATCTAAACAAGACGCACTTCAACTCCACGATCCATAAAAGCTGCAAGCTCATCCTTATTAGCGTTTTGATTCGTAATTAGACAATCAACTTTGTCTGTCCCTATAATATGCGCAAAGCTGGCTCTTCCAATTTTGGTATAATCCGCAACAACAATCGTTTTGCTCACTCTCGCAATCATCTGTCTATTTAATTCTGCCTCAAGATGATGATAAGTAGTCACTCCGTACTCCGCGCTGACACCGTCTGAGGACAAAATCAATTTATCCGCTTTGTACATCGCCAGTTGACTAATCGCATCATCACCGGACGTAAATTGATATTCCGTATTAAAGTTGCCGCCAAGCAGTAAAACAAATTTTATATTTTTATTATGTCCCGCTTCTTGCGCGACAGACAGCGAGTTCGTTATTATAATAATATTTTTTTTATCTTTCAATTCTCTAACCACATATAACGGCGTTGTACCAGAACCTAGTATAATCGTATCGCCATCATTAATCATAGAAGCAGCTTCTACCGCTACCCTTCTTTTTTCCTCTTCATTCGTTTCCATACGGTCATGAAAGTTCATATTATAATACGTTCTGTATTGACTCGTTGCTCCACCGTGTACACGCTCAAGCAGCCCTTCCTTCTCAAGCGCATCAAGATCGCCGCGAATCGTTACTTCTGAAATAGCGAACAGCTTGCTAAGCTCAACTACCTTGACCTTGCCTTCCTGATGAAGCAGCTCAAGTATTTTCTTTCTTCTTTCCTCAATATTAAGCTCCTCCAGCCGCCTGCTGTCCGTCTTTACATCTTCCATATTATTTGCCACCTTATTTAATTAATGACTACTATGTCCCACTTCATCAGATTTCCTAGCTCCTCCATAACACGTATTAGACGCTGGGCTTCACCATATACTATGGCGCCATGATGGGTGCCTCCATGCCTGCTGTATGCCGCCAAAAAATCCGCGACAGATTGCTGAGGCTTAAACCAGCCGCGAATACTGCCAGCCATATTGTCTGTTCCTTCGATATCGAGCATCTCTATTGGAGATACAATAAACGTATATTTTTTATCTCTTCCAGGTGCTAAATTAACGTACACTGCTTCTCCGCCGCGGAATCTTCCATAAGCGACGACAGGATTTTGTGCATCGGTAAATGCAAAATTCATCTCTTTTATAACGGGCTTCTCCGAGCATAATTGAATGTTCATTTCTCCCATATGGCTTAGAAAAATGCTGTTATGCTGCCAGTCGGGACAAAACATTTCAGTAAAAGACGTATCCGGATATACAGACAGCAAAGCGCCTACAAAAGCTGCTGTCAGCACATCCCCTTCCCCAGCGTAGCCTATTCCCCTTGCCATCGATTTGCTTGCCTCCAAAAAAGGCATGCTGGTTAGCGCTGACTCTGCGGTAACATTCATAAAATTGACGGTAAACGCCGTTAATTGATGTTCATCGATTAATTTCCTGATGGATAGATTAGCTAGTGTGGATTGGCGGTGCACCGTTGCTTCCAAATCTGGTGCATAGAAGCTGGCGATATCTTGGGACATCTCTGCCTCTATTTGCCCTTCTGCAATAGGCTGGCCGAACAAAGCTTGGTCTCGTATATCGTATTCTACCGTTTCAATACCAATCGTTTCTCGCAACGTCTGTGCCGGCACATCGAAATCTCCCATCCCGGTAAAGGTGCCGCCGAATCTGCCTACTTTGGCATTTTGCAGGCTTTTGGCAATGCGAGCCGCCTGTACAGCTTGTGCAGCTCTATCTAACACATCAGATTCTGACCAGTGCCCCGCTTCAATAATGTAGGGCTTGCCGCTGCGCAGCAGCAAATTGCACATATCCTGCACGCCGTGAATGCCATGATTAAACATAAGCTCATCAGGATGCTGCGACGGACTATAGTCAAATGTCGGTGTAGTATCCAGCACGATGATAGGCAGCTTAGTTGCAGCAAGCACACTTGCAGATTCCAACGAAGGCGAATAAGCCAAATGAAGTGTAACAATCGCATCGGCATCTTCGGCTTCAAATCGCTTGACCGCAGCAGCAAATTCCGGCTCTATTCTGCAAATCGATGATGGTACGACCTCAATATCTTTCTTTTCCAGTTTTTTAGCTATCGTATCATAAAATGAATAATTTCTTTCTTCCATTTCCGGAAAAAAATCATCATATAGCTTAATATATAACGGCAAAAGACCGATCTTCAGCTTTTTCATACGAGCGCCTCCTTTACCTGTTGAATCATAGCGGCTGCGTTGTTGTAAAATACGTCCTCAATATCCTGCTTTGTGAGCCCTTCAGCTTCAGCAGCCACTCTAAATGCTTCCAGCTGCTCGTACAAGAAGAAGGATAGCGCATCAGCCTCAGCCCCCTCGACCTCACGCATGTTCTTGTCGCCTGATACATCGCCGTACAACCCTTTTGGAACAAGATTAATATATTTTCCTTGCTCATATATTCGCCGCATCCTCATTCGGACGATCGGAAGATCGCTTCCGAACAAGATTCGTTTTGGACCGACTGCTTTAATTAGCTGTTGGAAAACGTAAGCATTCGTATTAGCGCTGAAGTCAAACAACATATTGCGTGTTTCTGCTAAAATTTCGAGAGCGTTGCCTAAATCCTCGTTACAGTATGCTCTTCCGACATGTGCAATAATAAGCTTTACATTCGGATACTGATGCTCGATTTCCAGCATTTGCGCAAGGTTGACCGGATCCTTAAGCCGTCCATCTCGAGGGATGTGAAGCATGGCAATCCAGCCTCTTCTATTCAACACCTCCAGCTGATGCGGCGGTAAAAAGTCATAGATTCTAATTTCCTTCTCAGGGATATAGGAAGCGGCATAATTCAAGTACACTTTACAGCCTAAAAAGCCGCCTTTTTCGATGCTTTCTTCAAATTCGGAGGCGCTTTGGTCTGGCTTGGCAACCAAAAGAGACGGGAAATTATTTTTAGCAGCATATTCACTTACATAGTCATTGCCCAAGGTAAGATTCGTGTTCGTGGAAACCTGTGAAAAAAGAAGCGGTGTTACTTGTTTGCCTGGCAGCATCAGCTCATAGGTTTCCATCAGGTCTTCTACGGAATTCGTTGCCGCCACAAGCCAAGGCCAAGTAACTGCTCTAACGGGCTCACCAGCCGCTTCATTAATAAATTCACCAAGCCATACATGAGTATGAATATCAATAATCCGATTAGGCAAAAAATCCTTAAGCTTTTGTTCGTAAAACAATTTATCTACTTCTTTCACTTCAAACAAGCTTCCCATACTAAGCACCCCCATTTTAATTGTACTTCGCTAAAAACTTTCGATACAGCTCCTCATATTTCTGAGTTACTTCTTTATTAGGTGTTCTTGTCGTTCTATCAAATGCCGCTCGCTGCCAAGCGTCTCTCTCATCTTTGTATAGCCCTATACCAATCCCAGCCAATATAGCGCTTCCAACCGCGCCTGCACAGGAACCATTAACAATATGCAGCTCGTTACTTATCACATCTGCCACAATTTGCGGCCAAGGGAACGTCTCCGATGGTCCGCCTACCATCGTTATGGTATGTGCCGGCAATCCTGCATGCTGCAATTGCTCCAGCTTCATTCGAAGCAAATAGGCTGTTCCTTCCATGAGTGCCCGCGCAATATGTGCTGGGTCTCGTCCTTCCAACGCGGAGTTGTCACACTCCAGCAACGGATGAATCATCAGTCCGCCTGCTCCTGCATCTGCCGCAGCAGCCAGTTTGCTGAACTGCTCATTGCGATCTGATGCATCAGATATATATTGGCATACAAATTTGTCTACAGAGGCCGCAATAGCCGGCAGAGAAAACATGCCGCCCCACGCTCCTTCCGGCTGAAGAAAGGGGTCAGTCAACAGCTTCTGTCCGATTGCCGTCTCTCTTTTCAGTAATGGGTAGAAGCCTACCCAAGATGTTCCGCAGGAGAGAAGCAGTTGACCTGCATCCAGTACTCCTGCTCCTCTAGCCGCACTCGGGTGGTCAAATGACCCTAGTATTACGGCAGCTTTGGTAGAAAGACCTGTTTCCTTTGCAGCCTCAGGCAATATTTGCCCTAGTTTCTTGCCCGGCTTATGAATGACTGGCAGCTTTTCTATGTCTATCCCGAGCTGCTGCAAATAAGGAAGATGCCAGCTTGAAGAGCTTTGATCTTGCAAGTAGAACGTAGTCGCTGTCGAGCTATCAATGCCCCATTTTCCAGTAAGCCGGTACAGGATATAGTCTGTGCTCATGCAAACCCGCGCCGCTTGCTGCAATAGCTGAGGCTGGTGGCATTTGAGCCAGGATAGATGAGCGAGCGGAAACGTATTGAGAAGCGGCCAGCCTATGAGCCGATGTACTTCCTCTTCATCGAGCTTGCCGAATACAGTCGCAATCTCATCCTTCACACGTGTATCCATCCAGCTAAACACGGGAGTCATCGGCTTCCCTTCTTGATCAACGAGCAGCGTGTTGCCGCTTGCTGATGATATACTGATACCCGCAACAGAAGCTCCTGCTGGAAGTAGTTGTATTAATCCTCTTATTACTGTTGTTACCAATCTATATAAGTCATCTTCATCGAACTGCATCTGTCCATCTTTCAGGATTTCAATCTGTGTTTTGCTCTGCTCTCTTGATACAATCTTCCCCTCAGAGCTGATAAGCACTCCTTTGATTGCTGATGTGCCGATATCAAGTCCAATTAAATACGTCATAATGAGGCTTCTCCATTTATTTTGATTAGTGCTGCCTCCATTTTATCTATTAAATAATCAATCATAACTGGAGTTGCAATAATAGGCGGCTTCGTCAGCGCTGTTGGCGGACATTTAGCTTTATAGGTCTGAGCGCTGACATCGATGCACTGATTGTTTAGATCATTTGTGAAAGCGACAGTCTTCGCTGCTTCATAGAAGAAGATCGTAGATAGCAGCCCTTTGCCTTCAACGCATTCTATGAGCGATGGATAACGTGCGCCTAGTTCCCTCAGCTTCATCTCATACTTATCTCCGATTTGCTGCGTGTAAGCCGCGTTCTCTTCTGCAAAGCACATCGTAATCAGATATGCCAGCGCTGCCAGCTCCTCCTGCCCGTTCGTGACTAGCGCGCCAAATTGGCTGAGTGTGTCCATTTCGTAGGTGGTAATAATACGAGAGGCGCAATATTCGCCGCCCGGGAAGCCTTTGCCAATAATAACAAAATCGGGATTGAGCTTATATTCTTTAAATAAAAACATGCCTGGATACCACATGCAGGATTGAATTTCATCGCACATTACAGGCGTATCATTTGCATGGCACAGCTCATAAATTTCTTTCAAATAATTCTGCTCAAGTTTAATTCCGCCATAGTTCATCAAAATAATCTCATGTATGAATCCGGCAACCTTGAAAGGAGGTTTATTATACTGTTCGAATTTAGTTTTAAAATCCTCGATATCATTTATATTTACGGGACAAACCTGCATAATTCCTGCCGCTTCCAGCTTGTCGTACATGTCCGGCCATAGATTGCGCATCGTCTGGGCTATGACAGTCGTGCCATGATAATTGGCTCTCCCTTTGCCTTCCTTATCTCCCATTACAAAAAATACCGGTGTGCGCCCGTTATATTTCGGCTCTTCGCTTTGTTCCTCAAGCTTATAAAATCTCGACAGCATCATCTTTATGCCTGCTTCGCAGGCAAGTGACCCCGTATCCAAATTAATAACCCGGTTCAGCACATGCGGCTCTTGGCTTTCAATCAGCTCGTCAAGCGATTCTGTACTTTCCTTCGATAAACCGTTCGCTGTTCGAATCAGCTCTCTTTCAAGCAGTCGCGTTATATGACCTCTAGTATTGTTATGTGTTGCATTCGTAATGCCCAGCTTTCTTGCGATATCGATAAGCTTATACCCTGGAAACTGATGCCCGAGCGGTGTATGATAATGCTCGCTCTTGGCGGCAAGATACAACCTGCCGTCCTCACCGAGTCGAAGATAGCCCAATCCGCCCAGCGGGCTCGCCTTTCGATTAGCAGCCTTGCCGAAGGAAATCGTAGGTGCGCCAGGGCTGGATGTTTGCAGCTCGGGAATAACCTGAGTGCCTACCTTAGTTAATAATCGATCCATCTTCTCTTGAAATGCCTGAGGCATAAACTCTACTTCTTCATGCGCAAGCCTCTCGGCTTCTGCTTGATTCATATCTTTAAGCAGCACTGCTCCGCCAACTACCGAATCCGTATATTCCTTTCCAAGCAGCTGCGCCAACGTTTTTTTAACCGTTTTCATTTTGTTCTCCCCACTCCTTTAATTTCCGTTTGTATTATGATTAAAATATTATTATGTTTCGTTTATGTTGTCAATTAGTTTCTCTTTTGTTTCTATTTTATTTATAGGACGCAATGTGATCGAAACTTCATGCCAAGTTCAAGTTTGCGAAATAGTACCCAACCAGTTCAAAACGACTAACATGCTGAATTGGAGTTTGACGAACTTTTGTTCAGCTTTACACCAGAAAACTCAGGTTTTGTGGATTCGGCGGTCACCCATTACACATTGGCCTCAAAGCACCGATTTTGAGTTTTCGTGGTCACATGTTCCGCTATTCGCCTCATAGCACCGCTTTGGGATTTTCGTGGTCACACGTTCCGCTATTCCTATCAAAACAGCACTTTTTAAGTTTTCGTGGTCACACGTTCCGCTATTCGCTTTAATTATCGGTTTTTTCACCGCTTTTCGGGTCAATAGCGGAACGTCTGTCACTTTCACCTGGCTAAACTAGCCTTTTCATCAAAATAACGGAACGACTGACCATATACTTAGGTAGTCTTGCTTTTCACATCATATACATTGGTAGCATTACCCTTCACACTATCCGCCATTTGCAGCTTTGCTTGTCCTAATCAACCAAGGATAAACGGCTCCGCCGTCCTTTGGACAGGCGCGTTTACCGATGAAATATAAGAACAGATATAAGGTTACAAAAACTTATACTTTCTTATATTTCAAAAAAGCCCCTTAACTGCATCTAAGCAGCTAAAGGGCTAGGGCAACAAACAATTATTAATTTTACTGATGCGCGCTTTTCGCAGTTTTTTGAATAAGTGATATTTGACCGGCATGAATGCCTGTATGATACATAAGGCGTCCGATCGCTTCGAGAGGCGTGGATGTGCCCATTGGCGACTCAACCAGCTTATGCCATGATTCCTGAGGCAAGCTGCGCATCGCTTCGATAACATTGCGATTTGAGGCGCTCAGCAGCTCCAATAATTCTTCCAAACATTCCTTGCCGGCATTCGCGGGATCGGGTTTGCCGCTCATTCGCTCTTTCATGCCTTCCGGAATACTTTTGCCAAAAAACCACTCCATAAAAATAAATTCCGCCTCAGCCGTATGCCGGACAAGTGAAATAATAGAAACTGAATCAAGCCTAAGCGTTAAGTCATTTTCTGGAATCGCTTTTACCAGCTTGTAAAATCGTTGTTGAATTGACTCCCAAATGGGCAGCACCGTTTCAAAACTCAAGCTAATCGCTCCTTACTGATTATCATTTTTTTTATCAATGACAACATGATGGAAGCCGCCTGACTCCACATCCAAATCAAACGCCAGCCCAAAGCCGACTACATAACGTCCTTTAATCGGTGTCAGCTCAAACAAGGAGAAATCCAGCCCGCGCAATACATCCATCATCTTTTCTCCAAATGATTCATTAAATAAATCGAAAATATCATCATGTCCTTCATTGCCAATATTAGCAGAAGTACAGCGCCAGCGAGCCCGTTCAGCAGCGAATTTGTTCGGCGTCTCAGCTTCATCCGCAATAAAAAATGCATCTGCAAATTCATTTTTTTCCATCAAGCTATAATGATCAGCAATTTTGCTTATGTAAATATAGAACTTGCCGTCCTTCATTACGAATGGCGCGTAACTAGTAAATGGCCTGCCCTCCTCGTCTATCAATGATAGTATAACCTGTTTGCGTGATTTCAAAAATTGCTCATAATTGCTGCGCTGTTTCTCAATATCAACCGGTTTTTTCAATGTTTCTTCCCCCTTCATTCTTTGCCGAACTAATTTAATCTCCATTCATCAGCTACTTCGCTGTGCTTAACAAATGAATCCGCGGCGATGCTTCCTTCCCCAAATATTGAATGTCGGCATCCATACGGTATACATCACGAATCATCGCGGAGGTCATGACCTGCTTCGGCGTTCCGCACATGCAGTTGCGTCCGCCCTGCACAACGATAATCCGGTCGCTATAATAAGACGCTTGATTCAAATCATGCAGCACCATGACAACCGTCATCCCCATATCGCGGTTGAGCTCACGGACGAGCTCTAATACTTCATGCTGATGCGAAATATCCAAATAGGTTGTCGGTTCATCCAAAAGCAAGATTTTTGGACGCTGAGCAAGCGCCATGGCAATCCATGCCCGCTGTGATTCCCCGCCTGACAATGCGCCGACTGGCCTGTCTCGGTATTCCGTCAACGAGGTTTTTTCAAGCGCCCAATCTACAATGTCCATATCCTCTTTATTAAGCTTCTCATACCATTTTTTATGAGGGAATCTCCCATATGACACTAAATCTGCAACAGACATATCGCCGGGTGCCTGGTTTTTCTGGCTTAGCATGCACATGACGCGCGCAACTTCCTTGGCGTTCATTTCCTTCATATTTTTACCTTCCAAAACTACTCTTCCCGCATCGCAAGGCAGCATGCGATTCATTGCCTTCAGCAGAGTGGACTTGCCAGAGCCGTTTGGTCCAATAATCGATACAATCTCGCCCTTTTTCACAGAAAACGAAAAATTGTTGATGACACATTTTTTTTCATATCGTATCGAAATGGAATCAACAGTAAACATGTTAGAATGACCTCCTGCGCATTAAATATAAAAAGTAAGGCGCCCCAATTGCCGCCATTAATATCCCCGAAGGAATATCAAGCGGAGCAAATATCGTTCTTCCTCCTGTGTCGGCAATCAGCAGTACAAGCGCGCCAAGCACCATGCTCATCGGCAGCATAAATTTGTAGTTGGAGCCGACTAATATTCTGGCCATATGCGGTACGATTAAACCTACAAAGCCAATCATGCCAATAGCTGCTACAGAAATAGCTGCCAGAAAAACGGCGAGCAGCGATAACAGAATGCGAATGCGATTAACGTTCTCCCCCAGATTGGATGCTACTTGATCGCCAAGCTTTATAATATTTGCTTTGCGTATTGCAAAAATCGATAGAATCCAGCCTGCAACAGCATAAGGTAAAACCATATAAAGCGTGTGGTTGCCTTTAGCAGCAAGACTCCCATTCATCCATTGCACGGCAGAGGGCAATCTGTCACTGTACATAATGGAGAGAAATCCAATTAGACCGCCGCACATCGCATTAACTGCAACACCGGACAAAATAATCGTTATAGGAGATATGCCCGTCTTGCGCCAAGCCAGTGCATATACGATTCCCGCGGCTATAATGCCGCCTACAAACGCTGCGATAGGAATAAGATCTACAAATTGCGGAGCTGCCAGCATAATCAGCAGAACCATCGAGGCGGCTCCGCTCGTTACCCCTGTAAGACCCGGGTCTGCCAGCGGGTTGCCCATGACAGCTTGCAACAATGCGCCTGAAATTGCGATATTAGCACCGATAATAATAGCGAGCAGAACACGGGGCAATCGAATATCCAAAATAATCGTTCGATGAACAGACTCCGTCGTAATGCCGAATATCGTTTTTATAATTTCAGGGACCGGTACGGTAACACTGCCTAATCCAATCGCAATAACTGCTGCGATGAATACAAGCAAAGCCGTTACAAGTATAATGCTCCAGCCTTTCGATTTCGTAACTACTTGCACTGCACTCACCTTCAATTATTGATAGAAATACTCCGATATTTTGGTTAGGGCCTTCTCAACATTGCTGATCGATGTTACCCCAAACATGCTGTAATCTAAAATATGGACTTTTTTATTTTGATACGCGGACAGCTTCGTCCAGATTTCGTTCTTCTCAACTTCCTTCTGGAACTTATCTTCCGTAGCGCCATGGTCGCCGGATGCCAGCACTAGAATAATATCCGGGTCAGCCGCAACGACATTTTCCATATTGATTGGAGAATAAGTATCTGACACTTTAAGAACAGAAGTCGCAATATTATCTGCGCCAAGCTTATTCACAAGGCTGCCAAGATAAGATTTCTCACTCATCACCATAAAGGAATCCGAGGTGCCGATAATAAGCATAACTGTTGGCAGCTGCTTGCCTTCAGCTTTTTTCTCAAGCTCTGCTTCCTTATCGGAGATGGATTTTAGAACTGCGTTCATTTCTTCTTGTTTGTTGAAATAAGTGCCGAGCGCTTTAAAGCTTAGCTTTAGATCATCAAAAGATTCTGTGCGCATATATGCTCTTTCGAGCTTAATGCCTTCCAAGTTTTTCTCAAGCGTGCTGCGCAGCGATTCTGCACCGATAAGCAGCTGAGGCTGCAGTGCTGTAACAACCTCTAGGTCAGGCTGCATAGGGGAGCCGATACGCTCCACTTGATCGAATGCCGCTGGGATCGGATTCGTTGAAGTAGGTACGCCAACTGGCGTTACGCCTAGTACATGCAGCATTTCAGTAATAGGTACAGATGTTGTGACTACTCGCTCCACTGCAGCTGCCGGGAATTGGTCCAGCGTCTCCTTCAGCTTGGCTTCATCGACGCCATCATCGAATGTCTGACCAGTGTCAGTTCCTTGATTTTCTTTGTCTTTTTCTTTATCTTTATCCGCTTCTCCATTGTTTTGCTCTTGTTGTGCATTGGGAGATTCCGTCGGCTTATTAGCTCCCCCTTCCTTGCTATTAGAGGAGCATGCTGACAGCACCAATGTAAATATAATAAATAATGCCAATAGACCCTTTCTCAAAACCAATCCCTCCAAATATGTATATGTTTCTTTGATAATGATTATCAAAAACAGTATAATGATAATCATTATCGTTTGTCAATCCATATTTTTCGTCTGTTGCTTTGGTCTTGAACTATTTCCCGATTCGTGCTCTCCCTATTTTATGATCATTTTTAAGTCATATTCGCTTATTTTTTCCTGTACTTAGTTTTTAGAAATTTCATGTCGATTAATTGTGGATAGGGCAACAAGCAATAAAAAGGGGTGCCACTGCGATCAAGATTAGGATTCCGACCGCTGTTGTATTCCAATTTTTCTAATAAATAAACCCTGTTAAGGATAAAATTGGCCTACAAAGGCGGACGCTGACGCTTCTCCATTCCCATTCTTGCTCTCCGTTTCCCCTTTCTTATTGCTTTTTAATAGTTGCCCACAATTAATCGACACCCTCCTAGGATTCGTTAGAGTTTCCAAAGTACTTTTTCAACAGCCTGAAAAACTAAAAACTAAAAACTAAAAACTAAAAACTAAAAACTACATTTAGTTTGGAGCATTTGCAAAATTCGAGTTTTCAATGAAACTAGATGTATAAAATGTATTTAGCTTTGTTACTTTGTTGAACCCAATGCTCCGACAGTGGACATCCTGCCCATGAGGGATTGTCCATTCTTCTTCGTGTGCTCAAAACTTATAAACGCTTATATTTAAAAAAAGCTGCGCCACACTATGTGCGGCACAGCTTTCTTTTTTAAGCACGACGTTGCATATTAGTCGCGATCATCGTCATCATCATCGTCGTCGTCTTCGTCCTTGTCTTTCTTGTTATTGAAATCTCTTTTTGGATTTTTATTTTTATATTTATTTTGTTCTTTATAATATTCTTTATAATTATCGTAATCAACTTCTAGTATTTCGCCTGTATAAGCATCGATTTCCACTTCAACCTTGCCGTGGCTGGACTTCAGCTTAACCTCATAGATCCGCTTGCCATCCTCTTTTTCCAGCTTAATTTTTTTAACGGTTCCTTCTACATGCTTTGCTGCCAATTCTGCTGCTTTTTCAACTGTAATCATTTGCTTTTGAGCTGGCTGGCTTGTTGGAGCAGTTGTTGCTGCTGGTGTGCTTGATGGTTTGCTGGTTGGCGCCGGCGTGGCTGCAGGTGTGCTCGACGGCTTGCTTGATGGGCTCGTTACCGGCTTATTGCCGTTTGCTACTGTACCTTGCTGCTTTTGTTCCATAGCATCATCATCAATTTTCACCTTTAGCGTTTGTCCGCTATACGCATCGATATGCACATCGTATTCTTTATTATCTTTAATGATTTCATAATCATAGTACGTTTTTCCATTTTCTTTCTCCAGCTCTACGCTTTTAATTTTGCCTGGCACAGCCTCAAGCGCAATCTGATTGGCACGTTCAATACCAATTTTTTGCGTATTTGTCTTGCTCGTGCTATTTTCTGCTGCATTTGAAGAGGATACTCCTATTCCTATTGCGCCAGCTGCTATAATGGCTGCAGATAATGCTAATACTTTTGCTCGAATGTTCATCTTCATATTAAAGTCGCTCTCCTTTTTCCTTTTGTCGGTATAGCTTTACTTTAAACTGCAGAAATGAGAGGAGTGCGTGAAAAACATTAAAAAATGATTAGAAGTGCGTTAATTAAGACAATGCTTGATTTGGATAAAAACGATTAATCATCATCATCATCGTCCTCATCCTCCCAAACGACCGACATGATCGCTCCTGAGATGGCATTTACTTGCACAACTGCATCACCGCGTTTTTTCACATCTACTTCGACAAGATAATACGAGCTGCCATTCTTCGACCTTTTAAAATCGACATCCTTTACTTTGCCCTTGACATGTGCGGCTGCCAGCTTGCCAGCCTTTTTCTCGCCCAGCAGCTTTCCATTATTAGAAGGCTTGCTGCTAGGTTTGACAGAAGGAGAAGGTGTTGGTTTATTAGGACTGGCGGTAGGCTTTGCAGTAGGCGAAGGAGTTGCAGTTGCTCCTGTATCAGTTGGGCTCGTTGTAACAGCCTCAGTCGGCTTTGGAGTGGCTGTTGGCACCGCTGTAGGTTTTGTCGGCTGCGGCGTGTAAGCTTTTAGTTGATGCAGTGCTACTATTTCTCCATCGTGGGCGTTTAACTCTACCTCATAGATTCCGTGATTTGTTTCCAGCTCCATTCTATACAAGCTGCCCTTCTTTAGGGATTCATTTATTTTCCCTGGATATTGCGCAAGCAAATTTCTTTTTACTGCATCCTCCGTTAACACCCTGGCTTGTCCTTCCCAAGGCTTGAAGGCTAGCAGCAATATAAAAATGGCCGCGGCAAATATGCCGGTAGTGGCAATCCATCTCCATCGTTTATTCAAATTCGTCACCTCTTAGCTCACCATTATAACGGATCAACATGAGAATTTGATGAGAAAACAGCGCGAATGCTATTCTTGATTCAACATAATTGTTACTGTTGTGCCAACGTTCTCCAGGCTGTCCATTTCAATCCTTGCTCCTATTGCTTCACTAATTTCTCTGGCTAGCGACAATCCTAGTCCCAAGCCTCCGTTTTGCCTGCTTCTTGCTTTATCGACTCGGTAAAATCGTTCAAACACTTTGGATAATTCTGTCTTCGGTATGCCTACGCCGCGGTCTGTTATTCGAATCCATGCCTTTTTAGCTGATGGGCTTGTTTTTGCAGTCTTATCTGATTTCATTGCATGATTGGCAATGCCCAAGGTGATTGTAATAGGTTCCTTACTGTATTTATAAGCATTATCAAGAAAAATAAACAATAACTGCTTCAGAAGCTGTCTGTCTGAATGTACAAAAAGCGGCGCTTCGCCCTCCACATGGACATCGCGATGATAAGCGCTTTGAAAAGCGCTGGCGCTGGCAGATGCAAGCTCAGCTGCGTCAAGCTGCTCCTTATTAATTAGCCATTGCTCTTTATTTCTCGCCAGCAGCAGCAGCTGCTCGGTCATTTCCCTCATTCTTATCGCCTCTGAATGAATCGCCTCGATCGATTCCTGAAACAGATCCTGGCGTTCCAGCCCTTTGCGCTTCAGTAAGCTTGCATAACTTTCGATGACAGTCAAAGGCGTACGCAGCTCATGAGAAGCATTGGCAACAAAGCTTTCCTGATTGGCAAAGTTGCTTTGCAAAAGCTCAATCATCCTGTTAAAAGTCTCCCCCATCTCGACTAGCTCATCCTTGGAGCTTCGATCGAGAGGCAGCTGCTTGAATTCACCGCTTTTCTGAATATCGCGCATCGTAGTTGTCAACGTGCGTATGGGCTGCATAATCAGCTTGCCCAGCAACCGTCCGGACATAACCACAGGTATTAAAGCAATTAGAGTAACAGCTACTAACACAAAGCGCAAAGACTGCAAATTGCTCATCGTTTCACGCAAGCTTTCCGTAATTTGAATGTTGACAACCTCGCCATTACTCCAAATAACCGGAATCGATACGAGAACGTAACTTTCATTCCCGAATTTCACGATTTGCGTTTTTTTCTGGGCATAATAGACAGCTTCCCTTTTGCTTAGCTTAGATTGAGAAGACGATGTAATCGGCGGATAGCGAGTATTGCTTTGCGATACGATTTGCAGCTTACCGTCAACAGGGACATATGCGCGCAGCAAATCAGTCAACGGGATTGAAGAAGAGCTTGATTGAATGCCTTGAGCAATGGAGGCAGCATTCGTCTCCACTTGACCTATTTCACTTTTCAAAGAGAAATGATTAAAGAGCAAATAAATCGAAATATTCATCAATATGATCAGCACAGCAAACAAAATGGACGTATACAAATGAATTTTGCTTTTTAGTCTCATTCTAGCTCGTTTCCTTTATCACATATCCGACTCCGCGAACCGTCTGGATAAGCTCAGGCTGCTTGCCACTGTCAATTTTTTTACGAATATAGCGAATATATACATCAACTACATTCGTTTCTCCATAATAATCATAACCCCATACGGCTTCCAATATTTGCTCGCGCCCAAGCACCTGACGTTTATTTTTCAGCAAATATACGAGCAAATCGAATTCTCTAGGCGTAAGCTCGATCGCTTCGCCCCCGCGAATGACCTCGCGCGTTTTTTCATTTACTTTTAGGTCGGCAGCCTGAAGCCACTCTTCCGTATCGCTGTCTGCTGGCACCGCAGCAGCTCTGAGCCTTAATGCAGCACGTATTCGCGCCAGCAGCTCTTCAATCTGAAACGGCTTTGTAATATAATCATTCGCGCCATAATCCAGGCCCGACACTTTATCCTCTACTGAATCTTTTGCTGTAAGCAAAATAACCGGCGTTGCAGAATCATTAGCCCGAATACGCCTTAACAGCTCAATTCCGCTCATCTCTGGAAGCATTATATCAAGCAGCACTAAATCCCACTTGGCAGCTCGAAATTCTTCCAGTGCCTGCAGACCGTTAGAGCAGCATTTGACCTTATAACCTTCTATTTCAAGTTCAATCTCCAACAGTCTTGCAATTTTCTCCTCGTCTTCCACTACTAATAATGAATAGTCCACAAAACTGCTCCTTTCGCTTTAAGCATTCCTTTAATATTAGCACAATTCAAACTTTAGCATGAAAAAAACTTAATAGGTTTATTGACTGTGACCGCACGTTATTTCATTGATTTTATACTAATTTGCTGTAAAATATTGAAGTGACATTTGCTTTTAATAGAGAGGGGATATAATAAACATGCTATTTTCTCAGAATCAAAAGCTATTATTTATTGGGGACTCCATAACAGATTGCGGCCGCAGCCAGCCGATTGGCGAAGGCCGTGGCGGAGCGCTTGGCAATGGTTATGTTGCACTTGTTGATGCACTTATACAAGCAACCTATCCAGAGCTCAATATTCGTATTGTTAACAAAGGCATCAGCGGAAATACAGTGCGTGATTTAAATAGCCGCTGGCAGCAGGACGTTATTGAACAAAAGCCGGACTGGCTCGCCATCAAAATCGGCATTAATGATGTATGGCGGCAATTCGACACTCCATTAATTCCTGAGTGTCATGTTTACGAAGAGGAATATGCAGCTACATTGCGCAAGCTTGTACAGGAAACCAAGCCGCTTGTCACAGGGCTAGTCTTAATGTCACCTTTCTATTTAGAAGAAAACCGTCAGGATAAAATGCGCAGCAAAATGGATACATACAGTGCGATCGTCAAGTCTGTCGCGGAGGAGCATGGCGCTATTTTTGTCGACACACAGGCTGCCTTCGACAAGGTGCTTGAACACCGTTACGCTGCTGCGCTGGCCTGGGATCGCGTTCATCCTTCCTACACTGGACATATGGTGCTTGCCAAAGCGTTTTTGAATCATGTCGGCTTTGAGTGGAATAAGCAATAGATTACGCAAATAGACCGAAAACAAGTTTGTTTTCGGTCTATTTTTTATTGATCAGGTGACTGTACAATAATTTTGCCCTGATCTAATATAAGCTTTGCTTTTTTCTTCCCCTTAAGCTGAGCAGCTTCCATATAATGATCAGGCAGCTGCAACCGTCCAGCTTGATCCATAATCGCATATTCCTCATGAGAGTCAACTTCAAGCGTGTGCTGCTTATCTTGCTCCTTCTCCAGTTCTAATAGCTCCTCAGCATACGATTTGCGCCTAATCAGCTCTGAAGATACACGGCCATCGCGAATGGCGACAACTCGGTTCACCTGCTTGGCAAGCTGTTGATCATGTGTGACGATCACGATCGTTAATCCAAGCTCTGAGTTTAGTTTTTCGAACAGCTCCATAATTTGCTTGGCTGTTTTTGTATCTACAGCACCTGTAGGCTCATCTGCCAGCAAAAGCTTGGGTTCATTGGCAAGGGCAATCGCTATAGCAACCCGCTGCTGCTCGCCTCCTGACAATTGATTCAAGCGGTTATTGCTGCGATGCTGCAAACCTACAGCCGCAAGCAGCTCAAGGGCACGTTCTTTTTTACGTTTGCCTGTCAGCAGCATTGGAATTTCTACATTTTCACGAGCGCTTAAGTAAGGTATTAAATTTCTTGCTTTATTTTGCCATACGAATCCGACCGTTTCTTTTTTATAGCGTGTCATTTCCTTTTCCGTAAACTTGGACATGTCCTTGCCATCTACAAACAGCTTGCCTGCAGATGGCTGCGTCAAACCGCCGAGCATATTGAGCAGTGTCGATTTTCCACTGCCGGAATTACCAATAATGGCCACCAGTTCGCCCTGCTCAATCTGGAGATCAAGCCCCTGTAAAGCAACGACTTCAAGAGAAGCGGTTTTATATATTTTCACTAAATTTTCGCACAGAATCATAGGCTCCCCCCTTTCAACATAGCATAAGCACCTTAATCTTCCCCTAGCTTGACGGCTTGATGAACCTTGATGCGGCGCAGCATTCCAATTAAAATAAGCAGCACGATAATAAGCATTCCGAACGTCGCCAATAATAAATGCCAAGTATCCCCGGACTCCGTCACCACTTTAAAAGGAGGGACGATCTGCGAAGGATCGAAGGATAGTTGAAACAAGGGAACAAAGAGAAGACTGGCAAGCATCCCGCTTAATAGTGCAAGAAGTAGAGCGGAGCCTGTTGTTAGAAGCTGCTCAACGCCAAGCATCGACACAAGTGAACGGAAGGAAATACCCATCGCCCGAAATACACCGATTTGCAGTACTCTTGCTTTTAGCGAAAACATCCAGAACAATAAAAATCCGATCGCAGTAACCATTAAAGACAAAATAAAACTTAAGCTTAGCACGCCATTCATAGCCATTCGGAATGGGTCATTGCGACTGCTGTAAATAGCCTCATAGGTATCCGTTAATGATTCCAGCGGTATCCTTCTTGCTTCAAGCTCCTCATAGAAAGCGATTCTTGCTTCACTCGACTCCATGCTGAGCCATACATCATATGGCTGAAGGCCCGCTTCGTCTTGGAGCATTTCCAGATGACCTACTATTAAATTAGGAACGAAAGTCTGCTTGCCTCCTTCTACGGGAGCCGGGTTCGGATTAAAGCTTGGAAAATAAGGAATAACGCCGTATACGGTTACTGGTATTGATCTGCTTCCAGAGTAGGAAATAGATAGCGTATCACCTGGTTTTAATTCGAATTGCTCGGCCATGGAGCTCGACACTAAAACAGCGCTGCGATTGCCTGCAATCAGATTTAAGTATTCATTGAAGTGATAAGGCAGCAGTCCTTCCTTCATCCATGCCGCATGCCCAAACTCATAAGTGTCGATGCCGATCAGCTGTGTCATTCCGTTGCCATTTGCGCCCGAAAAAGAAACCTTATCCTGCTTAAAAACACGGGCCGCTTGCTCTACGCCAGGCATAAAGTTAAATACGTCATAATCCGGCTCTTTATAATTCACCTTTTGATTTGCATTCTCGGCTCCAGGCTTGCTATCCTGCCCGCCTGCTCCGGCATCATTGATCCAGTATTGACGAAGCACGATATCGCTTCCGCTGCGATACCATATTTGATCCTCGGTATTTTGATTCAACGTTCTTGCGGCACTCGCATTATAGATTCCCGTACCAATCGTCAGAATTAAAAAAATCATCAGCATATGATAATGCTTGCTGCGTCGTCCTACTAATAAAAATGATGCATATAGTGCGGGAGACCAAATGCTCTTTCCGAGCAAATACAGCCCTTTAATCAGAAGCGGATACAGCCTGAGAAATAAAAGTCCGGCTCCAAGAATAAATAACGAAGGCACTACAAATAACAGCGGATCGGAAGATAGCTCCTGGCTGTCCAGGCCAAGCTCCGCAAGCTCTCTCAGTTTGTTGCGATAACTATACAAGCCATATAATGAAACAGCTATAATAAGGAAATCCAGTCCGAATCTTTCCCAAAACGGCTTTCTTTCCTGACGAGCATTGTTTCTTTTTTCCTCTACGATCGAAAACCTTGTGGCGAAAATAACCGGCAGCAGATGAATAATAACCGCGCCTAATGCTGCAATTAATGCGTATATATAACTCTCTAGACTAATTTTTGTATTTAAAGCAGTCCTTTGTACAAAGCCAAGAAAACTATCGCTGGAGCCTAAAACAGCAGTAAACATTTTGCCGAGCATCGGTCCTGCAATAAAGGCAACCAAAGCAAGCAGCAGAAATTCGACAGCATAAAGCATCGTTATGGCCAGACGGCTAGCACCGCGGCTGCGCAGCAATGCAATTTCGCTTTTTTGCATATCAATAAGCAGTGTCGATACCATATACATATAAAATATAATAAGAACATATAAAGGAATGTTCAGCATCCATAATAACGCATTCAGCCGAGTTTCATAGCTGCTATATTGCTTGAGAATATCTTGCGCCGGCTGCTGTACATACGCTGAAGCGTATTTGCTCTTATAGTAGGTTTCCATATCTTGCTTCATAGAAGTAAAGTCCGCTGTTTTCTTGCTGCTTAATGCATAATAATCGACCGCGCCAAACCACGCCAACGAATGGACAGGCACCATTCCCTTTTCAATGATTTGCTGCTGAAATACCTGTTCATTCAAGAAAAAGGCTCCATTGTATCGTGTCAGGTTCGAGTGATTCCAATAAATGTCATTCAAATTTTGCTCGGCAATAACGCCAACTATTTTCATTCGCAGCGGCTCGGCTGCAGGCGGAGTATCCACTATTATTTCTTGCCCAAGTACAGTTTTAAGCTGGACCAGCGTACTATCCGTTACAAGCGCTTCGTATACGCCATTTACAACTTCAGAAGCAGGCAGTCTGCCATCCAGCAGCCGAACATGCTCCTCAATATTCGAGCGCATATTTAAAGTTATTTTGTGCTTAGTATTAGGTGCTGCTGCAGTATCCGCAAATCGGAATGCCAGCGGCGCTGTATCTCGGATTTTTATATATTCAATAAAAGAAAACTGATTGTACTTAACCATCATATCATTCCAATAATGGTCAAACTGTGCTATAAAAGCTGTCTGCTTCTCTACATTGCCAGGATGAAAAGCTGGATTAGCGACCGCAACCAGGCTGCTTGGGTATATGCCTGACTGCTTATATTGCTGCTCCATTTCCTTTACAAGCATACGTTCAAGTATGGCATCCTTATATATTGGAATACAGCTGGCTAATGAGGTGCATAAAATCATGCCGACAAGCATGCTAATGGCAAGCCATCGATTTTTCACCATTTTTCTAAACAGCATCGTTATAATGGCCATCTATATTGTGCCTCCCAAAACCTTATCGGATGATAATTTCTTGCCCTTCCTCCAGCCCTTCCAATATTTCAGCAGAGGAAGCCGTCTCCAGGCCAACTTGCACATCAACCTCTCTGCGTCTCTCGCCGTCAAGCACCTGCACATAGGTGCGCCCAAAATTGCGATGCAGGGCAGCGGCAGGGATAATAATTGTATTTTCACGCTGTGCGGTAATAATTTCTACATTAGCAAGACTGCCAAGCTTGGCTTGTTCTGGAAGCTTATCCATAGCGATATAAACATTTCTTGTATATTTTTCCTTGAGCATAACGTCATCCGTATATGGGGCTGAAGAAGGTGTTTGCACAACCTTTCCCTCCAATTGCTGCGACTCAAAGGTAACGCTTACTTTCATTCCTTCCTTCACATCCTTGACAGCTTCAGTGCTTAATGAGCTTAGCGTCAAATTCATATGAGCAGGATCAGCTATTGTAACTGCATGGGAATAAGGCACTGTCGCTTCACCGACAGCCAAATCGGTAACATAAGTAACAATGCCGTCTTTTTCCGCCAACAGCTGCTTGCCGCTCATTTGCTCTTCTATCTTTTCCAATTCCATCGTTGCTATTTTCAGATCCAACTCGGCTATCTTAATTAGCCTTGCTTGCGATGTGCTCTTCGCCTCATCAAGCGCCAGCTTTTTTCTCTCTGCATTCACTTGTTTTTGCAGCAGTTCAATATCCAAACCCTCCGTCTTTAATTGCAGCAAAATATCACCTTTTTTCACAGCATCGCCAGCTTTTACATAGAGCTCATCCAATCTTCCTCCATACTCTGGAAAATATTGATGAACGACCAGATTAGACTCAAACACTGCGCTTCCGGTCACTGCCTTAACCAATTTATCTTTTTTAGCTGGTACTGTCGTGGAGCTGACAGCTGCCGGCTTCACCAGCGGGGGAATCAGTGCCTCTTCTTCCTTGGGCAATAATGAACAGGCGGACAGCAGCAGGCTTAAACCAAGTATCGCCAATCCTTTATGAAGCGTGGTTAACAATAGAACCATCCTCCAATTCGTATACAACATCGACAATATCCATCATATTAGGGTCATGCGTCGTTAAAATAATGCCTAAACCTTCCTTATGTGCGAGCTGCTTGAACACATTCATCACCTGAATGCCCATCCGCGTATCAAGCTCTGCAGTAGGTTCATCTGCGAGCAAGAGCTTTGGCTTATGCGCAATAGCACGTGCGATAGCTACCCGCTGCTGCTCCCCGCCCGACAGTTCCTGCGGATAATGATGCATGCGCTGCTTAAGCCCAACAAATTCAAGCGATTGACGGGCTTCTATTTTCCGTTCCGCTGCCGGTACGCCTGCCACCCGCAAACCAAAATCGACATTCTCATATGCTGTCATATAAGGAACAAGCGCAAAGGACTGAAAAACAAGTCCGATTTCCTTGCTTCTGAGAACATCTCGCTGAGTGCTTGTAAGCTTCTTTATACTTTGCTGCCTATAGTACACCTCTCCGCTTGTGGGATCATCCAAAGCTGCAAGAATGTTTAGCAATGTTGTCTTGCCTGATCCGGAGCGTCCTTTTAAAGCTACAAGCTGTCCGGGCCTTACAGAAAGGTTTGCGTTTTTCAGCGCCTCTACTTCAATAGCCCCGCTTCTGTAGGTTCGTGAAACAGCTACTGCCTGCAGCAGCACTTCCTCACTTGAAATAGAAATCATGTTGCAACCCCCTTGGATTATTAATGAAGTGTGCGAACTGTTGACCGAATAGTTAAATCGCATGGAATTAAAATCCTTGCACCTGCATCACCGGCAATCAGCTCCATAAGCATCTCAGGGATCTGCATGCTTAATTGATGTGCTTTTGTTTGGACAGTCGTAAGCGGGGGATTATAAAACTCTCCAATAAACAGCCCGTCAAAACCGATAACGGACAGCGTTTCAGGTACATAAATCCCGTTCCTATGAAAGCTCGATATTGCTCCCATCGCCATAATATCATTGGCAAACATGATCGCTGTTATCGACTTGTCTCTTTCATAAAGCGCTGCTGCCGCCTTTGCTCCGCCTTTTCCAGAAAAATCACTGTCAATCACGTACTGCTCCTCGTACGCCAAGCCTGCTTGCGCCAAAGCTCGTTTATAGCCTGCAAGTCTTTGCTCGCATATGTATACACCTGGAAAACCATTTACAAAGCCGATGCGGCGATGCCCCTGCCGGATAAGATACGTTACCGCTTCATAGACACCCTGCTCATTATTTATTCCGATGGAGGAGCAATGCACTCCGACAATCGGCTCATTAAGGATGACAGAAGGCACCGCCGATTGTTGAGCCTCCAGTATTAACGGGTGCTTATGACCGAAGGGCCCCAAAATAATCGTTCCCTCCAACCTGCGCAAACGGCACATTTCCTCGTATTGGCCTGCTTTGTAATCGAATAGGCCCGCTGACAAAATAATGGTTTCCTTGCCGCTTAAACTTAGCTGCCTCTTCATAACCGAAAAGGTTTCAAAAAGCGGCGGGCGGGCTTCTTGTTCGTAATCACAAATGATGATGCCAATTAAATTTGTTTTTTTCTGCACAAGCTCACGAGCGCCAATATTGACGACATAGCCCATTTCATCTGCTTTTTGTTGTATTTTGAGTCTTGTCTCTTCCTTGACTCCATAAGCTCCCTGCAAAGCACGCGATACCGTGCTCGGTGCAATTCCGAGTGCTTTGGCAATATCTTTTATACTGACTTGCATAGCTACGGCCCACCTTTTTCTCGCTTTCGCAAACGTTTGCAAAGTTATCATACACAAAATATGCAACGACTGTAAACCACTTTTTCGGAAACGTTTGCAATTATTTTTATACTGGAGCAAACTAATATATAGTACTCTAATAAGAATACAAACCATCCATCGTTTGAAAGGCGTGTACCTATGCTCATTCGTCCTTATCAAGAATCAGATCTTGAAGAAATTATCAATTTATTCTACAAAACCGTTCACACCATTAATAAGGCTGATTATACAGAAGAACAGCTAAATGCTTGGGCAAATTGGGACGAGCAGAAGGAAAAGCTGGCAGGCTGGAAGCAATCCTTAGAGCAAAATATTACTTATGTTGCGGTTGCAGACGGCCGGATCATAGGTTTTGGAGATATGGCGGAAACAGGCTATTTAGATCGACTGTACGTTCATGCAGCCTACCAGCGTCGCGGCGCAGCTTCCGCTATTTTCCGTACTCTTGAAAATAGAGCCCGTCAGCTACATATTACAACGATTACGACAGACGCGAGCATAACAGCCAAACCATTTTTTGAACGGCATGGCTTCCAAACCATCGCTGCTCAAACCGTTTACAGGCATGGAATCGAGTTAAACAATTATAAGATGGAGAAACAGTTAAGTTAAGAGAAAGGAATTTGCCTCTCTTCAAAGTGTTAAATCTTCTGCCGGAGGAGCTAATTCTAATCCGCGTTTTACTCTTGACACAATCACTGTACTACTCGCATAATACAGTTAATACATAAGGCAGGTGAAAGCCGCATGTTGAATTTTTATGAGCTATCTTTAAATAACAAAGATCCTGTATACATACAGCTGGCGCTATATGTTAAGCGGCAAATTTTACTTCGAAGAGCTGTTTCTGGCGATAAGCTGGCTTCGCGACGGGAAATTGCCACCCAGCTCAATATTAATCCGAATACGGTTCAGAAAGCATTTAAGCTGATGGAAGAGGAAGGATTTGTCCATACGACGAGCACGCAGGGCAGTGTTATTTATACCGATACTTCCATCATCGCTCGCATTGAAGATGAATTGATGAAAGAGATGGTACTTAGCTTTATCGGTTCTGCAAAAGAAGTGAATCTATCCTTCAAAAAGGTCGTTGATTTGATCAGCGAGCTATGGGAGGAATAATTTTTTTGCTTATACTGTACTACTCGAATAATACAATGATGAGGTGATTTTATGAAGCATTTTTACCGCTTGCTTAATTACGAATTCGGCCAGCTGCTTCGCCAAGTATTGATCGTTTGCGCCGGATTAATTGTTATGACTGTTATATTCATTAAATCCGAACTGAAAAATTACACTCCTTACAGCGTAAATGAACGCTATGAGCATCTGTTTTCGACTGCTAATGGGCCGCTGATTTTCATGATAAGCTATCTGGTTCTTATGTTCGCTTTCATACTTTCTCTACGGGCTCCTTATACAGGCGGGAAAAGCATATACACCTTTCTAACCCTCCCGGTTAGGCGCGAATGGCTATATATCAGCAAGGTATCTTCTTTTTTAATAAGCATAGTGTTATTGCTAAGCTCACAGCTTGTCGCTTATGTTATCGGTTATAAGCTGATGGAGCAGCATATTAGCAGCTATGGCGATGGGCAATTCGTTATGCATAACGGCCTTTTTCTTTCCTTCATTCGTTCAGATTTTATGCGGATCATATGGCCGTTCAGTTTTATTGGCCTGCTATCAACAGCAAGCATTATTCTAGTCAGCATAACAGCCATATATTACGGCCATTTGGCTATTCAAAGCAATAAACGCTGGCGGCTTGTTCCGATTGCTGTGATCCCTTCGCTGCTTATTGGCATGATTGGCATTCAAAGCAGTCCGCTTATGAATTATGATGAACACAAATTAATTTTGCCCAGTCTCATCCTGCTTTGCTTAAGCCTACTGTTTATCTGGCATACCGTATGGCTGTTAAAGAAAGGAGATGTAGCCTGATGAACAGAAATTTCACATTTAAACAGATGTTGTTTTCCGTAAAAAGACATGCAGCTCTTCCCTGTCTAGTTGCAGCATTAACCCTTATTATCACAATTGGCGCATCTATAATTGCCGGGAAGAATAACGCTTATATGCAAGTAGAGCATATTACCGGCGACAGCTCCGTTCTTAACGGTATCCAAATTAGCGGCAAAATTATCGACGGCTATCATAAAACGAGCTTTAGCTGGGAAGGGTCAAAAGTAACGAACAAAACCACAATTCATCCTTCTGTAGAAATGGTAACATTTTATCGCTACATTAACGGAGATATCAAACAAAGAATACAAGATTTAGCGTTTTCAGTTAGCGGCTCTCCATATCAAAGGGAATTTCTGATAACAAAGGAGAAACTAAAAGGCTTTAAAACTTTGCAAAGGGATGAAGCGCTAGTAGATATACCTATACTTGCTGACTCTTACGACTCGACTTTCGCTAATCCATTAGAATACGGAGTCGCTACAATCGGTGATGATGTATTTTTCACTCTAGCGACCTCCAAGCTGTACACTGGCAGCAATGGCATATATAAGCTAGGGTTTAAATCAACAATGCCTTACATGCAAGACTATCCTGAGTCTGAGCAGTTTGTTTCTTTCGATTTAAAGCCTCAAGGCGCTGCCCTAGAGAAAGGAATCAATGTACTTGGCCTGGAAGCTGTTAACGATAAGCTCATTCTTATACTTGAGCAAAACAATGAGCTGCATTTAAGGGTGTTCAACGCCTATGGGAAACAGCTCGGCAAAACAATTGTCCCACACTTCAATCTTATGGATCCTAATCCTAATGATGCTTCGTCTTCTGAACATAAATATAATCAGCTGTATGAAGCATTCCGCAACAAAGAAGAACAGCAGCTTATTCTGGCATTCAGCAGCGATCATTCTATCGCAAGTAAAACCTACATCACGCTTGATCTATCACAAGGCGCAACCATTGTAGATAAGACCACGTTCTCAAATACTACTGAAAAAATGCAAGAGGATTACGCCCTGTATACAGGAAAGCGGCATGCCGCCTTTATTAAGGGCAAGCTCTACTATGTGGCCGAAATAAAAGAAATTATTGCCCCAGAAATGAGACATATCGACCAGCGTCAAATTAGCCATTTGCTTGTATATGTTTATGAAAAAAATAAACTAGTGTACGAGGGCGAGCTAATGACCAACATTAACGATGACCGGATTATGTGGAAAAACTTCAACCAGTCTTCTTTTAGTATAGATGAAAGGGAGCACCGCAGCTTCCAATCCTTAAACCTAAGGAGGCAAACAAATGATTGAGCTGAAATATGTGGAAAAGCGCTATCCAGGCTCACGCATGCGCCTGAATATTAATGAGCTGAGCTTTCAAAAAGGGGAAATCGTCGCAATCGTAGGAGCAAACGGCAGCGGTAAAACGACGCTGCTCAAAACGATTATGGGAATTGGTGGCGCTAAATATCCGTATGGCCATATTCTTATCGATGGCAAACCGCCCGAACAGAGGTATCATAAGCTTTCGTTTATTACCGAGGAAGGCAGCTATTTGCCGCATATGACACCTGAGCAGTACGCTTTATTTCTCTCAGATTTTTACCCTGCCTTCAATCATGCTCGATTTGCTAATTTACTTGAATACTTTGAACTGGCCCCCGATCAGGTTATAAAAACAATGTCTACCGGCCAAAGGTCTAAGCTTGAAATCTGTGCGGGATTTTCTAAAAATGCGGAATACATCATTATGGATGAGCCCTTTAACGGTAAAGATATGTTTACACGGCGCGATTTTTTGAAGCTGATGATTGCCAGCTTGAAGGAAGAGGAAACGATTTTATTAACGACACATATTGTAGATGAAATCGAAAATGTCATTGACCGCGCCATCATCTTGCATCAAGGTTTGGTGAAGGCCGATATTACGGTGGATGAGCTGCGTGAGCAAGGGATTTCGCTTGCCGACAAGATGGCTGATATTACTGGCTACAAGCCAAATCGAATAAATAAGTTTATTGATTGAGCAATTTGTGCCTGTATTAAAGCCATTCTAAAAACTCGATTCGGTTTCCAAAAGGATCGTTGATATAAAAGCGTTTTACTACTTCCAGCATCCTCGCTTCATCATCGATAACTTGAATGTTTTTTTGAATTAAATGACTGCGAAGCTCATCTAGGTTTTTCACTTGAAATGCCGGATGAGCTTTCGTAGCAGGCACAAATTGTTTTTGGATTCCGATATGAACTTGATGCGTACCGCATTGAAACCAGACTCCGCCGCGTTTTTTTAAAGCTTCCGGCTTTGGGATTTCAGGCCAGCCCAATAAGCCATTGTAAAAATGACGGGCCGCTGTTTCGCATCCCTCCGGAGCTGCCAATTGAACATGATCAATACCTAAAAAGTGATAAGTCATATGCACGCATGCACGCCCCCTGTTCCACTTGATGAAACTAGGTTTCATATTCGCAGTTTTATTGTACAATAAAAACCAAATAAAACCAATACCAATACCAATACCAACACCGATACCAATACCAATATCAGTACCAATACCAACACCAATATCAGTGCCAATACCAACACCAATATCAGTGCCAATACCAATGCCAATATCAGTACCAATACCAATGCC
>NZ_JAZHCT010000031.1:0-64519 GCF_036541265.1 Paenibacillus sp. IITD108 | reverse complement strand
GCGGATCATGATAAAAGCACGGATCATGATGTTTGCGGGTAGATGATGTACCTAAGTTGTGCTCCCCATTTACGTTTGATTAATATTGCAGGAACCCTCCTCAAACAAACTAAATGGGTTTCCTCAGGCTGTTGAAAAAGTAGTGGAAACTCTAACGAATCCTAGTATCGTTATTACACCGAAAAAGCTTGTTTTGAAAATGTAACGAATCGTAGCGTGCTTATTCGTTATAAACGCTGCCCAAATGACTATTTGTTCACAGATAGCGTCTCTGTGATGCATTAAAATTTCAAAACGGGCGCGTTATGCGAAATAACGTATTCAGGATTCGTTAAAAAATGAAAGCATCCCGAGTTCCGCTCTAGGTTCCCCATCTAATGTGCTAACGGATCCTAGAAGCGCTACTTGGCCCAAAACAGCCTTTTTAAAAATCTAACGAATCTCAGCAGCCTTATTGAGGGGAAAAGGTGCTCCAAACGGTGATAATTTCACAAATAGCGCTGTGTGGATGCGTTACAATTTCAAAAGGGTCATTGATGAGGATATAGTGCTTCACAGCTTCGTTATAATTTGAGACGGCTGTGGGATCGTTTGCGCTATAATGAATCTAGCTATATTAAATAGTAGGATGCTTCAAAAGATTGCAAGCGAAGGACACCGTCTTTCGGCTGCTTGCGAAAATAAAACGCCAGAAGCAGTCGAGGAACGATTAGCCAGGCATGCCAGGAAACTAAGCTGATCATATACGAGACGGGTATCCATGGATACAATAGCGCGATTGCGCATAGCCCGACCCAGAACAAGTGGCGGTGTACGCGCCGAAATAAGGTCAAGGATATATCATTGGCTGGCTTAAAGCCGATCCAGGGCGGATTGATTCTCCATATCCATTTGCGATCAGTTGCTTCCTCAACCCGAATAAAGGTAATAAGCAAAATGACAATATGGAATAGCTGTATAGCCGCAAAGCCGGCAAACCAGGCTACCAGACCTTGAATGCCATAAGCCATCAGCTGGAATCCAAGAAATATAGCAATAATAATAAAATGGCTTTGTATGAGCTCGCGTTTTATAACTAATCTTTTCGTCAGTCTATATTGATAAACAGTTGCATGCTGCTGATCAGATAGCTGTTGTCGCATAAATATCGCCCTTCCTGATAGTAAATCTAATCAATATATCGGCCAAATCGCCAATTTTCATAATATTTTTATAGGTAAATAAGCACCCAAAGCAAGGTATACGCATACGATAAATAAATATTTGAAATAGGCTATGAAAACAGTATAAAAAGATAGAATAAGTGACATACTAGTTATACTATTATTGTTGTGAAGGTGGCGATTAGTGTGCACAATAATGTTGAATTTCAGCCTCATTGTATTATTTGCGGTTGCCAAAAGGAAAAAGAAGAAGGCATTTATATCGTATCAGAGTTCATATGTAAATCATGTGAGATGGAAATGGTCCAAACCGACGTAATGGATGAAAAATATCCTTATTTTATAAATAGAATGAAACAAATTTTAATTAAAAAAAATGCATGAGCAGCGATCTAATGCGCTGTTCTTTTTTTATCTCCTTTTTATCTCCTTCTTATCTCTTTATAGGAACGCTGCAGACATAATGGTATGATGAAGGAAGCAGCAAAAGCGGTTTTGAAAGGAATGCACAAAGATGACATTATTGAACGCGCCACTATATAAAAAACTAAAAGAACATGCAGCCGCAAAGCCTGTCAGCTTTCATGTACCTGGCCACCGGAATGGCGAAGCGTTAGCTGAGCTTACGGTCGAGACAGACTATTTGCTGGAAGCTCTTCAAACCGTAATGAAGCTAGATGTTACTGAGTTAAGCAGCACGGATGATTTGCATGATCCTCAAGGCGCTATTAGGGAGGCACAGCAATTAGCCGCCAAAACATTCGGCGCTGAGCATACTTTTTTTTTAGTGGGCGGAAGTACTTCGGGCAATTTGGCCATACTACTATCAGTGTGTGATTACGATGACATTGTTATTGTTCAGCGCAATGTACATAAATCAATTATTAATGGATTAAAGCTCGCAGGAGCAAAAGCAGTGTTCGTATCACCGCAAATAGATGAACAGACCGGATTGGCAACGATCCCCTCTGTTGAAGCGATTTCGCAAGCATTGGAGGCTTATCCCACAGCTAAGGCAGTATTTCTGACCAACCCGAATTATTATGGAATTGGCTTTAAGCTTAACCAATGGGCAAATGCTGTGCATGCCTACAATATTCCACTGCTGATTGACGAAGCGCATGGCGCGCATTACAGTCGCCATCCAGAGCTGCCCACAAGCGCTTTAGCGGCTGGCGCCGATGCAGTTGTACAGTCTACTCATAAAACGCTGCCTGCTTTAACGATGAGTGCTATGCTTCATATTCAGGGCAATCGATTAAATGTACATAAAATTCAACAAACTTTAGCGATGATTGAAAGCTCCAGCCCATCATTTCCATTATTAGTTTCCCTAGATATTTCCCGAGCAATGATTGATCAAGCCGGGCAGCAGCTGATAGAGCAAAGTATTCGTACAGCTAATGAGCTGAGAAGCTGGCTGCAGCAAAGGAATGGAGCTATACAAGCGGTTCAGCTTGATTGCCATAATAAAATAGAGCAGTTATCAAATAAATCGGATTGTAAACAGACAGATCCTCTGCGCGTTTTATTATACGACCGGACCTATGCCAACAGCGGATTCGAGCTTCAGATAATGCTGGAGGAAAATAATTGCTGGATTGAAATGTCCGATGCGAAGTACTGCGTTTTAATAGTAAGTATTGGTATGGGAATAGATTCTATTGACCCCTTGAAGCAGGCTATTACTATTATAGAAGAAAAAATTGCATGCCAGGTCAGCCAGCATACAATGAATAGAAGTAAGCAAGCAGAGCAATTACAGAATGAAGGAAGCTGGGAGCTGACGATTAGCAAGCCGGTTGTATTTAGACGTTCATTGAACACTGCACAAGTTGTAATATCAATTACACTTGAGGATGCGGAAGGCTTTGAAGCTGCAGAGCAGATTATTCCTTATCCGCCAGGTATTCCGTTACTATATGAGGGTGAAAAATGGACAAGAAGCTTAATTCATCAAGTGAGCCGCTTGGCTAAAGCAGGTGCAAGATTTCAAAACGCGTCTGATGCGGAAATGAAAACGGTCTTGGTATATGAGAAAGGTCCTGGTGTATGAGAAAGTTTAGTGAGGCAGTCATGAATAAAAATGTATAGTTTTGGTTTAATCGACAGATTATTATTCTTTGTTAAAGGTTATGCCTATTTTCGACATTGTTTGTACTGTAAGCCTTTGTTAAAATATAAGAAATTATAACTTATTATAAATCAATTTTATGATTGGGTTTTTCAACAGTCTGAATATGATATTATGGTTGGGAGCTATCCGATTGAATAGAGGACTATTTATTACATTTGAAGGCGGAGAAGGTTCAGGAAAGTCGACACTGATTGAAGCGCTTGCGAATACATTAATAAGCAAAGGGCGGTCCGTAGTGACGACCAGAGAGCCCGGCGGAATACCTATAGCCGAAAAAATCCGCGAAGTTATTTTAGACCGCAGCCATACGAGTATGGATGCAAGAACAGAAGCGCTGTTGTATGCAGCAGCGAGAAGACAGCATTTGGTGGAGAAAGTGATACCAGCGATAGAGGCGGGCTCGATTGTGCTTTGTGATCGTTTTATAGACAGCAGCCTTGCTTATCAGGGATATGCTCGCGGCCTGGGCATGGATGAGGTATGGGCGATTAATCTTTTCGCCATTCAGGAAAGGATGCCGGATCTTACTTTGTTTCTGGATCTAGAACCATCGGTCGGTCTTGCAAGAATTGCAAAGGCAGCTGAGCGTGAAGTGAATCGCCTTGATTTGGAGAAGCTAGAATTCCACGAAAGGGTTCGCACAGGTTATCAGATGCTTCTTGAGCGTCATCCCAATCGTATTGAAAGAATCAATGCTGACCAAACTAGAGATAAGGTGTTTTCTCAGGTTTTATCGATAATCGAAGCACGTTTAGCAGGAATTGCTTGATCCTGTGTCAAACTTTATAAGGATGAATAATATGTACTAAGCAAGCTTGCTCGTCCACTTAGATGGTCGGCAAAGCTGGTCAGCTATGGCTATACGAAAGAGGGCATTCCGTATCCTATTCTATTAGATTCAAGGAGGAATGAAACATGAAATTAGTTATTGCGATTATACAAGACAAGGATAGCAATCGTTTGTCGAATGCGCTTGTGCGCGAAGGCTTCAGAGCAACGAAGCTAGCTAGTACAGGCGGTTTCTTAAGAGCAGGCAATACAACTTTTATGATCGGTATAGAGGATGAGCGCGTACATGAGGTGTTTAATGTGATCAGCTCAAATTGTAAAGTGAGAGATCAATTGGTTACGCCAATTTCTCCTATGGGCGGTTCTACAGACTCCTATATACCTTTTCCTGTGGAGGTTCAGGTTGGAGGGGCTGCAGTTTTCGTTGTTCCGGTTGAACGCTTCGAACATTTCTGATTGGGTGTGACTAAATAATGAGAGTCGATCAAGGATGGCGTCCATTAGGGCAGAATCGGACGGCTAATGACTCCGCAACAAGGCCTGTTCAACCGACTAGCTTCGCCGATGTAATGGTACAAAGAGATGCAGAGCGCACGCATGAGCAGCTTCAGCAGAAGCTGCAGGATATTCATCGCCAGGGGGAACGCCTGGCTAGAATAATGTCGGTGCGAGAGCTGAAATTGTATCAGCAGATGGTAAAGCAATTTTTGGAGGATACGATCAGGCGTGGTGTCGGTCTCAAAGAAGTTAGAGGCTTCGATCGACGCGGCAGAGTTAAACGCTATAAGCTTCTTGAACAGATTGATGAAACATTGGTTTCTATGGCGGAGGAATTGCTGGATAGCGAGGAAGGCAAGCTCGAGCTGCTGAACAAGATAGGTGAAATCCGCGGCTTGTTAATTAATTTTTTGTTTTAAACGCGCCTACCCTGGGACGGCGGACCCGTTTATCCTTGCGATTGGCTGCAACGAAAGAAAGGTATGACTTAAATGAGCCTGGAACAGTTATCTGGACAATGGAAGGCGTATCGGATTTTAAAAAATGCGCTGCGAAGCGGTAAAATTTCACATGCCTATTTGTTTAATGGACCTTCTGGAACAGGGAGAATGGCCATGGCGCAAGCCTTTGCGCAGGCGTTATTTTGCACAGCTGACGGCTATGATGCTTGCGGAGAATGCCTGGAATGCCGCAAGTTTATAAATGGAAATCAACAGGATGTTACTCGCATTGCTCCTGACGGGCAATCGATCAAGATTGACCAAATAAGGGAGCTGCAGCGCGATTTATCTTATCGCAATCAGGATAGCAGACGTAAAGTATACATGATTGAACGAGCAGAGACAATGACTTTGCAGGCTGCCAATAGCCTGCTAAAGTTTTTGGAAGAGCCTATTTCCCCTATTACAGCAATATTAATCACCGACAATGGACAAGCCGTACTCCCAACTATTCGCTCACGGACCCAATGGGTGCCTTTTGTGCCGATGAACCCGGAACAGATGCTTCAAATCTTAACTGGCGAAGGATATTCGGCGGTGCTGGCAAGAGCAGCGGTGCAGTTATCATCAGGCTTGGATGGCGCGCGACAAATTCTTGAACAGAATCAGTTTGCAGAAATCAGAAGCCTAGTGATACAATTAGGTAAGGAGAGTTTGACCCGATTCACCGCGGCGATGATCACTGCCCAACAACAACTTTTCAAAACAGAGCTTATTCATCACATAGAGCTGTTGTTATCGTTATTGGTAGTTTGGTTTAAAGATTTGGTACAGTTCCAGGCCAGCAGGCAGGGCAATATCGTTTTTATAGATCAGTTAGAATGGATAGGAAATCATGCATTTGAACGCTCTACAGCAGGCTATATCGGCTGTATAGAGCATGTACTTGAAGCAAGCAAACGAATACATGCCAATGTATCTCCTCAGCTTGCATTTGAGCAACTTTTGGTAAAATTACAGGAGGGCTAGTCCTTGTATAATGTCATCGGTGTCCGCTTTAAAAAGGCGGGCAAGATCTATTACTTTGATCCGGTCGATCATCCCGTGGACAAAGATCAGCATGTTATTGTTGAAACTGCACGTGGAATCGAATATGGTAAAGTGGTGGTTGGACAGAAGCAAGTCGGTGAATCGGATGTCGTCCTCCCGCTCAAGAAAGTAATACGCATAGCAAACGATGCTGATGCTCAGCTTGTTGAAGAGAACAGAATGGCTGCTAAAAACGCGTTTCATACTTGTCTTGAGAAGATTAAAGGCCATCAGCTTCGCATGAAGCTTGTTGATGTCGAATTTACATTTGACCGCAACAAAATTATATTTTACTTTACTGCTGAAGGCAGAGTAGATTTTCGCGAACTGGTTAAAGATTTAGCAAGCGTATTTCGTACACGCATTGAGCTGCGTCAAATCGGCGTGCGGGATGAAGCGAAAATGCTGGGCGGAATCGGGCCTTGTGGAAGAATACTGTGCTGCTCTTCATGGCTGGGCGATTTTGAGCCGGTATCGATTAAGATGGCCAAGGATCAAAATTTATCGCTTAATCCAACCAAAATTTCTGGGTTATGCGGCCGGTTGATGTGCTGTTTGAAGTACGAGCATGACAACTACGAAAGCGTAAAAGAAGAGCTTCCAAGTGTAGGCAAGCATGTTATTACCTCACTGGGAGAAGGCAAGGTTACTGGTATTAATGCAACTGCAAAAACCGTCTATGTGCAGCTGTTTGATGTGCCAGGCAAGCCTAAAGAAATGTCATTAGACGATGTTGTACTCAAGTAGACAATAGTATGACTGACTTGCGGAGATATCTCCGCATTAGAAACTCTGGGGTGGGAACTTGGAGAAGAATGATGTTTTTTCACAAATGGATGAAATGCAAAATCGGTTAGGTACTTTTCATGCAGAGCTTGGTACGCTTAAGCGTAAAGTAAAAGAGCTGCTTGAAGAGAACAAGCGGCTTAGTATTGAGAATAATCAGCTGCGTCAAGTGCTGAAGCGAGAGCGCCATGCTCCTGCCTTACAGCAGGATGTAACTGAGCAGACTCCAGCTGAGCAGCTGCAGGCTAGCGGGCAAGCAAGTCAGCATCATGATATGCCAACTTCTGCGGTTGGCGAGGGCTATGATAATTTGACGCGCTTGTATCACGAAGGGTTCCATATATGCAATGTATATTATGGACATTTGCGAACAGAAGGAGATTGCCTGTTCTGCCTTTCCTTCCTAAATAAATAGTGGAATCAAAGTAGACAAGCCGTCCTTTATGCAGAGGACGGCATTGTTTTGTTTTACAATATAAGCAGGAATGAATATAAAGGAGAGGCTAATGCTTGACTGAACATGTATTATTGCAGGAAAACGAACGAATAGATGACTTAATGACACCGTCTGAGCTGAAAATCATTCAAAGCAGAGACGTATTTAGCTTTTCATTAGATGCTGTATTATTATCCCGTTTTGCCTCGATTCCGCCTAAAGGGCGTATCGCTGATTTATGCACGGGCAATGGGGTTATACCTATATTATTATCTGATCGCACAAAGGCCGCGATTGATGCGGTGGAAATTCAGCCAAGGCTGGCCGATATGGCAAAACGAAGCGTTGCAATGAATAATTTGGCTGGCCAAATCAACGTTATTGAGCATGATCTGCGCACATTCCCCAAAACAGCCGGCAATGGCGTATATGATGCGGTTACTGTTAATCCGCCTTATATGACACTGGCTTCTGGCGAGGCTAATACTAACGAGCATTACGCAATCGCCAGGCATGAGATTTTTTGTACGATTGATGATGTTGCGCAGGCTTGCTCTCGTATAGTAAGGCCTGGGGGTAAAGTATCGATGGTGCATAGGCCATCTCGGCTGCTTGATATAATAGAAGCATTGAGACGATGGAGGCTGGAGCCTAAGCGCATTCAGTTTGTGCATCCAAATAGAAGTACAGAAGCCAATATGGTGCTTATTGAAGCGATGCGTGATGGGAAGCCTGATATTAAGCTGTTGCCGCCAATAATGGTTTACGATGATAAAGGAGTACAAATTGTATGAATAGACAAAAAAGCTTTATCCATACTGCAGGCACTGACACAAAAGGCATTCTGTATCTTGTAGGTACGCCTATTGGCAACCTGGAAGACATGACGATGCGCGCCATAAGGATATTAAAGGAAGTAGAGCTGATAGCTGCTGAGGATACGAGACAGACTCGCAAGCTGCTTGCTCATTTTGACATACACACTCGTCTGGTAAGCTATCACGAGCATAATAAACTCGACAGCGGTCCAGAGCTTATAAAATTATTGCAAGAAGGCCAATCGATAGCTCTGGTCAGCGACGCAGGCTTGCCTGCTATTTCCGATCCGGGCGCTGATTTGGTTAAAGAGGCGGTAGAGCAGCAAATTGCCGTCGTACCCATTCCAGGAGCTAATGCTGCTTTGTCTGCATTAATTGTTTCCGGCTTGTCTACCGAGCAATTTATGTTCGCAGGTTTTCCGCCGCGTGACCGTAAAGCCAGAAATAGCTGGCTGGAGGAGCTGAGAGGGGTTAAAGCGACATTAATTATGTACGAATCGCCGCATCGTATAAAAAAGACCTGCCAAGCGATGCTGGACAGCTTGGGAAATAGGCAAATTGCAATTGTAAGGGAGCTGACTAAGCGGCATGAAGAGGTGCTGCGCGGCACGCTGCTTGAAAGTATGGAATGGTTTGAGGCAAATGATCCGCTTGGGGAATATTGTCTTGTTATTGAAGGCGCATCTGAGCAAGAGGCAAAGGAGCTGCAGCAAGCGGAGCAATGGTGGAAAGAGTTGGATATCGAATCGCATGTTGCTCATTACGAAAAGACGATGAGCCGCAAGGAGGCAATCAAACAGACTGCGCTTGATCGTGGTGTCCCAAAACGAGATGTATATAATGAAGTAATACGTTCGTAAGTTATTTGAGAATGTTGTATTTCTACAAAAAAAAGGACCTTCCTGGCCGGGTTCTAGCGCAGGAAGGCATCAAGGAGTATAAAAAGGTTAGAATTAATATAGTTGATATTTTGATTATAACCTATTTCTTTTATTTTGTCACAGGAGAAGGCATTTCCTCTAAACAAATATGACAAACTATTTTTCCTTTAAAGTAAGATACGTTCTCAGCATTGCCGCAGAAGATACATGCAGGCTCGTATTTTTTCAACATAATACGTTCGCCATCTACATAAATCTCAAGAGCATCCTTCTCGCCAATACCTAGGGTACGGCGCAATTCAATTGGAATAACTACACGGCCAAGCTCATCTACTTTACGTACGATACCAGTAGATTTCATCATAAATGTATCAGTCCTCTCTTTAAATGAAAAACGGCACAATTCGACATTGTTAAACAATGTTTTAAGTATATAATACCAACTCTTCCCAAAACAGTCAACCTAATTCATTGGAGGAAAACCCATAAACATAGGTGTTTAGACAGAAATAGGAACTATAAACACAAGATATAGGATACAATAAATTATCCGATATGGAAACTATTTTACGACACTTTTCGACAAAATACAATCGGTTTGTGTCGAATATATGAACGTGAAGGAGATGGGAAATATGCAAGCACAGCTGTCGGAAGAAAAAGTTTTTAAAGACCCGGTACATAATTATATTTATGTCCAGGATGAAACCATTTGGAATTTAATTAATACAAAGGAATTCCAACGCTTGCGCCGTATTCGGCAGTTGGGCACCTCATATTTAACATTCCATGGCGCTGAGCATAGCAGGTTCTCGCATTCACTAGGAGTCTATGAAATAACACGCAAAATTATTTCTAGATTTGAAAGAAATGAGTATGCAGATTGGCCGAAGGAGGAAAGGCTTGTTTCATTATGCGCGGCACTGCTGCACGATGTCGGTCATGGGCCTTTTTCCCATTCGCTTGAGGAAGTATTCGATACAGACCACGAGGAATGGACTTGTGAGATTTTGCTTGGTGATACGGAGATAAATAAAGTTTTGCGGCAAGTATCTGATAGCTTCCCGCATGATGTCGCTGCTGTTATCCGCAAGACGTATAAAGAGCCGATTGTAGTCAGCTTGATTTCCAGTCAAATGGATGCCGACCGAATGGATTATTTGCTGCGTGATGCTTATTTTACAGGGGTCAATTATGGGAATTTTGATTTAGAGCGCATATTGCGAGTATTGCGCCCTTATAAAGGGAAAATTGTAGTGAAGGAAAGTGGTATGCATGCAGTAGAGCATTATTTGATGTCTCGCTACCAAATGTACTGGCAGGTTTATTTCCATCCTGTAACGCGCAGCTCGGAAATTATTTTAAGACAAATATTTCGCAGAGCGCAGGAGTTATATCAGCAAGGCTACGTTTTTAATTGGATGATTCCTTCATTAGAGCATTTGATTAGCAATACATTAACGCTTTCCCATTATTTAAAGCTGGATGAAGCGCTCGCGCAGACCGCATTTGTTCAGTGGGCGGAGGAGAAGGATGAGCTGCTCCGCGATCTATGCCGGCGCTTTATGGACCGCAAGCTGTACAAGTATATTGCGATCGAACAATTTAATGAAAACGAACATGCATCTATAATAGAAGAAATGATTTCATTAGGGATGCATCCAAACTATCATATGGAAATTGATTTTCCATATGACAAGCCTTATGATGTTTATCGCCCGGATGGAACAAACGGGAAAAAGAAAGAAAAAACACCAATTTTGCTGTTGGATGATCAGGAGCAAATTAGTGAAATTTCTGTTAAATCTGACATTGTTCGTTCGATCACGGGACTGCGGCAAGGGCAGCACCACCTCTATTATCCAATTGAGGCGCTGCGTGACCGTATGCATGAAATGTCCCCGAAACTTAAGGATTGGTTTAAAATATAACAGCAGTTATTTGTAAAGGAGAAGTTTTTAAATGCCATCATTATTTGACACACACACACATATGGATGCACCTCAATATGACGAGGATCGTCATGAAATGATAAATAGAGCGATTGAAGCGGGCGTGGAATTATTTGTTAATATTGGGTTTAATCGCGAAACAATCCCAACCACTCTGGCTTTGGCAGATCAGTATAAACAAATTTTTGCAGCGATTGGCTGGCATCCGGTAGATAGCATATTTATGCAAGAAGGCGATTTGGAATGGATTGAAGAGTTGACCAAGCATCCCAAAGTAGTGGCAATTGGCGAAATTGGTCTGGATTATCATTGGGATACGTCGCCTAAGGATGTTCAGCAGCGTGTATTTAGAGAACAGATTCGACTGGCCAAAAAATTGGGCAAGCCGATTGTCATTCACAACAGAGATGCTCATGAAGACATTGTGCGAATTCTTAAAGAAGAAAAGGCGGATGAGGTCGGAGGCGTTATGCACTGCTTCTCAGGCAGTTGGGAAACCGCCAAAAAATGTCTGGATATGAACTTTTACATTTCATTCGGCGGACCGATTACTTTTAAAAATGCAAGGGTGCCGAAAGAGGTGCTTTTTAATACTCCGCTGGATAAAATTTTGATCGAAACCGACTCCCCATATCTTACTCCACATCCATTTCGTGGTAAAAGAAATGAGTCCGGATATGTATCACTGGTCGCACAGTCAGCAGCCGAAATTAAGGGTTTAACAGTGGAGGAAATAGGGGCAATTACGATGGAAAACGGTAAAAAATGTTTCGGCATAGAATAAAAACAAGCGTAAACGAGAGATTTAAAGAGATTATCCACGTAAAAACTAATTTTTGTAGGGGAAATCAATTAATTTTTCCTCAAATAATCTGTTTTTTAATGAAAATCGTCTTTTATCTCGTCTTTACAATTATGCTCGAGTGAGGTTATGATTCATTTCAGAGCTTTACATTTTGTATTGGATTTCCAATATCGCGAGCTTGGTTTACTCTCTAAATCCTTCTCTGATTTATCAGTTTATCGTGATCACATAGAAGAGGTCGGGAAGGCCGTCCACCCGGGACAAAGTTAATGGACTAGACAGCTTGAGCAGAGAATGATCAAATCTGAGCAAATGTCTAAGGAGAGAACAGCGTTATTGGACAGCGTGCAGCATGCACGCCAATATATTATAGTCGCGTCAGTTGTAACATGCGTAAAACTTGGCGGCGGGACTATGAAGGAGGACCGATGAAGTGGGATCAATCCAACTAGATGACACCCATGGGAAACGATCATCCAGAATGTCTTTCGCAATGCGATGGAAGCATGGAAACTTGCGTTTGATTATTTTGAGCGCTGCGATCTCAATCGCTATGACTTTCATGTTTTTGGTGTTGTTGTACGGTACGGCTGTCAAAAGCGTATCCGTAGTAGTTAATGGACAAGAGACTATTGTGCAAACAAAACAATGGGTCCTGCAACGCCTACTGGATGAACAAGCTATTGCAATTGGGCCTTATGACAAGGTATCCGTTCCTTTAAATTCATCAATCAAGGACGGAGATCGTATTGAGGTGACTCATGCGATACCGGTTGTAGTAAAAGCTGATGGCAAGACATTAACAGTGCACACGACAGAGAAGACTGTACAAGGTGCGATTAAGGAACTAAATCTATCCGTTCGTGATGATGATAAAATAACTCCAGCATTGGATTCTGCTATTGATAACAAAACAGCAGTGACTATTGTACGTGTCGATACAAAGCTGACTTCAGAGGAACGAGCCGTTCCATTCTCTATCGTGAAGAAAGAAGACCCTAATCTTGAGATTGGCAAGGAGAAAGTTGTCCAAACCGGCAAGGAAGGCGTCATCGTGGAAAAGATCGAAGAGAAGTATGAGGATGGCGTTTTAATTTCTAACAAAATGGTTAGCGAGGTAGTTGAACAGAAAGCCGTTGACCATGTTGTAGCGGTTGGAACAAAGAAGCCGGAGCCTAAGGTGACGGTTCTGAGCAATTCCAGCCCAAGTGTAACGTCTGTGACAAAAGGCGGCGCTACCTTCAACGCTAAAAAAGTGTTGAAGAATGTTACGCTGACTGCCTATCATGCCGGCGTCGAGTCAACAGGCAAGGATGAAAGCCATCCGCAGTATGGGCTTACCGCTTCAGGCACAAAGGTGACCGAAGGAAGAACGATTGCAGTCGATCCTAGCGTGATACCTATGGGCTGGTGGGTTTATATCGAAGGAATCGGGTTCCGCCGTGCTGAAGACAAAGGCGGAGCGATTAAAGGCAACAAAATTGACGTTTATTTCGAGAGCAGCAAAGCTGTCAATAAATTTGGCCGAAAGAAAGGCTACACGGTTTATGTTATTGGACCGAAGAAGCCTGCTTCCAGCTAATCTCTGAATGAACAATGAAATATTGCCATCATTAATTTCATATGTCATCATAGGAAGGGGCGCTGCCTCTTCTTTTTTTAATTATATTGAAGTTTAAGGAATACAATAAAGGCATGCGAGTCGAAAGGGAAGGAATGATCTTAGTGATTAAGGAGATCATTGTAGTAGAGGGAAAAGACGATACAGCGGCTATTAAGCGGGCTGTTGAAGCAGATACAATTGAAACAAACGGCTCTGCAATCGGCGAGGACGTATTAAGGAGAATCAAGCTTGCCAATGAGAGGCGCGGAATTATAATCTTTACAGACCCTGATCATGCGGGAGAGCGCATCCGCAAAATTGTTGCGCAGCACGCGCCAGGATGCAAGCATGCGTTTCTGCCGCAGGAGCTTACCACTCATAAGGGAGATATAGGCATTGAGAATGCCAGCCCGGAATCGATCCGTCAGGCGCTGTCAGAGCTGCGTACGGAGTCTGAGCAGACACAAGGGGAAGTGACCTGGGACGATCTCATGGAAGCCAGGCTCATTGTTGATGCCAATGCTTCTGCACGCCGCCTGGAAATGGGCAAGCTGCTTGGCATCGGTTATGCTAACGGCAAGCAGTTTTATAAACGCTGCACAAGCTTTCAAATTACAAAAGCAGAATTTGAAAATGCACTTCGTATTATGGAACAAAAATTGGAGGAGTAGCAATTGAGTGAGCAAGCATATAAAGGGAATCAGCCATCGCATGCAGGAGATGTGGCTACTCCTAAGCGTACGAAAGAAATTATTGCAAAATACGGATTTTCATTCAAAAAGAGCCTGGGACAAAATTTTTTAATTGATCAAAATATTCTTAATAAAATTGTGGCGGCAGCACAGCTTGACGCAAGCAAAGCAGCTCTAGAGATTGGCCCGGGGATAGGAGCCCTGACACAGCGTCTGGCGGCTTCAGCAGCCACTGTAACGGCCGTAGAGATTGATAACCGCTTAATTCCGATATTGAATGATATTTTTGCGGATAATGATCATGTCTCGATCGTACATGGCGATGTATTGAAGCTTGACCTGCAGAATCTGTTCAAAGAGAAATTTTCACCTGATCAGAAAGTTAGCGTCGTGGCTAATCTGCCCTATTATGTGACAACACCTATTTTGATGAAGCTGCTTGAAGAGCGCTTACCCCTGGAGCATATCGTGGTTATGATCCAGAAGGAAGTAGCTGACCGTATGGCTGCAAGTCCGGGCGGGAAGGAGTATGGAAGCTTGAGCGTGGCGGTACAGTATTACTGCAAGCCGGAGCTTGTATGTATCGTTCCGCATTCCGTATTTATTCCGCAACCCAATGTAGACTCAGCTGTCATAAAGCTTACACTGCGTGATAAGCCTGCAGTTGATGTTCCGAACGAAGAGCATTATTTTAAAGTTGTTCAAGCTTGCTTTGCGCAGAGACGCAAAACATTGGCCAACAACCTTACAGCATTTGTAGGCAAGGAGAAGCGCGAGGAGCTGCTTACACTGCTTGCAGAGCTTGAGATCGATCCGACTCGCCGCGGCGAGACGCTATCGCTTGAAGAATTTGCGCGCATAAGCCGCAGTTTTTTAGAACGAGGCTGGTAAAAATTTCGTATCACCAATTGACATGTCCTTCCATAGGATAGACGAAGAGGTGATTTACCTATGAGGCAAGGAGACTTAGTCGTCCGCAAATCGTATGGCGGTGACGTATTATTTCGTGTGGAAGCCATCCGACCAAAAGCTGATCAAGCTTTGCTGAAGGGCACCGACTATCGTCTAGTGGCAGACTCCCCTATCGAGGATCTAACGATTGTAGATGATCCTAATTCCATGAAGGCAACGCAAGAAGTTCGTATAAAAGTGAACGAATCCATTAAAAAAATTCATACCTACCGCAAAAAGCATACACCTGGCTTAGAACATTTTGCGCGGCTGACACAGCCAGCACAGAGCTCTCCCTATTTTGAGGTGCCGGGCAAGGTGCTCCATCTTGACGGAGACGGAAACTATCTCAAAAAAAGCATGGAGCTATATAAAACCATGAACGTACCGGCATATGGCATTCACGCCCAGGAAGCTCAAATGGCTGATATTTTATTTCGCGTGCTGCCGGAAGTAAAGCCTGATATTGTTGTAATAACTGGGCATGACGGTTTGATCAAACATAGATCAGGAACGGACCATTACAGCCTTTCCAGCTACAAAAATTCTCAGAATTTTGTAAATGCTGTTCGAGTAGCGAGGCAGTATGAGAAAAATCGCGATGGTCTTGTCGTTATAGCTGGGGCATGCCAATCGCATTTTGAAGCGCTAATGCACATAGGCTCGAATTTTGCCAGCTCTCCAGGTCGAATATTAATACATGCATTAGACCCTGTTTACATTGCTATTAAAGCCAGCCTCACCTCTATACGCGATTCGATTAATTTGAAGGAAGTTATTGAAGGAACTATAAGCGGAATAGACGGTGTGGGTGGAATTGAAACTTTGGGAAAATATCGTGTAGGGCTTCCTAGAACGAATACAATGTAAGCATTGTATTCGTTTTTTTAAATATAGGAAAGTATAAGTTTTTCACCTTATACCTATTCCTATATTTCACCGAGAAACGGCACATCCTTAGCCAAGGACGCGCAGCGTTTCTTCTTGTATTACGCTTGTCCAAAATTAAGGAAATAATTGGTTATCCTTGTTTAAAAAATTTTTTTAATGGATTTTTACTAATTTGACCGTTGACAAGAGAAATGAACCACTGTTATAATATTTTGTTAAATTTGACAAGCCCGCTTTTTTTGGTTATAATAATCAAAGAAAGAGGTGGTAGTGGTCAATGGCTAAAAACGTGCTATTGGATATTAAACGCAGTTTGGAAGCTCATGTGGGCTCCAAAATCCGTCTCAGAGCAAATGGTGGTCGTCGCAAAACAGTTGAGCGTACCGGTACATTGGAAGAGACCTACCCATCTGTTTTTATTGTTAAGCTAGATGAGGAGCAAAATGCATTTAAACGTGTCTCCTACAGTTACGCGGATATTCTTACCGAATCGGTGGAAGTAACCGTATGTAATGATGAGGGACAGGTACGTATTGCTTATCTTCAACCATAAAGTAATTTTAGATGAATAATAGCCTTAAGTTGGCTTACTGGCGCAGACCTTGGTCTGCGCTTTTTTTTTGTTTAGGAAATTATGCATCAGTTAAAATTGTGGATAAGTATGTCGAGCTCGAATTGATCCTAATAATGCGGACACTGATGTCCATTAGCGCTCATATTTCGCCAACTTCCACTTTCTAGCGGACAGAAAAGTCCGTTAGCGGGAAAAAAGCTAGAAAATTCGGCGGAATGTTCTTCTAATGGTCATAAGTGTCCGCATACACAACAAAAAGACTGCTTTTTTGGTTCTAACGGTCATGGATGTCCGCACCGCAAATAACATCGCATCGTTTGTTCTTTGCACACGATGATGGCAAGTTAGGTCACCGATAGGTGATTTTGTTCTTCGAATTCTAACTGATTAATGATTTACGTGGGCAATTATTGGAGTGAATGCGGACGCAGTGCTTGATGCATACTAATGTTGTGCCATATTACTTCTTACATGAAAGGAAGATGGGTTATGGGGCGCAGAAGACGCAGTGTAATGTCTGAGGAGCTGAAATATGAGCTTGCCAAGGATCTGGGTTTTTACGATACGGTGCAGCAGGAAGGCTGGGGCAGCATACGGGCTAAGGATGCCGGCAATATGGTAAAACGCGCTATTCAACTGGCTGAGGAAGCAGCGGCCAAATCGTACAAGCCCTAGGGCTTAGGCTCAAAAGGAAGTTCAAAAAGAGCGGAGCGCTGAATTAAAAAAGCTACATTCAGCGCTTCGCTTTTATTGTAATCGTTTGTTATAATGTACCTTAAGCTTATGACGAACGGGTGAATCTATTAGATGAAAATTTATGAAAAAGCGCCTGCCAAAATTAATTTATTACTAGATGTTTTACGTAAAAGAGAAGATGGCTACCATGAAGTAGAAATGATCATGACAATGGTAGATTTGGCAGATCGGCTTGAGATGGAGCCGCTATCTAGAGATACGATCATTATTTCCAGCCAGGTAGGTTATATCCCTTTGGATGAGAAGAACTTGGCGTTCCAGGCTGCTAGACTTATTAAAGAACGATACAATGTGCGACAAGGTGTATATATACATTTGGATAAAAAAATACCAGTTGCAGCTGGACTTGCAGGAGGAAGCAGCGACGCGGCTGCCACACTGCGCGGATTAAACCGATTGTGGGGGCTGAACATCCCTGAGCAGGAGCTATGCCAGCTCGGAGCGGAGCTGGGCTCCGATGTGCCATTTTGTGTAACAGGCGGCACTGCTATCGCTAGAGGGCGTGGAGAGCAGCTTGAACCGATTCATCAGCCGCCGCAATGCTGGGTCGTTCTGGCTAAACCGCCGATCAATGTATCGACAGCGGATGTATATGGGAAATTCAGAGTTGAGCATATTAAGCAGCACCCTTCAATAGCGGCAATGAATGCGGCTCTTGCCAGTGGATCTTTTGCGCAGATGTGCGCGCAGCTAGGCAATGTTCTGGAGTCGGTAACGCTTAATATGTACCCTGAGGTACTTCAGCTTAAGGAAAGCATGATAAAGCTTGGAGCAGACGGCGTGCTTATGTCAGGCAGCGGGCCGACCGTATTTGGACTTGTATCCAAAGAGGCGAAGCTGCCAAGAATATATAACGGACTAAGAGGTTTTTGCAAAGAAGTATACGTCGTTCGCATGCTCACCTCTAAGTGATATTTTATTTGAAATATAAGATTTTATTAGTTATTTGTATTCGTTGGTAAACGGACCTCCCAAAAGAATGGCGAAGCCGTTTATCCTTGATATATAGGGAAGTATAAGTATTCATCTTATACCTGTTCCTATATTTTATCGGTAAACGCGCCTCCTTCGTTTAAGCGAAGGGCAGAGAAGGCGTTTATCCTTGATTGAATCCGTATATAAATGATATATTGTCTATATAATATTCGGATTTAGGACGGGGGAGATCGGCTTGAGGAAGGTTAAACGCAGCTCAAGATTAGTGGAAATGACGCAATATTTATTATATCGACCCCATACGTTGATTTCCTTGACTACATTTGCAGAGCGGTATCAATCAGCTAAATCATCGATCAGCGAAGATTTGGCTATTATAAAAGAGGTTTTCGAAGAAGAAGGAATTGGACAGCTGCATACGCTTGCCGGGGCGGCTGGCGGAGTGATGTACGTTCCCTCCATACATAAAGAAAATGCTCTGTCCATTATTCAGCAAATTTGCCATCAGCTCGAGCAGCCTGACCGAGTGCTGCCAGGCGGCTACTTGTATATGACGGATATGCTTGGACAGCCGAGCTTGCTGGCGGATGTAGGAAGAATGTTCGCATCAGCCTTTGCCGGCCGAAATATCGATGTTATTATGACCGTAGAGACGAAAGGTATTCCGCTGGCCTACGCAACTGCTGCGTGCCTGAATATTCCCGTCGTCATTGTAAGGCGTGACAATAAGGTTACTGAAGGTTCAGCAGTCAGCATAAATTACGTATCCGGTTCTACGAAACGAATTCAAACGATGTCTCTGGCTAGAAGAGCATTGAAGGAGCAGTCCCGTGTTTTAATTATAGATGACTTCATGAAGGCAGGCGGGACGATCCAAGGAATGATGGATCTGTTGTTTGAGTTTAATGCTGCAGTTGCCGGTGTCGGTGTATTTGTTGAGTCTGGTGAAATCGATTTGGAAGAACGTTTACTGGAGGACTATGTATCCTTGGCTAAGCTTACAGCTATGGATATGAAGACGAAGCAAATGAAAGTAGTACCGGGAAATTATTTTAATGAGTAGGGGATGAATGTCATGGCACAGGATTTAAAGATTGTATCCACTGAGCAGGCACCAGCAGCTATAGGCCCATATTCGCAAGCGGTCGTTTTTGGTAATCTGGTTTTTACTTCTGGCCAAATTCCGCTGCGGCCAGATGGTCAATTGGTGGAGGGCGGCATTGAAGCGCAAACTCATCAAGTATTTGCAAATTTAAAAGCGGTGCTGGCTGAAGCGGGTTCTTCGTTGCAGCAGGCTGTTAAAGTAACTGTATTTTTAAAAGATATGAATCAATTTGCGACCGTAAATGAAATTTACGCAAGCTATTTTTTAGAGCATAAGCCATCAAGATCAACCGTTGAGGTGGCAAGGCTGCCGAAAGATGTTTTTGTCGAAATTGAAGTCATCGCATCGACAAATGTCGAATGAGTACGAAAAAAATGCAAAAACAAAAAAAAATTTTAAAATGAGTATCAAATTACCAAATTACTAGAAGGAATTTGCAAAAATACGTGGAATATTACACCAAGTCTCAGATGGACAAAGGTGGTGAACACAAATGCAAATTACTGATGTCAGACTCCGCCGAGTAAATTCGGAAGGTCGAATGAAGGCAATCGCTTCCATTACCATTGATAATGAATTCGTCGTTCACGATATCCGTGTAATCGATGGCAACAATGGTATGTTTGTAGCAATGCCAAGCAAGCGCACTCCTGATGGCGAATTTAGAGATATCGCTCATCCCATCTCTTCTACTACACGGGAGAAGATTCAAGCTGCAGTTTTGGCTGAATATGAGCGTGCTGCCGATGAAGTTGCAATTGAAGAAGGAGCTTAACAAGGAAATAATGGATGTAACCGTTTGATCTGAGAAGAGAGCTTAATGCTCTCTTTTCTTTTTTTTGTTTTTAAGTTATATTATTTGAGAATTTGTTTGACCAAGGGAGTTGAGCTGAATATGAAACAAATGGCCATTGTGCTTGCGGCAGGTCAAGGCAAGCGAATGAAATCAAAATTATATAAAGTCATGCATGCTGTATGCGGAAAACCGATGGTAGAGCATGTAGTAGAAGCTGTTCAAGCGGCAGCTTGCGATCGAACAGTTGTTATTGTCGGACATGGCGCTGAAGCCGTACAGACGCATTTAGGCGGCAAGGTAGAGTATGTTATGCAGGAGCAGCAGCTTGGCACAGGGCACGCTGTTATGCAGGCTAGAGAGCTGCTTGGGCAAGAGGATGGCGTTACTGTAGTTGTATGCGGTGATACACCGCTCGTCAAGCCAGAGACGATTACTGCAATGCTGGAGCTGCATAAGAGCAGCGGCGCTGCTGCGACGGTGCTGACGGCGTCTTTTGATCAGCCTGCCGGATACGGACGCGTTATAAGAGCGGAAGACGGCACGGTGCAATGTATCGTGGAGGACAAGGACTGTACGCCTGAGCAGGCGGCAGTTCGCGAAATAAATACGGGCACGTATTGCTTTGACAATCGCAAGCTGTTTGCTGCGCTGGAGCAGGTAACGAATGATAATGCGCAGGGAGAATATTATTTGACAGATATAATTGGGATCTTCAAACAGAGCGGCGATGTGGTACAGGGCTACTGCACGACAGACTTGGCTGAAGCGATCGGGGTAAACGATCGTGTTGCACTTGCTGAGGCAGAGCGCTTGATGCGCAATCGCATTAACCATGAGCATTTGCTTGCTGGCGTAAGCATTATTGATCCTGCAAATACGTATATTGAAAATAATGTGCAAATAGGGTCAGATACAATTATTTACCCGGGATCGATTATTCGCCGCGGTACAATAATTGGCGAAGCTTGTATAATTGGTCCGCAGGCTGACATAGCTAATTCCACAATAGGCGACAGGGCAACCGTCAAATATTCGACAGTGAATGAATCGGTCATTGGCGAGGAAAGCACTGTTGGCCCGTATGCCAATCTTCGTCCCGGATCAGTCCTAGGACGCCACTGCAAAATCGGAGATTTTGTAGAACTGAAAAATGCCGTGCTGGATGATGGCAGCAAAGTATCTCATTTGAGCTATGTTGGCGATGCGCGCGTAGGCAAAGAAGTTAATATTGGCTGCGGTGTGGTAACTGTTAACTATGATGGCTTTAATAAGGCGCTTACTGAAATTGGCGATCATGCTTTCGTTGGCAGCAATGTTAATCTTGTAGCACCTATAAAGATTGGCGATGGAGCTTACGTGGTTGCCGGCTCTACGGTGACGAAGGATGTTCCTGCCGGCGATATGGCAATCGCCCGCGAGCGCCAGGTGAATAAGGCAGGCTATGCCGAGAAAATCAAATCAAAAGCGAAAGCTAAAAAAAATAACAGCTCGCCTAAGAATTAAGTTTTCTAGCCGCGATTGTGATTAATCTTTCGTTCTAATGGGTAAAGTGATATGGAAATCGAAATTATATAGGAGGTTCCATATGGCTATTACAATTCAGGCTGATCAAAGAAATCTTACAACCAAAGGCGATCTGCGCAGGCTGCGTTCAGTAGGGCAAATTCCAGCTGTTGTATATGGCAAGCAGCTTCAGAATCCCCAAGCAATCAGCGTTAGCGAGAAGCAGGTGGCAAGCTTGCTGCGCACGCATCCCAACGCTGTATTTACATTGGAAATTCCCGGCACGGGCAAGCAGTCTGTCATGATTACAGACGTGCAGAAAGCTGTTTTAAATGGACAAGTGCTGCATATTGATTTCCATCAAATTAATATGAATGAAAAGGTCAGGACGCAAGTCCGCATTGAAGTGACAGGAGAAAGCTTCGGCGTGAGAGAGGGCGGCATTCAACAGTCGATCTTGCACGAGCTTGAAATTCAGTGCTTGCCTAGTGATATACCTGAATTTATTCCGGCAGATATTACTAATCTTGCTGTAGGGGAAAGCCTTCATGTCAGCGATTTGTATTTGCCGGAGGGCGTTGAGGCCAAGACTGAGGCTGACGCAGTCGTTGTAACGATACTGGCTCCACAGAAGGAAGCGGAGACAGAGGAAGAGGATGCCCCTGTAACAGCTGAGACAGAGGAAAGCACAGCAACTTCATAAATTATTTTGAGACAAGCATGCATTCTTGAAATTTTGTATTTTTGGCGCCTGTCGCTTTTTATAGACAAAAAACCGCCTTGCAGGTAAGGCGGTTTTTGCCGTTGTTTACGCCTGCCTCATATTGTGCTACATTGATTCGTAAAGGAGTGTATGAAACGATGAAATGGTTTGTAGGTCTAGGCAATCCAGGCACAGCCTATCAGGATACGCGCCATAATGTCGGCTTTATGGTTATTGACGAGCTGGCCAAGCGCTGGGATATTAAAGTGACTACGAGCAAATGCAAGGCGTTAGTCGGCGAAGGCAATGTCAATGGCACTAAGGTTGTGCTCATCAAGCCAATGACTTATATGAATTTGTCGGGTGAGGCTGTAAGGGCCTATTTGGACTACTATAAAGCAGATCCGGAAGATGGCGTTATCATATACGATGATCTGGATACAGAAACGGGCAGGCTCAGATTGCGCTATAAAGGCAGCGCTGGCGGCCATAATGGCATTAAATCACTAATTCAGCACTTAAATACCCAGCAATTTAATAGAATTAGAATGGGGATTTCCAGACCGCAGCCGGGAATGGATATCGCGGATTACGTGCTTTCCAAATTTCCAAAGTCAGAGAAGGAAGCGCTCGCCGCTATGATTGAACAGGCTTGCGATGCGGCTGAATACAGTCTGAAGGCGCCATTTGAAGAAACAATGGCCAAATTTAACGGATAAAGTGATGCAGCCATGCGAAAATGATTTGCACGAAGATAAAATGTTTGCAAACCGGGCATAATGAAAGGTATAACATCCTTTCAGGAGGCATAATATGGCTGTAAACTATATTTGCAGGCATTGCAAAACAGCAATGGGCGTTATTCATGAATCAGAAGTGTCCGAGCAGCAGCTGGGATTCCATTTCTTGACCCCCGAGGAGCGCAACGATATAATAGCGTATAACTCAAGCGGTGATGTAACAGTTAAGCTTGTTTGCGATTATTGCGCAGAAGCGATTCATGCTAATCCAGACTTATTGCTTGTAAGCAACCCTCTGCAGTAAGCCTGTTTGAACGCATAAAATTGTAGGAGACGAGCTACGCAGTCCTTCGACGGCAATAGCTCGTTTCGTATGAACCTTTCTGTTACATAGTTTTGAAATTGGAAGATAAAACAATAGTGTGTATGCCGGCTGAATGCAATTCAGCCATATTTTGGTTTTCAAAAGAAAAGAGGTGACGCTTGCATTGAAAGCGCTAATGAATGCTTTTGTTGCGGACGCAGATGTTCAAAGCTTATTGACCGGGATTCAAAAAGGAATGCGAGAACAGATGGTGTCCGGCCTGGCAGGCTCTTCCCGCCAAGTGCTTATTGCAGCACTCAAAAGAGAAATTGATCGACCTATATTAGTCATTACACATAATATGTTTTCTGCACAAAAAATTGCTGAGGATTTGCAAGAATGCCTCTCGCCTGACGAGGTGCTGCTCTATCCTGCCAATGAACTGCTCGCAGCTGAATCGGCTATTTCCAGCCCTGAAACGCTGGCACAGCGAATAGAAGCTTTGACTAAGCTGTCTCAAGGCTTTAGAGGGATCGTTGTAGCCCCTTATGCGGGGGTTCAGCGTTATTTGCCTATTCGCAGCGCCTTTACTGATGCTCAGTTTTCGATACGTGTAAAAGACGACCTTGCTATAGAGGCTTTCCTGCGCCGCATGACTTCCTTGGGATATACGCGATCGGATCGCGTAGAAGCTAAGGGAGAGCTTAGCGTGCGGGGCGGTATTGTCGATTTCTATCCGCTGACGGCAAGTCAGGCTTATCGGGTTGAGTGGTTTGGTGATGAAATTGATTCTATCCGCAGCTTTGATCCAGCAGACCAGCGCTCGCTTGCTCAATTGGAGGAGCTGGCTATTACCCCATGTCAGGAAATAGTAGCGGATGAAGCGAGAATGGAAGCGGCGGCTAGCCAAGCACAGCATATGCTGGATCGTCAATTGGACAAAATGACCGATCGCACAGCCAAGGAAAGATTGCGGGCAGAAATCGGCGGAGAGCTGGAGAAGCTGAGAGAGCACACCTATTTCTCTGAAATTTATAAATATATAACTTTATTATATCCGGAGCGCCAGACCATTATGGATTATATGGCACAGGATACATTGCTAGTGCTTGAAGAGCCTACGCGTCTGCTAGAGACAGCCAAGCAGCTTGAGAGAGATGAAGCGGAATGGGCAACCCACTTGCTGTCCACCGGCAAATCTCTGCCAACGTTTACAATTGCGCGCAGCTCGGATGAGGTATTGTATCATCGTCCATTCCCTACGTTGTTCCTGTCGCTTTTCTTAAGGCAAATTCCGCATACGCAGCCGCAAAATATATTGAATATGACTAGCCGTTCCATGCAAAATTTCCACGGGCAAATGAACTTGCTCAAGACGGAGATGGAGCGCTGGAAAAAGGTCGGTTCAAGCATTATGATGCTGGCAGGCAATGCTGAGCGCATGGAACGGATGCGCCGTGTACTTGATGATTATGATATTGAGGCTCCTATATTGCTGGAAGGAAATCTTCAGCAAGGCTTTGAGCTGCCCTCCTCTCAGCTTGTTGTTATTACAGAAGGCGAGATGTTCTCTCAGAAGCAGAGAAAAGCTAGACGCATAGACAAGAGATTGGACAATGCAGAGAGAATCAAAAGCTATACGGAGCTTAAGGTGGGCGATTATGTCGTCCATCAGAATCATGGCATCGGCAAATATGTCGGGATCGGCACTCTTGAGATTGCTGGCATTCATCGCGATTATTTGCATATCGTATATGCTGGCGGGGATAAGCTTTCAGTACCGATAGATCAAGTAGATTTAATACAAAAATATGTTGGCTCTGAGGAGCGGGAACCGAAGATCAGCAAGCTTGGCGGTGCGGAGTGGACGAAAGCCAAGACCAAGGCACGCGCCTCCGTACAGGATATTGCTGATGATTTGATTAAGCTGTATGCGGAGCGCCAGTCTGCGCCCGGCTATGGGTTTAGCAAGGATTCCTCGTACCAGCAGGAGTTTGAGGCGATGTTTCCCTATGATGAGACGCGCGACCAGCTGCGAGCGATTGAAGAAATTAAGCGTGATATGGAAAAAAACCAGCCGATGGACCGATTGCTGTGCGGGGACGTAGGCTACGGCAAGACAGAGGTTGCCGTTCGGGCTGCCTTTAAATCGACGATGGACAGCAAGCAGGTCGCTGTGCTGGTGCCGACGACAATATTGGCTCAGCAGCATTACGAGACCTTTAGAGAAAGATTTGCAGGGTATCCGATCAATGTACAGGTATTAAGCCGTTTCCGTTCGCGCAAGGAGCAGAATGAAACGATTAAAGGCTTGAAAAACGGCAGTGTTGACGTAGTCATCGGAACGCATAGGCTGCTGTCGCAAGATATTATATTTAAATCGCTCGGCTTGCTCATTGTCGATGAGGAGCAGCGTTTCGGCGTTTCACATAAGGAGAAGCTGAAAAAATTAAAAACGAATGTCGATGTATTGACGCTTACAGCTACGCCAATTCCGCGGACGCTTCATATGTCTATGCTTGGCGTTCGAGATCTGTCGGTTATTGAGACGCCTCCTGAGAACCGCTTTCCTGTTCAAACCTATGTCGTTGAGCATAGTCCTGCACTCGTTCGTGAAGCGATTGAGCGCGAGCTGGCGAGAGGCGGGCAGGTATACTACCTGTACAATCGTGTGCAGGGCATCTATCAAATGGCAGAGCATATTAATGCGCTTGTTCCCGACGCCAAGGTTGCAGTAGGCCATGGCCAGATGTCTGAGCAGGAGCTGGAGAAAACCATTTTGGATTTCCTTGACGGCGAATCCGATGTGCTCGTAAGCACAAGCATAATCGAGACAGGGGTAGATATCCCTAACGTCAATACACTGATCGTTCATGATGCGGATAAAATGGGCTTGTCCCAGCTTTATCAGCTGCGCGGCAGGGTAGGCCGTTCCAATCGGATTGCATATGCCTATTTCACCTACCAGCGTGACAAGGTGTTAACGGAGGTAGCGGAAAAGAGGCTGCAGTCAATTAAGGAGTTTACAGAGCTGGGTTCAGGCTTTAAAATCGCAATGCGGGATTTGTCCATTAGAGGCGCCGGCAATTTGCTTGGTGCTGAGCAGCACGGTTTTATCGCATCAGTCGGCTTTGAAATGTATTCCCAAATGCTGGCGGAAGAAATCGCAAAACGCAAGGCTGAGATGGGCGGCGAGCAAGTCGTGGAAGAAAAGCCGACTGTTACTTTAGTTGATTTAAGCGTAGATGCTTATCTGCCTTCCGAGTATATTTACGACAGCATTCAAAAAATAGAAATCTACAAGAAAGTATCCGTTATCAGCACGTTCCAGGAAGCCGATGATATGGTTGACGAGCTAATCGACCGCTTTGGAGATTTGCCGCAGGCTGTATTGAATTTAATGTCGGTTGCCAGACTAAAGGTGTTTGGTGCACAGCTTGGCATAGAGCAAATCAGTCAGCGTGCTGATGATTTGAGCATTAAATTTGCGGAGAAAACGAATTATAGGATTGATCGCAAAAAAGTGGATAAGCTTTGCTTGAAGTATGAAAATCGTTTCAAGCAAAGTGCGGAAACAGAAGAGCCGCGTACATTGCTGCTGCGGGGCAAGGGGCTTAATATGGAGCAAAAGCTCCATTATTGCGAGAAATTTTTGACCGAGTACGCAGAGCTGATTGTGGTAAAGCCTTCCTTGCAAAAGGCTACCCCATAGAGAAATTCGCATTTAGAGATAGGTTTCTGTTACAATGAAACCAAGTTTATATTTTGAAAGGGGACTATACATGTTGCTGAAAACACGCAAATCGGGATGGCGCAAAAGCGCGCTGCTCGTTATTGCAGCAATGCTTGTCATGACGATTGTGGCGGGCTGCGGTAATAACAAAAAGGGAGATTATTCTTTGCAGTTTAAAGGGGTAGACAAAGGCGAAGTTGTCGCTACCTATGAGGGCGGACAAGTAACACAAACTGAATTTGATAAGTATCTTGCTTTGCTTGGTTTAGCGCAGCCCGAGTCAGAAGCAATTTTTCAAATTCCGCAGTTTCAGGAAATGATTTTGGAGCAATATGTTTCTTATAAAGTGATTGGAACAAAAGCGACAGCTGACACGATGACAAAAGCTAAAGAGCTTGTAACGGATCAGCTTAAGCAATTTAAAGATCTTAAAAAAGAGAATAAAGATTTTAACAAGCTGGTAAAAGATAAAAAAGTGTCGGATGACGATATGGCTACGTTTTTGATGCTTACTGCCGTGCTTGTTACACATATGAATTCTTTGGTAACCGATGAGGATATGCAAAAGGCTTACGAAACTTTACAGCCTAACTTTGCAATTTCGACAGTACGCCATATTTTAGTTAATACAGTCGAAATAAACCAGCAAACGGGCGAGCAGAAGGAAGTTCGCACGGATGAGGAAGCGCTAAAGCGCGTGAATGAAGCAAAAGAAAAATTGCTGGCCAATGAGGATTGGGACAAGCTTGCAAAAGAATACTCTGATGATGGCGGCTCCAAGGAAAAAGGCGGATTGTATGCAGATACAGATGCAAGCGGCTGGGTTGAGCCGTTCAAGCAAGCTGCTTTTAAACAGGAGATCGGTGTAATTGGCGAGCCTGTGAAAACAGAGTACGGCTACCATATTATTAAAGTGGAGAAGCGTGATGTAACGGCGCTTGATAAGCTAAGCGAGTCTCAGAAGGCACAAGTTAAGGATTCAGCGGCTTATGCTCATCTGGAGAAATTCCTCGATGAAGAAATGGAAAAGCTCAATATCAAGATTACATTGCCGCAGCCTGAGCCTAGCCCAGGTGAAAGCCCAGGTGAAAGCCCAGAGACAAGTCCAGAGGCAAGCCCGGAGACAAGTCCAGAGGCTAGCCCAAAAGCTAGCCCGGAAGCTTCCGAAACACCTGCTAAGTAAGAGACCGCTCCTTTTGCAGGAGAAATATTGTGAAAGAGCCCTTAGGATAAATTTTCCTGAGGGCTTTTTTTAAAATCTAGGAAAGTGCGACTAAGCCTAGGTTGTGAAGTTTAGCAGGTAAGCCTTGAAGTAACTGGTGAAACCGGCGATCCATTACTGAAGCCCGGTTCACTTACTTCGTCGCAGAGTATTCTGAGCAGTGATGAACTTCTAAGGGTTGCCATAAACGCTATTCGTGCAAAAACGGTGGTTTAAATTTTCTAACGGTTGTCATTGTGCTTAATTTCCCAAAAAGCACTGATTTTGCTCGAGAAAGGTACAATAGCGTTCATGACAACCATTACATTTTCGAATGAGCTAAAATAATCGAAATAGCCTCTGTGGCAACCGTTAGGCAATTATGGCAGTTGATTATAGGGGGCGTTTTACCATTATCCTCTAATATGATCATAAGTATCTGCTTATGCAACAAAAAGACTGCTTTTTGATTCTAACGGTCATGGATGACCGCACCGCCAATAGCGCCGCATCGTTTGTTCTTTACAAACGATTGTGAAAAAACAATTGCTTATATTTGTAAAAAGTGATATCATAAATATATCAAAAAGATATGGAGTGATGGCGATGATGAGAGAGAAAAAAGCATGGTACGTAAGCGGATATCTTGCCCTGTTAGTTGCGCTTGTAGCGCTGCTGGGCGGAGTGTTTCTAACGTTGTATACCGCGATCACAGAAGCCTTGCCGGTGTCCTTCGTTCCAATAGGTATCGTACTCGTATTGTTATCTATAGTTTGTTTTACTTCGATAGTCATAGTGCAGCCTAATCAGGCTAAAGTCATTACTTTCTTCGGAACTTATACAGGGACAATTAGCGAAAGCGGATTATGGATGGTACTGCCGTTTACCAATAAGACAAATGTATCGTTGAAGGTGCGTAACTTTAATAGCCAAACCTTGAAGGTGAATGATGCAGAAGGCAACCCTATTGAAATAGGCGCAGTAGTTGTTTATAAGGTTACAGATACGGCTAAAGCTACTTTTGACGTGGACCAATATGAAAAGTTTGTAGGTATTCAAAGTGAAACGGCACTGCGTCATATCGCAGCGCAGTATCCTTATGACACCTTTACGGATGAATCCAAAATTTCCTTGCGCGGCAATGCCGATGAAGTTGCCGCAGAGCTGCTGCTGGAGCTGCAGAAGCGTCTAGACGTTGCAGGTGTACAAATGCTTGAAACAAGACTGACGCATTTGGCCTATGCGCCTGAAATTGCAAGTGCAATGCTGCAGCGGCAGCAGGCGATCGCGATCGTATCTGCCCGTCAGAAAATCGTTGAAGGTGCTGTAGGCATGGTGGATGCTGCTCTTAAGCAGCTGGAGGCAAACGGAGTAGAACTGGATGCTGAACGTAAAGCGGCAATGATTAACAATTTGATGGTGTCAATTGTTTCGGATCGGGCAGCGACGCCGGTAATTAATACAGGATCGCTCTACGGCTAGAGGATTTGTGATGAGCAAACAAAAAAAAGCATTTCCACTCCGTCTTGATCCGGACCTTCATCGGGCATTGGAGCAATGGGCTGCGGATGAATTTCGCAGCGTAAACGGTCATATTGAATATTTGCTGCGAGAAGCATTAAGCAAGGCTGGACGATTAAAAAAACAGCAGCAGCACGATAAAGAATCTTAATGATTTGAGCCTGGGAAAGCTTTCCTGGGCTCGTTTTTTGTTGCTGATTAAGCTGGAAGCGGCATGCATAAGAAATTGGGAATCGAAGAATACTATGGCTAGTTTCAAAAATGTTGTATCTGAGGCAATTTCAATGGGTAACAATTAATAAGCAGCACTAGTATGAAATTGACTCATCGGTGACACATTATTACCACTATGTGTATTCCATAACATTAATTAAAATTTTTTGGTGAAAGCGGGGCAACAAGACTATGAAAGCAACTGGTATCGTACGCCGCATCGATGATCTTGGACGAGTAGTTATCCCGAAGGAAATTCGTCGAACACTGCGCATACGTGAGGGAGATCCCCTGGAAATATTTGTAGACCGTGATGGAGAAGTTATTTTAAAAAAGTATTCTCCAATTGGCGAGCTTGGCGATTTTGCGAAGGAATACGCAGAATCTTTATTTGAAAGCACTGGACATATAACGTTGATCAGCGACAGGGACAGTATTATTACAGTAGCTGGCGCATCGAAAAAGGAATTGCTGGATAAGCAGATCGGCTCTACGCTTGAGGCTTGTATGGAAAACCGTCGCACAGTATCTGAAAGCACAGCTGGAACATCTGAAATTATTAAGGATGGCCACGATAACTATACTTCATTTATTGTTGCTCCTATTATCGCTGGCGGAGATCCAATCGGCACAGTCGTAATGCTCAGCAAGGAAGAAGGCGTTCAAATGGGGCAGCTGGAAATTAAAATTGCGGAAACCGCCGCAGGCTTCCTAGCCAAACAAATGGAACAATAAAATTGCATTGGATACAGCTCTTTGAGCGACAGCATATGTCGGACAAAGAGCTGTTTTTGGATTTTAGGTCAATAAAAAGGAAGCATTGTCAGGCTTGTTCTGACTTGTCACCGGGCATACAAGATAATGTATAATAGACAGCAGACAAGTGTCGAATCAGATGAGTGTGTCGATGCCTTTCCACAATGAATCGACAGCCTCAAGATATGCGCTAGCTAGTAGAGCTGAGGTGAGGAGATGGCTGGGCGGCATAAGGATGGGCATTTGCAAGCTATCGGTCTGCGCGGGGCTGCTGTGCTGGCGGGCGCTGCCCTGCTTACGAAATTAATCGGCGTGCTGCAAAAGATACCTTTGCAAAACTTGGCAGGGGATCGTGTTTTCGGCATCTATAATGCGGTTTACCCTTTATATCAGCTGTTGACTGTGCTGGCGACTGCAGGCTTGCCGGCTGCTATATCCATTGTAATTGCGCAGCAGCTTCAAGAAGGCGCTGCCAGCAATCAGATTAGAGGAACTCTGTATACTGCGCTTGTAACGCTAGGCGTAATGGGAGCCGCTGCAGCGCTTTGCTTATGGCTGCTAGCTGATCCTATTGCATACTGGATGGGGGATCGCGCTGCAGCAAGCTCGCTGCGCAGCTTGTCAGCGGCGCTCGCTGTTGTACCTCTTGTAGCTGCTTTGCGGGGATATATACAGGCTATGGATCGAATGGCCTTATCGGCAGCTTCGCAGGTGATAGAACAACTGATACGCGTTGCGGTTATGGTTGCGGTCTTATTTTGGAGCTTGTCCGCAAGCTGGGAGGCAGCATCGTTGACAGCGGCTGTCATGAATGGTTCTGCAGCCGGTGCGGTTGCGGCATTGCTGCTTCTGGCAGTCTTTGCTCGCACAAAGCACACGGAAACTGCCGAGCGCAGCTCCATATTTGGACTGCGAGATGCAGCCTTGGCAGCAAAAAAGCTGTTCGCTGTTGCTCTGCCCGCAGTGCTTGGTGCGGCGGTTGTCCCGGCAATGGGTGTAGTCGATGCTTTTACCATTCCCAGAATGCTGCAGGCCGGCGGAGCTGCGGAAGATGCAGCTATGGCGCAATTCGGCATTTACAGCCGGGCGCTGCCTTTGGTGCAGCTCGTTGTTATGATAGCCGGTGCAGCTGCCGGCGCTTTGGTGCCGCGGCTCGTATTGCTGGCTGATAAAAAAACGCTTCACCACAGCGTGCATATAATTATTCGCATCTCTTCGCTGATTGGGGCGGCAGCTGCAGTAGGCTTGCTGCTGCTTGCAAAACCAATCAATATAATGCTTTATGCCAACAGCAGCGGTACAGACGTATTTGCGATTATAGGATGCACCGCGTTTGCGAGCTGCATATTAGCCGCTGTCTCACCCTTATTGCAGGTGCTGGGAGCGATTCAGGCGCCTGCACTGCTGCTGCTTACAGCAGCTTGCACGAAGGGTGCGCTCAATCTTATTTTTACATCACGCTTTGGCATTGTAGGGGCTGCATTTGCCGGACTGGCCGCTCTATCGGCAGCTGCGGCTATCGGATTGGTTATGGCCTGCATGAAGCTTAACAGGGCAACTTATGGCGGAAACAAAACCAATAATAAGCGCCGTTCTTTTTTCACTTCCTCGGCTGCAGCTGCGGTTATGGGGCTTGTAATAATGGGGGGAGCAGTAACAGGCATGCAATGGCTTATAAGCAGCATGATAGGCTCGGTAGTGTCTGCGCGGCTGTTAGCGGCCATAGTGTCGATTACAGGCGTGGCTGCTGGCGGTATTATATTTTTGGCGGCGATATTAAAAACGTCTTTTATTGGACAAGCTGAATGGAAGCTTCTCGGCATTAGCGGCAAGCTGCTGAGCAGGATAAAGCGTTGGCAATCAAAGCGTTAATCGCTACAATAAAAAGAACTGATGCCGAAGGAGGCATAGATATGTCTACAGCACAAATTACAGTAGTTGGTCTTGGGTCAGGCCATCCTGATCAGTTAACGCTCGGTATTTGGAGGAAGCTGCAATCAGCTACTGAGCTATACATAAGAACCAAGGATCATCCCGTTATGACCTTGCTCGATGCTGAAGGGGTGGCTTATCGTTCTTTTGACGATATCTACGAGCAGCATGAATCTTTTCCTGATGTGTATGAAGCGATAGCCGGCCAGCTAATAGCTGCAGCGAGCAATAATAATGCTGCGGCAAATATAGTCTATGCTGTGCCTGGCCACCCTATGGTGGCAGAGCGAACGGTGCAGCTGCTGCGCGAGCGATGCCACAATCAATCGATTGAACTTAACATTATGGGCGGCGAAAGCTTCCTTGACCAAGCATTTGTCAGACTTGGCATAGATCCTATCGAAGGCTTTGCTTTGCTGGACGCCTCAGAGCTTCCAATCGCACTGCTGCAGCCGCAGCTGCATACGATTATCGGACAGGTCTACGATGCATACACAGCATCCGATGTTAAGCTAGCCTTAATGGAACGCTATCCCGATGATTTTGAGGTCTATGTTTGCCACGCGCTTGGCGTAGCTGGAGATGAACAAATTGTACGAGCACCGCTTTTTGAAATTGACCGGCTTGACGGATACGGCAATCTGTCGCTTGTATATGTTCCCCGTTCAGACAATCCTGATTTACGCAACCGCACGCTTGAACGGCTGCATGAGATTGTTGCTATATTGCGCAGCCCAGACGGCTGTCCTTGGGACCAGGAGCAAACCCATCAATCTATTCGCAAAAACTTTATTGAAGAGCTGTACGAAGCGCTTGAAGCGTTGGATAATGATGATCCGGACAGCATGGTTGAAGAGTTTGGCGATGTTCTGCTGCAGCTTATGCTTCATAGCCAGATGGAAGAGGAGCAGGGCACCTTTACCATCTATGACGTTGTCGAGGCTTTGAGCGAAAAGCTTGTATTCCGTCATCCGCATGTTTTTGGCGAGCAGCAAGCAGGCAATGCCGAAGAAGCGCTTGGCAACTGGGAGGAAATGAAAAAAGAGGAGCATAAGCGCAAAGGGACAAAGCGGCAATCTCAGCTGGATGGAATTCCGCCGGATCTGCCTGCTTTGATGAAGGCATACAAGCTGCAGAAAAAAGCGGCAAAGGTTGGCTTTGACTGGAGTGAAATTGATTCTGTTCTGGCCAAAATAGAGGAAGAGCTGTCAGAGCTTCGGGAAGCTATTGCCAGCAAGGACCCTGAGGAGCAGGCCGGTGAGCTTGGCGACCTGTTATTTGCCGTAGTAAACGCTTCGCGCTTCATCAAGGCCGATCCAGAGGAGGCGCTCACTCGCACAAACCGCAAATTTATTGATAGATTTCAATATATAGAAGAGCAGCTTGGTATAAAAGGAAAAACTTTTGACCAAACTGATTTACTAGAGATGGATCGCTTGTGGGAGGAGGCAAAATCAAGATAATTGACTATGAAATGTCATAATTCGCTTTAATCCTACACAATCAACAAAAAAAATTAGTAGACTAGCAGGAATTTAAAGTTGCGAGCAGAATATGTATTCTTCAGAAAGAATAAAAAACTCATAGCTTGGCTAGGCTCTCAAGCCAGCCATCAATCATTGTACGCAAATATAGGAGGATATGAATGATGAACAAAACAGATTTGATTAACAATATTGCTGAGAAAAGCGGTTTGACAAAACGTGATGTTGAAGCAGTACTTAACGGTTTTCTAGGTGAAGTAACAGATGCACTTGCTGGCGGAGATAAAGTACAGCTAATCGGCTTCGGTACTTTTGAAACTCGCACTCGCGCTGGTCGTATCGGCCGCAACCCGCAAACAGGCAAAGAAATCGAAATTCCTGAGTCCAAGGTTCCTGCATTCAAGGCTGGCAACAAGCTGAAAGAAGCGATCAAGTAATTTATGCGTCTCGACAAATTCCTTAAAGTCTCCAGGCTGATCAAACGACGTACTGTTGCGAAGGAAGTTTCTGAGCAGGGCCGTATTTGGATCAATGGCAAAGAGGCTAAACCAAGCTCTACGGTTAAGGTAGGCGATGAGCTTGAGATTCAGTACGGACAGAAGATGGTAACGGTACGTATTGAGCGTTTGGCCGAAACGACTCGTAAGGATGAAGCAGGAGAACTTTATACAGTTATCAAGGAAGAACAGAGGCAACGTGAGCCGGAGTTCGACTGGAATAACTAAGCTAACAATCTGTCCACACAGCGGGCAGATTTTTTTTTAATAATTTTAATAAGACGAGCGGCACACATGGCCTAATCCTGCAATTGTTTCTGTTTTTAGTTCTAAGATCGCCCTCCTGTCCATAGGATGAAGTAATATGAATTAAGCGGGGGACGAGTCTATGGCGGAATCCAATAAAGGGCTAAAGCAGCAGGAAGTGAAAATGATCAATCGCAAGGTGCTTGAGCTTACAGGCGTAATGAATGTGGAGAGCTTTGACAGCGAGCAATTTTTGTTGGAGACAAATTTGGGTTACCTGTCCATACAAGGGCAAAACTTGCATATGAAGCATTTGAGCCTTGAGCAGGGCATTGTTATTATCGAAGGCTATGTTCATTCACTCGCCTATAAAGACTCTGCAGGAGCAAGCAAGTCCAAAGGGCTGCTGGGTAAAATATTTAAGTGACGCTTACGATCCAGTGGCTTACCATAGCCGCAATGCTGACCGCGGGCCTTGGAATGGGAGCTGTATTTGACGGCTATCGCGTAGTGTCCAATGAGCTTAAGTTCCCGCGCTGGTGGCTGCCGTTTCTAGACATCATGTATTGGATTGCAGCGGCGCTTGTTGTCTTTCGAATGCTGTACGCTAGCAACAACGGCGAGGTGCGGGCGTACGTATTTCTTGGACTAGCTTTAGGCGTGCTCATTTATTATTGGCTGTTTAATCGTGTTGTTGTTGCAGTTGTTCGTTGGCTTATTCGTGCGGTTCGAACGCTTATTCGGATCGGTATTCGAACACTTGAGTTAATTATTGTAAAACCTACCCTATTTTTGTATAATGTATTAAAATTCGTAATAGGAATTGGGTCTGCAATCACTATTTTCCTGTTTAAACTTGTGTTACAATTGTTGCGACCCTTTGGTAAATTGCTTGCGTGGCTGCTAAAGCCTATTTGGCGACCAATCGTGCGCGCAATCGTACCGAAGTGGCAAACATGGAAACAAGCCTGCGCATCAAGCAAGCTTGTCAGTCTGGTTCTATCTTGGAAATCCCGGCTGAATAACTGGTTGAGGAGGAAATAACGTTAATGGTACCCGCAGTAGCAGAAAAGAAAGTATCCGTGAACAAAGCTACAAAACGCCGTTTTAAAATATGGTTCATGTTTATCGTCCTATTTATGGGTTGGGCGGGCTATACGTTATTCGGCCAATACCAGCAGCAGGTAGAGACCAGTAATAAGCTTTTGGCCTTGCAGAAGCAAGTGGAAGCGGCAATTGCTGAAAGTGAAGCATTGCAAAAACATGTCGAGCGATTAAATGATCCGGAATATATAGCACAATTGGCAACGAAAGAGCAAGGAATGGTAAAAGAAGGCGAACAGCAAATTTTTAGTGATTAATACTGGCAGGTTAGGGTGAACGTCTGTTGCTCTGTTTCAGAGATTCGGTTATAATCACGATAGAAGTAAAAAATTTTTTGGAGAGGAACATTTTATTTTATGGCAATTGAAGTGGGCGCCAAGTTAGAAGGAAAAGTGACTGGTATTACGCATTTTGGGGCATTTGTCGACTTGTCGGGAGGTGTCACAGGTCTAGTTCACATTTCGGAGATTGCCGATAACTACGTTAAAGACGTTAAGGATCACCTCAAGATTGATGACGTTGTTAAAGTTAAGGTGATCAACGTTGATAAGGACGGAAAGATCGGATTATCCATTAAGCAAGCCGTTGACCGGCCTGAAGGACAGCAGCCGTCACCAGCGCGAGAGCGAACTGGCGGTGTTGGAGCTGGAGCTGGCGGTGGAGAAAGATTTAACCGCGGAGGCCAGGATCGTGGTGGACGTCCCTTCAACAAGCAGTCGTCTGGCAGACCGTCATTCGGCAAACCGTCATTCGAGGATAAAATGTCTCGCTTTTTAAAAGACAGTGAAGAAAGAATTTCTTCGCTTAAGAAGAACACAGAAGGCAAGCGCGGCGGGCGCGGAGCTAAACGCATGTAAGCATTATTACAAGGATACTAACAGCAGGACCTTAACCGGTTCCTGCTTTTTTTTATTTTATCTGTATTTTTGATTGTCGTATTTGCCGACAATAAAAAATATTCCAAAAAAATTCCACTAAACCTCTGCCATTAACGACAGCTTCCTACGTGTTTTCACTATACTATTGTAAGCGCTACACACTAATTTTGTTGAATGAAGCCCGGCAAAGACTTGCTCTGGCAAGGATTAATCCCTTGCAAACACTGGCTTTTTGTAGGTTACGACAAGCTGTTTTGAGCCGGTGGCATTTGTCGGAAATTTTTTTGCTGCTGCTCTGTTTGTTTGACAAACTTTATAAGGACAGGCCTCTATAATGAAGGACACAATCTATTCGGAAATGGTGGTGTCTGGAAGTGAAGAAAGGAAATGTTTTAGTTTTTCCGAATCTAAAGGGCAGAGACTGGATACGGATGCAAAGCAAAGCAGCCCGCCTTGCCATTACACGCAGCTCTAACGCTATCTGGTCCAGAAAATGGACGTTTCTGCTTATTGGTATAGCTTTATTGCTGGGCAGGGCCGTTATACTGGATTCGTTAATGCCTTTTGCAATCGCCTACTTTGCCGTTATCTATTTTTTGCGCAAGGATATTTATGGCTGGATTGCAGTAGCATTGGTAGCAGGCAGCTTTTTGGCAGTAGAGCCTTCGCCGTTATGGATTGCGATGGAAATTATCGTGCTTTTTCTTATGCTGCGTGGACTGGAGGCTTACGAGAAGGCGGAGCTGTCTACTGCGCCTATCCTTGTTTTTGCAGCGACGCTGCTTGTGCAGCTGTTCAGCGCATTAATTCATGAATCACTTAGCTGGTATGCCTTTACCATGGTGCTTGTTGAAGCGGCGTTAGCGTTTGTGCTTACTTTAGTATTTATTCATGCTTTACCGGTGCTGACCATGAGCAAGAAAACAGCTACGCTGCGGCATGAGGAAATTATATGCGTCATGATTTTGCTGGCTTCAGTAATGACAGGGGCGGTTGGCTGGACGCTGTATGGCATGTCAGCAGAGCATGTGATGTCCCGTTATATGCTTCTATTGTTCGCAATGGCGGGCGGTGCTCCGCTCGGTGCTTCAGTCGGTGTGGTTGCAGGATTAATATTAAGCCTTGCAAATTTTGGCGCTGTTGTGCAGATGAGCATGCTTGCATTCGCAGGCCTGCTGGCTGGCTTGCTGCGTGAAGGCGGCAAAATGGCCACGGCATTCGGAATGCTGCTCGGCACTTCTATTTTAACCGTTTATATCGGTTCACAAGCGGATGTGATGAACTCAACGTGGGAATCTGTTGCAGCTGCAGTTTTGTTATTGCTTACCCCAAGAAGCATTATTCGAACCATCTCCCGTTATGTCCCGGGAACGAATGAGCATGTGAAATCCCAGCATGAATATGCCAAGCGTGTACGGGATGTTACTGCCAATCGAGTCTCTCAGTTTTCAGAAGTGTTTCGTCAATTATCGCGCAGCTTCGGCCAGTTTAGCGGCAGCGAAGCAACTAAGCCGACAAAGGAGGATGAATTGGAGCATTTTATGAATGCGGTTGCTGCGCAAAGCTGTGCTAGCTGCCATCGCCAGCAGGCGTGCTGGAACAAAAAATATTTTCATACGCACAAAATGGTTACAGAAATGATAGAAGCCGTTCAAGCAGGCAAATTGTCTACGGGAGGAGATATGCCGCGCAGCTGGACAAGCCATTGTCTAAAGGCAGGGCAGGTGGCTACGGTTATGCGCCATCAGTACGAGCTTTATCAGCATCATATGCGCTGGAAAAAACAATTATATGATTCTCGTCAATTAGTAACGGATCAGCTGCTAGGTGTTTCGCTCATTATGGAGGATTTGTCAAAAGAAATTAAAAGGGAGGGACAGACGCTTCATTTGCAAGAGGAACAAATTAGAGAGGCGGTGGAAGGATTAGGCTTGTCCATTCAAGGCATTAATATTGTCAATCTTGAGGAGGGAAATGTAGATATTGAGGTTTACCATACTTTTGGGAAGGGGTTTGATGAATGCAGAAAAATTATCGCGCCGCTGCTTAGCGACATTTTGGGAGAGCATATTGCTGTAAAGCATGAGCAGCTCCCCGAGAAGAGCGGCGATCCGCACTTGGTAACCTTCGGTTCAGCCAAGCAGTATGAAGTGGAGACAGGCGTAGCAGGCGCCGCCAAAGGAGGAGATTTGCTGTCAGGCGACAGCTTTAGCCTAGTGGAGCTCAGCAATGGCAAATTTGCTGTAGCCATTAGCGATGGTATGGGCAACGGTGAACGCGCCCGCCAAGAAAGCAGCGCAGCGCTGTCTATTTTGCAGCAGCTATTGCAGTCAGGCATGGACGAGAAGCTCGCAGTGAAATCTGTAAATTCCGTTTTATTGCTGCGCTCTTCCGATGAAGTGTTTGCTACGGTTGATTTGGCCATTATGGACTTATACACAGCTCAAACTACTTTTATGAAAATCGGCTCGACACCGAGCTTTATAAAAAGGGGGACAGAAGTTATTCCGGTTGCCGCCGGCAATCTGCCTATTGGCATTTTACAGGAAATCGATGTGGATTTTGTTTCCATGCAGCTTCTTCCTGGCGACACGCTGGTCATGATGAGTGATGGCATATATGATGCACCAGGCCATGCTGTCAATAAAGAAATGTGGATGAAACGGATTATTAGTGAAATGAAGACGGATGATCCGCAGGAAATGGCAGATATGCTGCTGGAAACAGTCGTGCGCCATCATGAAGGAGATATTTTGGATGATATGACGGTATTAGTGACTCGAATCGATAAGCATTTGCCGGAATGGACATCGCTGCGCTGGCCTGGCATGGCCAGAGTAGAAAGACCTAGGACAGTCAGTTAAAAATATACCATTTATTAATATAAGTTTTGACTCATATAAAGCACTCTTTTGAATGAAATTGGTTGTGGGAGGGACCAAAGCTGTTCAAGAGAGTGTTTTTTTCATTCCCGAAGAAAGGATATTATTTATATATAAAGATTTTTCATAGAACATATGATAGGATTTACTAAATAAGTGCAATATCATACATAAATAACGAATCTAGCTGTTTAACTCCTCTTACAAAAGGAAAAGCTGATAGAAAGCTTTTCAATATGCTATAGCTGCTGGAAGCTATAGGGCTAGGAGGAGGAAGGCAGTATTATGAGGCAAATATTATTAATTACAGACGGATGTTCAAATGTAGGCATTAGTCCAATAGTCGCTGCTGCTCATGCCAATGCCGAAGGGATATCGGTAAATGTAGTAGGCGTGCTCGATGATGGGGATATCGGCGAGCTTGGAGCAGCCGAGATTGAAGAGATTGCTAGAGCGGGAGGAGGGCTTAGCAGACTTGTTCATACCCGCCAATTAGCACAAACCGTGCAGATGATGACCCGAAAGACGGTAGTCCAGACCATTCAGCAGGCCGTACAGAAGGAGCTGCAGCAGGTGCTGGGGAACAGCTCCATCGAAGCGCTGCCTCCAGAAAAGCGCAGTGAGGTTGTGCGCGTTATCGACGAGCTTGGCGAAACCTCCAAGCTGCAGGTAGCCCTTCTAATAGATGCAAGCGCTAGTATGAAGCCAAAGCTGGCAGCTGTAGAGGAAGCTATACATGATCTTATGCTCAGCCTGCAGGCGCGCCAGGGAAAAAGCGAAATTGCTGTGTTTCATTTCCCAAGCTCCAAATATGGTGCCGATTGTGTGATGGATATGGATTTCACCGAGCATTTGAATGGTGTGCGTTCAATATTTCCTAAATTGCCGCTCAGTGGAACAACGCCGACTGGACCTGCCATTATACAGGTCATTCAGTTTTATGAGCAAAATGACGCAAGGCGTAAAAGCGGACATGAAACGGATGGGATGATGGGTGACTACGTCGTTTAATTTGGAGCTGCGCCGCGGCACTACAATAATCGGCAAATGGAAACAAGCGAGGTATCGTGTCGACAGATTGCTTGGCGAGGGCGCTAATGGTAAAGTTTATTTAGTTCAGCGCGATCGCGATTGGTTTGCTCTGAAGCTGGGCTTTGATTCTATCGATCTGCAGTCAGAGATCAATGTGCTCAAGTCGCTGGCCGATAAGCAATCAGGACTCGGGACTCAGCTGGTTGACGTGGATGACCTGTTTGCCCCTGACGGCAAAGAGTATCCATTTTACATTATGCGCTATGTGCGCGGTGTAACGGCAGCTGATTATTTGCTGCAGCAAGGCGTAGAGTGGTTCCCTTTAGTAGCGCTCAACTTGCTTAACAAATTAAGCAAGCTTCATGCAGCAGGCTGGATATTTGGCGATTTGAAGGCTGAAAATATAATGGTGTCGGATTATGGCCATGTAGAGCTTGTTGATTTTGGCGGTGCTACTGAAATGGGCAAGAGCATACGTCAATTCACTGAAATTTATGATCGCGGGTATTGGAATGCAGGCTCAAGGTCGGCTGACAGCGCCTATGATTTATTTTCGTTTGGCGTGCTGTGCATCCAGCTGATAGAGCCCAGGAAGCTGATGCAGCTATCCAAGCAGCTGCTTCCGCAAAACCGTTCGGCAGCCGATCTTATGCAGCTTGTCAACGAAAGCCAAACTCTAAAGCCGGTTTCTGCTTGGCTGAGCCAGGCGTTTGCAGGGAGCTTTGCCAATACAGAGGCGGCAGCCGCTTTGTGGAGAGGGCTGCTTCGACAGAAGGAGACGAAACGCTCTGCTGCCGTGCCTGGCTGGCTGAAGGGGCTGGCAGCTATATCCGGTGTGATGCTGGCCATTTCATTTATTTGGTGGCTTAGCAGTTAAATTTAAATATCCCACTAAATTTAAGCAGGATGACAGGGGCGAGATAATTGAACCTACAACATGAAATGCTGCAATTTGCGGCAGAGAAGCAAATGTGGCAGGCTGGTCATACTATTGTTGCAGCTGTTTCAGGCGGTCCAGATTCAATGGCGCTGCTTCATATGCTGTATTCGGTAGCCGAGCAGCAGCAGCTGCAGCTTGTTGTCGCTCATGTTAACCATGGCTATCGTCCAGAAGAATCGGCTATCGAGCAAGCTGCCGTAGCACAATATTCTGAACAGCTGAAGCTGCCTTTTGAAGCTGTACAATTATCAATGCCCTCTTATATAGAAGAAAACAATTTAAACTCCCAGGCAGCAGCACGCGAGAAAAGATACGAATTTTTGCATATAATAGCAGATCGCTACTGCGCAAACAGCATCGCGCTTGCTCATCATGCTGATGATCAAGCTGAGACTGTAATGATGCGATTGATAAGAGGAGCGGGGCTTACGGGACTTGCTGGCATTCCAAGCAAAAGAAATGATAAAACAGTGTCATTGATTCGTCCATTGCTGCGTATGAATAAAACGGACATCATTGATTATTGCCAGCAGCACCAGGTACCCTATTACATAGATAGCAGTAATTTGCAAAAGCATTATTTTCGCAATCAAGTTAGGCTGGATGTGCTTCCTTATTTGATGCAGTACAATCCGCAGCTGTCCTCCTCCTTGCAGCGTATTGCCGAGGTTGCCGGTGAGGAGGATGATTGGATGCAGCAGCAGACGCAAAAAGCATTCGAGCAGCTGGTCGAAGTGAAGCAGGATCAGTGCATTATACGCGTTGATGAACTCGCCAAGCTTCATGTCGCTTTACAAAGGAGATTGATTAAACTAATATTAAGTTATCTTTCAAAAGAGTCAGACAGCTTTTCGTTTGAACGCATCGATTCAATGAGAATGCTTGCTGCATCTGATGGACCAAGCACAAATCGTTTGGATGCGGGACTACATATTCAAGTTAGACGAGAGTACGATTATCTTCGCTGGCTTTATAGCCCCCAATCTCTAGTGGAGCAAGAAGAGCGTTCCTATTCCATTACGATTTCCGAGGCAGCTGGGAGTGTTTATTCTCTTCCAGGAGGCTGGACAATGGAACTGGAGGTAATTTCAGCCCATTTGGCGGTTATGCCGAGTTCCCGGTACGAGGCGTGCTTCGATGCAGAGCAGCTAATATTTCCGCTGGAGCTGCGCAATCGCAGGCCGGGAGACAGAATGCAGGTTTTAGGATTAAAGGGATCAAAAAAAGTGCAAGATATGTTCGTTGATGCAAAAATTGCACCGCTTAAGCGAATGACTTATCCGCTTCTTTGTGAAAGCGGAGGGCGCTTGCTGTGGATACCTGGTATACGGCGATCGAATATTGCTTTGACAAATCCGGATACGAGGGAAATCATCATCATGCGAGCTAAGCAGGAGTAGGCAGAATTATTTAACTTTAAGCAAGTGTAGGGGGATTTAAACGTTGCAAAAGGATATTAAAGCTGTACTGTACAGCGAGGAACAAATTCAAGCTAAGGTCCGAGAGATGGGGCAGCAGCTAAGCAAGGATTTCAACGGGCGTAATCCGCTCGTTATTTGTGTTCTCAAAGGTGCCTTTATTTTTATGTCTGATCTTGTTAAATCTATTTCTGTGCCGCTTGAAATTGATTTTATGGCGGTATCAAGCTACGGTCAATCTACAAAATCATCCGGCGTAGTAAAAATTATTAAGGATTTGGATGTGTCTGTAGAAGGACGAGATGTCATTATTGTCGAAGATATCATTGACAGCGGCCTAACGCTTAGCTATTTAATTGATGTGCTAGAGCGTCGCAATGCCAGATCGGTAACTGTAGCCGCTCTGTTTGACAAGCCTGCCCGCCGTACGGTGGATCTGGAGCCTGATTACAAAGGCTTTACTTTGCCAGATGAGTTTGTAGTCGGCTACGGCTTAGACTTTGCAGAGAAATACCGTAACCTTCCATACATCGGTATATTAAAGCCGGAAGTTTACGAAAAATAATCGATGCATTACCGTACATGTTCATCCGAAACAGCCTCTATTGTTATGGAAAGTCATGCTATGGTAGAATATTTAAAGGCGTCTGAGAGGAGGTAGGGGATGAATCGGATCATCCGAAATACTGGTTTTTATTTGATCATCTTTTTGGTTACCGTAGGAATATTTCAAGTTCTAAGCGGACAGGGTGATTCTTCTGCTCCGTTGCGATATGATGAGCTGAAAAATGCTGTTGAATCAGGCAATGTCGCAGAACTAACGGTGAAATTTGAGAATCAGACTTATTATGTTGAGGGTAAATATAAACAGAAGCCATCAGGGGTGGACAGCGAGAAGTTTACGTCTAGAGTTGGGGTTGAAGCTGGCGAGAAAATTATGGAATGGGAAGATCAGTACCAGTTCCAGGTCAACTATAAGGAAATGGACCGCCCAAGCTTCTGGCTAACGTTCCTAACCTCTATCATTCCGTTTATTTTGATTTTTGTTTTATTCTTCTTCCTGATGAATCAAGCACAGGGCGGCGGCGGCAAGGTGATGAACTTTGGCAAGAGCCGTGCGCGCTTGTATAACGAAGAGAAGAAACGTGTTACATTTGAGGATGTAGCAGGAGCGGATGAAGAGAAGCAAGAGCTTGTAGAAGTAGTTGACTTCCTTAAAGACCCGCGCAAATTCAATTTAGTTGGCGCTCGCATACCTAAAGGGGTACTGCTTGTAGGTCCTCCTGGTACAGGTAAAACATTGCTGGCGCGCGCAGTTGCAGGCGAGGCAGGGGTGCCGTTCTTCAGCATCTCCGGTTCTGATTTTGTTGAAATGTTTGTTGGTGTCGGTGCTTCTCGTGTTCGCGACTTGTTCGAGAATGCCAAGAAGAATGCGCCATGTATTATATTTATCGATGAGATTGATGCTGTAGGCCGTCAGCGCGGCGCAGGTCTTGGCGGCGGCCATGATGAGCGCGAGCAGACGCTTAACCAATTGCTTGTCGAGATGGATGGTTTCGGCGCGAACGAAGGTATTATTATCGTAGCGGCAACAAACCGTCCGGACATTTTGGACCCGGCATTGCTGCGTCCAGGCCGCTTTGACCGTCAAATTACGGTTGACCGTCCTGACGTGAAGGGCCGCGAAGCGGTATTGAAGGTACATGCCCGCAACAAACCGCTTGATGGTGACGTGAAGCTCGATGTAATTGCTAAGCGTACAACAGGCTTTAGCGGCGCAGACCTCGAAAATCTGCTGAATGAAGCAGCGCTTCTAGCTGCAAGACGCAACAAGAAGGATATCGCAATGGTTGAGGTTGACGATGCGATTGACCGCATTATTGTAGGTACAGAAAAGAAGAGCCGTGTCATCAGCGACCGCGAGAAGCGTATCGTTGCGTATCATGAGGCGGGTCATACGATTGCAGGATTTTTCTTGGAGCATGCGGATATGGTTCATAAAGTTACTATTATCCCGCGTGGACGCGCAGGCGGATACGTAATCATGCTACCGAAGGAAGATCGCATGCTTGTAACGAAGCAGGAGCTGCTTGATAAGGTTACTGGCTTGCTGGCTGGCCGGGTAGCTGAGGAAATATTTATCGGTGAAATTGGCACAGGAGCATACAGCGACTTCAAGCAAGCTACAGGCATCGTTCGCAGCATGATTATGGAATATGGTATGAGCGACAAGCTTGGCCCTATGCAATTCGGAAGCTCACAAGGCCAAGTATTCCTTGGACGCGATATCGGCCATGAGCAGAATTATTCCGATCAAATTGCATACGAAATTGACCAAGAAATGCAAACGATTATTAACGAATGTTATGATCGTGCGAGAAAGCTTCTTCAAGAGAAAAGCAAAGAAATGCATCTCATTGCAAATACATTGCTTTCTGAAGAAACACTTGAGATGGATCAAATTAAATCACTTATCGAGAACGGTACACTTACTAGTGAGGCAACTGAAGGTGCTTCCAGTGAAAGTCCGGCAGTATCAACTGCTGAACCGATTATCGATGAGATTGGAGATGTTAAGGTTCGTATCCAGCCTCGTGATGGGGAAGATCAGCCAGCGCCTCCGAGTCAAGATGGACAACGTGATCCTTCTGATGATCCTGACAAACAATAATAGGATTAAGAAGGCCTCCGATATACGGGGGTCTTCTTTTTTATGTAATATTTGGGAATCGAAAGCGAATTCGGCCCCTCTCTTAGGCACTGTGGAAAAGAAATATTAATTGTGTCGAAAAAATGACCTCACATCCATTGACAGACTACGCAGGCAAGTGTACATTAAGTTTTAATCCAATTATTTTGAAAACTTCACATGAGTAAATGATTACAGGTCAGCGGCTTGGTGACTTTGTGCAACTTTTCACAAGGTCGCTGCTTGAATAACGGAACGGGATAAAGTCTCGTCCTTCATACAGAGGAGAGGGTCTATTGTGGAAGCATTGGCAATGGAGCGAAAAGCAGAACAAAATCGTGAATTAACGGAGCGTTTGCTTCAGCTGAAAAAAGAGCGGAATGCCATTATTCTTGCTCACTATTACCAACGTGATGAAATTCAAGCAGTAGCTGATTTTCGTGGTGATTCCTTTTTGCTAGCTCAAAAAGCTGCAGAAACGGATGCGGATGTTATCGTATTTTGTGGTGTGCATTTCATGGGGGAGAGCGCCAAGATTCTTGCTCCTAATAAGACGGTTATTATTCCAGATGAGCGAGCGGGCTGCCCTATGGCGGATATGGTTAACGTCGATGGCCTGCGTAAGCTTAAGGCTCAGCATCCAAATGCCAAGGTCGTCACGTATATTAATTCATCTGCAGAAATTAAGGCCGAAACAGACATTTGCTGCACATCTGCCAATGCAGTTAAAGTAGTGAACTCTGTTGAAAGCGATGAAATCATTTGGGTGCCTGATAAAAACCTTGGTCATTATGTCCAGCAAAATACGGACAAAAAAATGATTATTTGGGAAGGCTATTGCAACACTCACGATATGCTTACCGTTAAAGATGTAGAAGAGATGAAAGTGAAATATCCAAATGCACAGTTCGTCGTGCATCCAGAATGCCGTCCGGAAGTTGTAGCACTCGGTGATTTTGTGGGCAGTACAACAGCTATTCTGAAATATTGCAAGGAATCGGATGCTAAGGAGTTTATTGTAGGTACGGAGGATGGAACAGGCTATCAGCTGCGCCTTGACAGCCCTGACAAGACATTCCACTTTGCTTCAAAATATTTGGTATGTCCGAATATGAAGGTCAATAATCTCAAAAAGCTTGTAAAATGCTTAGAGACAATGCAGCCTCAAATTTATGTGCCGCCTCACATTGCGGACCAAGCAAGACAATCCTTGGAGCGCATGCTGCTAGTCAAATAGCAGCCATTCCCATTCGTACCTGGAGGAATAAATATGATTCCTAGATATTTAACAGACACCGAACTGGAAAAGCTGCCAGTTGTGGATAAGGATGTAATTGTAATAGGGGCCGGCATTGCCGGTCTTTTTACCGCTATAAGAGCGAGCGAGCAGCATTCCGTACTCATGATTACTAAAAAATCATTAATGGACAGCAACACACGCTATGCCCAAGGCGGAATTGCCGCTGTTATTTCGGCTGAGGATTCCCCGGAGTACCATTTGCAGGATACGCTCATTGCAGGCGCAGGACTATGTTCTGAAGAAGCCGTTGATGTATTGGTGCATGAAGGACCGAAAGGTGTTCGCAGCCTTGTCAATATGGGAACCCAGTTTGATTTGGAAAATGGCGAATTTGCTTTGACGAAGGAAGGCGCGCATAGCCAGCGCCGGATTTTACACGCTAACGGGGATGCAACCGGCTTCGAGATTGTGCGTGCGCTTTCGCAGACGGCAATGGCCAACTCAAACATTGAAGTATGGGATGATCATTTTGTGATCGATCTTGTAACTGAAGATAATGAGTGCTGCGGGGCGATTGTGCAAAAGGAAGATGGCAGCAGGCTGTTTGTGCGCGGCAAAGCGACCATATTATGCTCCGGCGGGGCAGGACAATTATATCGTTACACAACAAATCCAGAGGTGGCTACTGGCGATGGCGTTGCCATGGCTTATAGAGCTGGCGCGTATATACAGGATGCAGAGTTTATTCAATTTCATCCGACGGCGCTTTGCTATCCTGGAGCTCCTCGCTTTCTTATTTCAGAAGCTGTTCGCGGGGAAGGCGCTATTCTGCGCAATATAAAAGGCGAGCGGTTTATGGAACGCTACCATGAGCTATTGGAGCTTGCGCCGCGTGATATTGTGGCGAGGGCGATCGTAACCGAAATGGAGCTTACCAAATCGACATTTGTTTATTTGGATATTACACATGAATCGGAAGCGATGATCAAGCACCGTTTTCCAACTATTTATGAGTATTGCTTAAAGTACGGCTTGGATTTAACGTCGGATTGGATACCTGTAGCACCTGCCATGCATTATATGATGGGCGGGGTGAAAACCGATCTTAATGGCGAAACTAATATTAAGCGACTATTTGCTTGCGGGGAAGTATCATCGACCGGTGTTCATGGCGCCAACCGGCTTGCCAGCAATTCGTTATCAGAAGCGATTGTGTTTGGCAGAAGAATTGTAAAGCGCATAAATGAGCTTCCTGCTCTCACTTCAGCGTCGCGCAGCACGATTTCCTTAAATCGAACAAGTCCGTCCATGCAACCGGTGGTAGAACGTAGACTAAAGCTGCAGAAGGTGATGGTCAGATATGTTGGATTAATGCGCAGCAAGCAAGGGCTGGAAAAAGGAATCGAAGAGCTGAAGCGTCAGCTGCCTATTTTTTATTCCTTGTTATCGGAACGTGAGGAATATGAGTTTGCTAATCTGTTGACCTGCGCGCTGCTAACTGCCCAATCGGCATTGCATAGAGAGGAAAGCAGAGGCGCCCATTATCGAGAGGATTTTCCGAATCGGGATGATGTGCGCTGGAGAAAACATTCGGTGCTGCATCGCGAGCATGGGATGACCGAGGAGCGAATTGAATATGTTTAATACACTGACTAATGGTTATAATACGGAGCTTCGCAATCAAATTCGCTGCTGGCTGGCGGAAGATGTTGGCAGCGGAGATATTACGACGCAATCAACAATCCCGGCAGGCTCGCAATCCAAGGCTGTCATCCATGCCAAGGAAGCCGGCATTATAGCAGGCGTTTCAATCGCCCAGCTCGTTTTTGAAATGGTTGATGACAGCTTGAAATTCCAACCGTTCGTTCAGGATGGTATGGAGGTTGCCAAGGGGACTATTATCGCAGAAGTGGAAGGCAGCACACACAGCCTGCTGACAGGCGAGCGGCTTGCCTTGAACCTTATGCAGAGACTGTCCGGCATTGCAACCAAAACAAGAGCTTATGTGAATGAGCTGCAAGGCCTCCCTGTAAGGCTGGTGGATACTAGAAAAACGACGCCGGGCCATCGCAGCTTGGAGAAATATGCTGTCCGAGTAGGCGGCGGCGCTAACCATCGCTTTGGACTGTATGATGCGGTTATGATTAAGGATAATCATATTAAAGGAGCAGGCGGCATTACAGCTGCTGTTCAAGCTGCCCGCCGGCAAATTCCGCATACGATGAAGATTGAAGTGGAAGCGGAGTCCATGGAGCAAGTAGAAGAAGCGGCAGCATGCGGCGCTGACATTATTATGCTGGACAATATGAGCCCTGAGAATATGAAGGAAGCAGTTGCTTATATTAAACAAAAGGCGCCTCATATTATCGTAGAAGCATCGGGCGGCGTAACGCTGTCGACGATTTATGCTATTGCACAAAGCGGCGTCGATGTTATATCGGTAGGAAATTTAACGTATTCTTTCCAATCGCTTGATATTAGCTTGGATCTAAACGAGAAGAAAGGTGGAGCCGCTAGATGATTCTGGTTCTTGATGTAGGCAATACGAATATCGTTGTAGGAATATACAATGGTAAAGAATTATTGCAGCACTGGCGGCTCAGCACGAATCGTTCAGCAACTGTAGATGAATACGGCATGACCATTCATAATTTATTTCAGTATGCCGGCGTTGATTTGAAACAGCTGGAGGGTGTTATTATTTCCTCAGTTGTGCCGCCATTAATGCCGACTCTTGAGCGCCTATGCCACAAATATTTGGGCATGCCGCCGATGATTGTCGGTCCAGGCGTAAAGACGGGTCTAAACATCCGATATGAAAACCCGCGCGAGGTCGGAGCAGACCGTATTGTAACTTCGGTAGCAGGCATTGTGAAGTATGGGGCGCCTCTTATCGTTATAGATTTCGGAACAGCAACAACATTCGATTTCATCGATGCAAGTGGAGATTATTTGGGCGGAGCTATTGTTCCGGGCATCGGCATATCTACAGAGGCGCTATACCAGCGCGCTGCTAAGCTTCCCCGTATCGAGCTTGTCAAGCCGAAGAGTGTAATAGGCCGCAATCCAGTCACATCGATGCAAGCAGGTATTATATATGGCTATGCAGGGCAGGTTGATGGTATAGTTAATCGCATAAAAGCAGAATTTAAAGTAACTCCGCGCGTTGTTGCTACAGGCGGCATGGCTGAGCTTATTGCCGGAGAATCAGAAACAATTTCGCTAGTAGACCCTCTTTTGACGTTGGAAGGTCTTCGTATCATATATGAACGCAATCGGGAGGGATAGGAATGACAGAGCAGTTGAATGATATTCTTGTGCGCGGCACGGCATGGGATGGCAAAATCCGCGTGTTTGCGGCACGTACGACGAAGCTGGTTGAGCTTTTGCGTCAGCAGCATGATACTTATCCTACAGCTACCGCAGCGTTCGGACGCACTTTGACGGCAGGCGCCATTATGGGCGCTATGCTTAAAGGACAAGAGAAGCTGACTATTCAAGTTAAGGGCGACGGTCCTATCGGTCAAATCGTGGTTGATGCCAACGCTGATGGCGAAGTGCGCGGATATGTATCGCATCCTCATGTGCAGCTGGCCAGTAATGACAAAGGGAAGCTTGATGTCGCTGGAGCTGTAGGCCGCACGGGACATATACATGTCATTAAAGATTTGGGCATGAAGGAGCCATACAAAGGAAGCATTCCGATTATTTCAGGCGAGCTGGGCGAGGATTTTACTTATTATTTTGCAGTGTCTGAGCAAACGCCGTCAGCTGTAGGGCTCGGTGTATTAGTTGATACAGACAACTCTGTCATCCATTCAGGAGGCTTTATCGTGCAGCTGCTTCCCGGCTTGACCGATGAGGAAATAACCCGTCTCGAAAATGCAATCGGCACACTGCCTCCAGTAACGGCTTTACTAGATCAGGGAGAGACGCCGGAAAGCTTGCTGCGCTGGATTGTGGGTGATGATCTGGTTATTCATGACACGATGGATATTACCTTTAAGTGCTTGTGCTCCTTAGAAAGAGTGGAGCAAACATTAATCAGCCTAGGCGAAAGCGAAATGCAGCAAATTATTGAAGAGGACGGAAAAGCGGAGGTCGTTTGCCAGTTCTGCAATACGGCTTACAAATTAGATCGAAATCAGCTTGAGAATTTGCTCGATCAGGCCAAACCGAAGCCGATACAATAACCGGAGGCGCAGGTGTAATGAAGAAATTCGAGTTGCTGAAAGTTGTAGTGATCGTACAAGCTATTTGTATGATCGCACTCACAGGATTTGTAATTGTCAAGCTGTGGCCTGTTCAGCCGACCGATTCAGGAGAGCAAATAGAACCTGTACCTCAGGACAAGATAGAAGATACTGGAGAAGAGAAGCAGAAGATTATCGCGTCCGTTGGCGGCGAGAATATTTTATATGAGCAACTAATTGATGATTTATATGAACAGTATGGGGATGCTGCCTTGCGGACGCTTATGGTTCGTAAAGCGCTGGATATGGAAGCTGTCTCGCTCGGAATTGAGGTTACTGCAGCAGAAGTTGAGGAAGAAATTGCGAGATGGATGGCAGGATATGATAATGAGCAGCAATTTTATTCTGTCATGAAGGAGCAGCTTGGCATGTCCAGGCAGCATCTGTTCAACGATGCCAAATATAGGCTTCTTCTCGAGAAAATTACGATAGCTATGGTAGATGTAAGCAGCGCCGAGGTCACTAAATATATTGATGACCATCCGGAGCTGTTTCAGCCTACTCAGCAGCTGCATTTGCGCTGGATAGTAACTGAGACATTGGAGAAATCAAATGATCTGATGAGCATGCTGGAGAGTGGAGAATCATTTGCCGAGCTCGCTGTGCAATATTCCAACGATCATTTTACAGCTGAATATGGCGGGGATCTGGGGCTGATCGATGCAACGGACCCATTTTATAATAAAAAGATGCTGCAAGAGGCTAGCAAGCTTAATCCTTCCGAAATAGTAGGTCCATTGGAAACAGATGACGGTTATGTTATTGTACAGCTGCTGGGGCGTACCGTTACAGATGAAATGCCAAGGTCCAAGCAGCAGGCGGAGGCACGCAGACAGCTTGCGCTGCAGCGATCTAAGCCGCAAAATAAAATAGAAGATGAGCTTTTGCAAAAATACGATGCTCTGGTTGTTAAATAAAGCTTAAAGCATTGGAAAAATTGGGAAGTTTAAGCGCAATAAGCTATTGACAACAGAACTGTGACATTGATAATATGGTATTAACCAAAACCGACTATTCAAGTGGGAATAAGGAGGAAATCACTATTATGGCTAGACTTGTGCAGAGTGTTACTGATCTTATCGGAGATACACCATTGGTACGCCTTAATCGTTTAGTACCGGAAGACAGCGCTGAAATTTATGTTAAGCTTGAATATCAAAATCCTGGAGCGAGCGTAAAGGATCGTATTGCAATTAGTATGATTGAAGTTGCTGAACAGGAAGGGCTGATCAAGCCGGGAGATACTATTATTGAGCCTACTAGCGGAAATACAGGGATCGGGCTTGCGCTGGTTGCAGCTGCCAAGGGCTATAGAGCGATTCTCGTTATGCCTGAGACTATGAGTATTGAACGCCGCAATTTGCTGCGCGCTTATGGTGCTGAGCTTGTCCTTACCCCTGGATCCGAAGGGATGAATGGTGCGGTTCGCAAGGCTGAGGAGCTGGTAAAGGAAAATCCGTCCTACTTCTTGCCGCAGCAATTTAAAAACCAAGCGAATGTTAAAGTTCACCGTGAAACGACAGGACCTGAAATCGTGGAAGCAATTCAAGCCCACGATGGCAAGCTTGACGCTTTTGTGGCAGGCATCGGTACTGGAGGGACAATTTCTGGTACTGGAGAGGTTCTTAAGAAACACTTCCCTGATATCAAAATAATTGCAGTTGAGCCTGCTGCTTCACCAATATTGTCTGGCGGATCGCCTGGCCCGCATAAAATTCAAGGAATCGGTGCAAACTTTATTCCTGAAATATTGAATCGTGATATTTACGATGAAGTTATTACGATCGATAACGAAGACGCATTTGAATATGCACGCCGTGCAGCGAAAGAAGAAGGCATTCTATGCGGAATTTCTTCGGGCGCAGCTATTTATGCTGCATTACAGGTAGCTAAGAAGCTGGGCAAAGGCAAACGTGTAGTTGCTATTGTTCCGAGCAACGGGGAACGCTACCTGAGCACGCCTTTGTTTAACTTTGAAAACTAATTGCAGCAGCTGTTATTAAAATAATAAAAAGTATAAGTATAGGATTGCCAGCCTTCCATTCGTGAGAATGGAGGGCATTTTCATATTGGCTGGCGCGCGGTATAATGGCAGAGTCAATTACAATGAACGGTTTAAACATGGATTCATTTACGGTGATGCATTTATTTTGTATACTAGGCGAAATAGTGCTGTTGATCGGGGGATATCAAGTCATGTTGACGAGCTTAGAGCAGTGGAAAGAGTGGCGGAATGAAAGTACAGAGAAAAAGTATACGATGTTTCCGCTATGCAAGGAAATACCGTTGGAGCTGGACGGCGCGCGAAATGTATCCTCATGGGAGGAAATTTGGCGCGATGCCTCGCCATATGCATTTGTTCTGGAGAGCGGCAAAACAGGACGCTATACGTATCTAGGCCTTCAGCCTTCAAGCGTTATTCAAGGCAAAGGATTATCTGCAACTTCATTAGAGCTGAACAGCCATAAAAAGGATGAAAAACGCTGGGAGGGAAAGCCGCTCGATGTTGTTAGAGCCTGGTTAAGGCCTTATCGTTCACCAAGGCTGCCCGGCGGCCCGAAGTGGTCCGGGGGCTGTATGGGCTTTTGGGGCTATGATGTAGCTCGCACGATTGAGAAGCTGCCGGTCATCGCGCAGGATGATTTGGCTGTGCCGGATTATTTGTTTATGCGCATGAACCAGATATGGGCAATTGATCATGAACAGCAAAAGGTATACTGCATTTATCAAAGCTATGTTGATGACGATGCGGATGAACAGGAATTGCACAGCATCTATGATAAGGCGTTCCATACTGTAGAAAATATGGCGCAATATTGGGTCGAACAGTTCCATGCTGAACAGTCTCTGGCCCAGGAACGCCGTCAGCAGCGTATGGCTCTTATCGATGAGCAATCGATGCATGAGGAGCATGATCAATTGACAGGCATGAGCACGCCTTTTGCAAAAGCAAGCTATGAAGATGCGGTACGGGCAATTCAACGCTATATTGGTCAAGGCGATGTGTTCCAGGTTAATTTGTCCTTGCGTCAAAGCAAACCAATAAAGGTATCGCCTGAGGAGCTTTATGAATGGCTGCGTTTAGTGAATCCCTCTCCTTATATGGGTTTTTTGCGTTGTCCGGAGTTCCAGCTTGTATCCGGCTCGCCAGAGCTGCTTGTTGAGCTTGTAGACGGCCGATTAGCTGCCCGCCCCATTGCTGGCACTCGCCGCAGAGGACGGAGTGAGGAAGAGGATGCACGGCTTGCTGAGGAGCTCGCAGGCAATGAAAAGGAAAATGCCGAGCATGTTATGCTGGTTGATCTGGAGCGTAATGACCTGGGGCGAATATCGGCTTATGGCAGTGTCCACGTTAAAGAACTGATGGTTATAGAGCGTTATTCGCATGTAATGCATCTGGTTTCTCAGGTTGAAGGAAGGCTTGCCGAAGGGAAGGATGCCTTTGATGTCATCGCAGCCAAATTTCCAGGAGGAACTATTACAGGCGCTCCCAAAATAAGAACGATGGAAATTATAGAAGAGCTGGAGCCTGTACGGCGCGGTCCTTATACTGGCTCTATGGGCTGGATTGACTACAACGGCGATATGGAATTTAATATTATTATTCGCACAATGGTGCTGCAGGGCAGCAATGCCCATATACAAGCTGGTGCCGGGATCGTAATTGATTCCGATCCGGAGCGCGAATACTATGAATCTTTAAGCAAAGCAAAAGCATTATGGAAAGCTATTCAATATAGCGAGCAGTTCAAGAAATTGCATAACAGTGTAGCAGAGTAGAGTATAGCGCAGCTGCCGCAGGCAGAATAGTCGAAGGGAGAAATTACAATGATACTTGTAATTGATAATTATGATTCTTTTACGTACAATTTGGTGCAATATTTGGGAGAGCTGGGCGAGGATATTATCGTAAAGCGCAATGATGAAATTGACTTGGCAGGCATTGAGCAGCTGGCTCCTGATCATATCCTTATATCGCCGGGACCTTGTTCGCCTAATGAGGCGGGCATCAGCTTGGCATTGATTGAGAGGTTTAAAGGCATTATTCCGATATTTGGCGTTTGCCTGGGACATCAGTCGATCGGCCAAGCGTTTGGAGCTGAGGTTGTACGGGCAGAGCGCTTGATGCATGGTAAAACATCTCCAATTCTGCATGACGGAAAAAGTATATTTGATTCTATCCCTTCTCCATTTACAGCAACTCGCTATCACTCCTTGATCGTTCGCAGAGAAACGCTTCCTGATTGTTTGGAAATAAGCGCGGAGACGACTGAAGGGGAAATAATGGGGCTTCGACATAAGGAATATAGAATAGAGGGTGTCCAATTCCATCCGGAGTCAATCATTTCGGAAAATGGACTGACTCTGCTTCGCAATTTTATTGCCCAGAAGGAAGCTGTTCGATGAAGGTTGGCCTTAATGGAACGGTCGTTGATGCGCGTGAAGCTGTGATCTCGGTTTATGATCACGGCTTTTTGTACGGTATAGGCTTATTTGAGACCTTTCGAACCTACGGCGGCAAGCCTTACTTGTTAAACTGTCATTTGCGAAGGATGAACAGCGGATGCCAGCAGCTCGGCATTCCTTTTACGATGTCAGGGCATGAAGTGGAAGCCTGGGTTCATCAATTGCTCATGGCCAATCAACTGCAAGACGGCTATGTGCGTCTTACGGTAAGTGCCGGCGAAGGGGAGCTGGGCCTTCCTGTTGATGATTATAAGCAGCCTACTGTTTTGTTGCTAGTTAAATCATTACCTGGCACAAGCAGCGGTGCTGCTCATACCGAAGGCCGCGAGCTGCGTTTGTTAGCGACTAAAAGGAATACGCCGGAAGGCTCCATTCGTTTTAAATCCCTTCATTACATGAATAATATAATAGCCAAGCGTGAGCTTGAAGGGCTGAAGCGCCAAGATGCTCATCTTCCGCCCAAACCGGTACACGTCAATGGAGTAGAAGGTCTTATGCTGACGGAAGCGGGATATTTGGCTGAAGGAATTGTCAGCAATCTGTTTTTTGTAAAGAATAGGGCGCTCTGCACACCTTCCATTGCAACCGGCATTTTGCCTGGCATTACGCGCGGGCGGGTGCTTGAGCTGGCCGGCGAGGCTGGATTGAATTGCGCAGAAGGCATGTTTTCTTGGCAAGAGCTTATTGAAGCTGACGAGGTTTTTATGACGAACTCGATTCAAGAAATAGTTCCCGTTACTTTACTGACAGATACAGCCGGGCAAAGCTTTAAAGTAAGTGAAGGTTGTACAGGCTATATAACAAAGCAGCTTCAAGAAGCCTATCAGGCTGATACGAAGAAAAACATTATTGGATAATCGCAAAATGTGTGTCGGTGCTAGCTGAAAATTACTGTGCGGCACAGGATAAGGAGGTATGGTATTAATGTTTTCTATAAGCAACGCAAAGCCGATATATCGAAGCTATAAGTGGGATAAGGGAGCTGGGCTTGAGATCGGCAAACGGACGCTAGTTATGGGGATATTGAATGCGACACCGGATTCTTTCTCGGATGGCGGGCGATATTTAGCGGTTGAGGAAGCGGTTAAGCATGCCTGTCAAATGGTTCAGGCAGGCGCCGATTTGCTTGATATCGGCGGTGAGTCAACGCGTCCAGGAGCGGCATTTGTCAGCGCCGAGGAAGAGATAAGCAGAATCATCCCGGTGGTTGTTGCTTTGCGCGAGGAGCTGCCGCATATTCCGTTATCTATAGATACTTATAAGGCTGAAACGGCAAGAGCGGCATTGAAGGCAGGCGCTCATATTATAAATGATATTTGGGGCTTAAAACATGACCCTGACATGGCCAAGGCAGCAGCGCAATACAATTGCCCGATTATCATTTCACATAACCGGAAAGAACGGAATTACAACGCTTTAATGCCCGATCTGCTTGCCGATTTGCAAGAAAGTGTGGATTTGGCACGTCAAGCGGGTATAGAAGAGAATAACATCTGGCTGGACCCTGGCATTGGCTTTGCAAAAACCTATGAAGATAATTTGGAAGTTATGCGCCATCTTTATAAGATAGTCGAGCTGGGCTACCCTGTACTGCTGGGCACTTCCCGTAAAAGATTTATTCAAAATACGTTAGCGCTGCCGGCCAGCGAGGTTGTTGAAGGCACTTGTGCGACGGTAGTGCTTGGCGCGGCCCAAGGCTGTCAGCTTGTTAGGGTTCATGATGTTGGCGCGGTAAAGCGTGCCGTTACAATGACAGATGCGATGCTGTATGGCACAGTTAAGCCGTAGCTGGCAGACTGTCAAAAATCATGATTGGACTGGAGAAACGGAAGCGCCTCGTTTGCGCAGATAGAAGGGAGAAGAAATGATGGATAACATGCAAATGAAGGGTATGCGCTTTTATGGGTATCATGGCGTTTATCCGGAGGAAAACAAGCTTGGCCAGCATTATATCATAGATTTAGAGATGAGGCTGGATTTGGAGCGTGCGGGCCAAAGCGATGATCTGGAAGCTACTGTAAACTATGCAGAGGTGTACAAGCATATAAAAGCCGTTGTTGAGGGACCTCCATTTAAACTGATTGAGGCGCTGGCCAGCAGCGTTGCATCCCGCGTGCTTGAAGTTTATACTATGGTACATGAAGTAACCGTTCGAGTGACAAAACCAAATCCGCCTTTTGAGGTGTTTTTTGACGGAGTCACAATTGAACTTAATAGAAGCAGAAGGCGGAGCGGCAATGAGTCTTGACATGGATTACCCGGCTGAGCAAACAATTCAAGAGGCGTATATCGCCCTTGGTTCCAATATCGGTGATCGCGCTGGATTACTCCAGCAGGCTATAGAAATGATTCATGCACATGAAGGTATACAAGTGTTGAAAGTGTCTCATATGTATGAAACCGATCCGGTCGGTTATGTGGATCAGCCGGCTTTTTTGAATATGGTTATTTCAGTTTCCACCTGCCTGTCTCCCATCTTGCTGCTTAGAAGCTTGTTAAAGCTGGAGCTGCAGCTGGGAAGAATAAGGAAGCAGCGCTGGGGACCAAGAACCATTGACCTCGACTTGCTCCTGTATGATAATGTCATAATGGACCAAGAAGAATTGATGCTGCCGCATCCTCGTATGATGGATAGGCCGTTTGTTCTTGTACCGCTGCATGATGTGATCGCAGATTCGCATCTGCTGCAAGAGCAGGTTGCATCTTTGTCTCAAGCGGCGCTTCAGTCAGGAAAGGAAGGCATCACTTTATGGAAAACCATCAATTGGCACAGCGAGTCCGGGCATTTCGCAAGCTAAAAGGCTATACCCAATTGGAATTAGCAAAGGAGCTTGGTGTCTCAGTAGCCGTTCTAGGCTCGCTAGAGCGCGGAACGCGTAAAAACGATCCAAAGCTGCTTAATCATATTGCCAAAACATTAGGAATTAGTTACGAAGAATTAATGTCGATTAAGGAGGAGTAGGAGCGACATGCTGAAAATCGGTGACATCGAAATGAAGAATAGAGTAGTGCTTGCGCCGATGGCCGGCGTGTGCAACCCAGCTTTTCGTTTAATTGCAAAAGAATTCGGAACGGGTCTTGTATGTGCCGAGATGGTAAGTGACAAGGCTATCTTGCATGGAAACAAGCGCACGATGGAAATGCTGTATGTAGACGAGCGCGAGAAGCCGCTTAGCTTGCAAATATTCGGCGGAGACCGCGAATCGCTTGTTGAGGCTGCAAAAGTCGTAGACAAGCAAACGAATGCAGACATTATTGATATCAATATGGGCTGCCCCGTTCCTAAGGTGACTAAATGCGATGCAGGTGCGAGATGGCTGCTTGATCCGAACAAAATTTATGAGATGGTATCCGCTGTAGTGGATGCTGTTGAAAAGCCAGTTACCGTTAAAATGCGCATCGGCTGGGATGATCAGCATATTTATGCTGTTCAGAATGCCCAGGCTGTTGAGCGTGCCGGTGGCAAGGCTGTCAGCGTGCATGGCCGGACCAGAGAGCAGCTTTATACAGGCAAAGCAAACTGGGATATTATTAGAGACGTCAAGGAAGCAGTTTCTATCCCGGTGATTGGCAACGGCGATGTATTCTCACCTGAGGATGCGAAGCGCCTGCTCGAGCATACAGGCTGTGATGGTGTAATGATTGGCCGCGGAGCGCTTGGCAATCCGTGGATGCTGTATCGTACCATTCAGTATTTAGGCACTGGCGAATTGCTTGACGATCCAACACCGCGCGAGAAGATGAAGGTTGCCATTCTCCATTTGGACCGTTTGATTGCACTTCGTAATGAACATATTGCGGTACGTGAGATGCGCAAGCATTTGGCATGGTATTTGAAAGGGTTGTCTGGCGGCGCTCGTGTAAAGGATGTCATTATGGAGGAGACTGGCCGCGATCGCTTGGTAGCAATTTTGGAAGACTATATTCGTTCTTTGGAAGAGGCCGAGGAGCAAAGTGCAGCTGCAGTTAATTAAGGAGAATGGCTTTGACGTTTCCTGTATTTTAAAATAGCAGCCTGAGCGCTTATACAAAATCGCCTTCAACATAAATAAAAAGTCAAAAAAAGCGGTTATTCGACACCCGTCGACAATAGCCGCTTTCAAGTGTGTTCGATTTGTCACACCTGAATGAAACGGTTTCAATAGTTGTGTTGGCTTAGATTGACATATGGGGGGCACTTGCCATATAATCGTGCAATATAATCAACAAACAACATGAGAGCAGATTTACTGCTCGCAGGTATGATGCCAATTTAAAGGCAATATATTAAGTAATAGTGAATTCATACAAAGTATGAAAAAAGTTCACACGACAGGAGAATCGGAAAGATGAACGATAAGCAAATCATTCTGACTCAGGACGGATTAAAAAAACTGGAAGAAGAGTTGGAAAATTTAAAATCGGTCAAACGTCGTGAAGTGGCCGAGCGTATCAAAATAGCAATTGGTTATGGCGACATCAGTGAAAACTCAGAGTATGAGGACGCTAAGAACGAGCAGGCTTTCATCGAAGGCCGTATTATTACACTAGAGAAGATGCTCCGCAATGCTCGCATTATTAACAATGACGAGATTGATATTGATACAGTGAGCATTGGCTCTATCGTTACCGTAGAGGATTTGGAATTTGGCGATACGATGGAATATGCTATAGTCGGAACAGCTGAGTCCGATCCGCTGAAAAACAGAATTTCCAATGAAAGTCCGGTTGGCAAGGCAATCCTGGGCAAGAAGAAGGATACCATAGTTGAAGTGAATGTGCCTGCTGGTATTATTCAGTATAAGATTATTGATATTAAAAAATAAGGTATGCTAATGGCGATTATAAAAAGCTTCCTTACAAGGAAGCTTTTTGACAATGTGAGCTGACAGAAATCCTGGCGAGCATATAACCGCTGAGCGAGCTCCTGCCGCCCTACAAGGCGGCATAAGCCGTTTGTGCTACAATTATAAGAGCGTTGGGTAGAAAGTTTACAAAGCTCTTATAATTTCGAAGAAACGGCATCTCCCCAAAAAGAACGAGTGATCGTGCTTCAATGGCGATGCCGGAAGTGTCAAGGAGATGAATGTAGTGGAACATGATAACAATGAACAAGAGCTAAGCGAGCTGCTTCAGATTCGCAGAGACAAACTGGACGAGCTTAGAGCGTTAGGTGTTGATCCGTTCGGCGGCCGATTTGAGCGAACTCATAATGCGGAGCAAATCGTGCGGGAATACGAGTCAGTAGGCAAAGAGGAACTGGCAGAGCAAGCTGTTAAAGTAAGTATTGCAGGCCGGATTATGCAAAAGCGCGGCATGGGTAAGGCGAGCTTTGCTCATATTCAGGATTTGAGCGGACGCATTCAAATCTATGTGCGCAAGGATACAGTAGCGGAAAATAAATTCGATGCGTTCGACATGCTTGATATCGGAGACATAGTCGGCGTGCACGGCGTTGTTTTCAAAACAAATACCGGCGAGGTATCAGTCAAAGCACTAGACCTCGACGTATTGACGAAGTCGCTTCTTCCATTGCCGGACAAGCATCACGGGTTAAAGGATGTAGAGCTGCGCTATCGTCAGCGCTACGTTGATTTGATTGTAAATCCGGATGTTCAAAAAACATTTATTACCCGTTCTCGTATTATTCAATCAATGAGACGTTATTTGGATTCACTCGGCTACTTGGAAGTAGAAACTCCGACGCTGCATGCTATAGCAGGCGGTGCTGCGGCACGTCCATTTATAACGCATCATAATGCGCTCGATATGCAGCTGTTCATGCGTATCGCGATCGAGCTTCATCTGAAGCGTCTAATCGTAGGCGGATTAGAAAAGGTGTATGAAATCGGTCGGGTATACCGGAATGAAGGGATTTCTACCCGCCATAATCCAGAGTTCACGATGATTGAGCTGTACGAAGCTTACGCTGATTACAAGGATATTATGAACCTGACGGAGAATTTAATTGCTCATATTGCACAAGAGGTTCATGGTACGATGAAAATTCAATACCAAGGACAGGAGATTGATCTCACTCCTCAGTGGAGACGAGTATCTATGGTAGACCTGGTTAAGGAAGTGACAGGCGTAGACTTTAGTGTGCATATGAGCGACGAAGAAGCACATCAGCTGGCAAGGGATCACAAGGTTCCAGTTGAGCCGCATATGACATTTGGCCATATTCTGAACGCTTTCTTTGAAACCCATGCAGAGCATACTTTAATTCAGCCGACGTTTGTAACAGGTCATCCTGTAGAAATTTCGCCGCTTGCGAAGAAAAATGCAGAGGATCCTCGTTTTACAGACCGTTTTGAGTTATTTATTGTTGCACGCGAGCATGCTAATGCATTTACGGAGTTGAACGATCCTATTGATCAGCGTCAACGCTTTGAAGCTCAATTGCTTGAGCGTGAGCACGGTAACGATGAAGCGCATGATATGGATGATGATTTCATTCAAGCGCTTGAGTATGGCATGCCGCCAACAGGTGGTTTAGGCATTGGAGTCGATCGACTGGTCATGCTGCTGACGGATGCGCCGTCTATCCGCGATGTGTTGTTATTCCCTCATATGAGAGATAACCGCGGAGCAGAATAAAGGAAGAAATGCAACTATATGCATCGACAGAGAAGGAGCTTGGCTTATTGCCAAGCTCCTTACTGTTGAAATTGACAAGCAAAAAGAAAGGGGAAACGGAGAGCAAGAATGGGAATGGAGAAGCGGTAGCGTCCGCCTTTGTAGGCCAATTTTATCCTTTACAGGGGTTATTTCATCAAAAAAATTGGACTACAACAGCGGTCGGAATCCAATCTTGATCGCAGTGGCACCCCTTTCGATTGCTTATCTACAATTAATCGACTGTCCCCCTAGTAGCGTTATTACACCGAAAAAGCTTGTTTTGAAAATGTAACGAATCGTAGCGTGCTTATTGCGTATAAAACGCTGCCAAAATGACCATTTGTTCACAGATAGCGTCTCTGTTATGCATTAGAATTTCAAAAGGGGCATTATATGCGGAATAACGTATTCAGGCTTCGTTAAAAAATGAAAGCATCTCGAGTTCCGCTCTAGGTCCGTTTTGTAGACTATTAAGCCGCTGTATAGCTTTTTCAACAGTCTGACAAAATGTACTTAGTTAGCTCCTATGAGTACTTGTCTTTTCTTCATTTTATACTTTTTAACAAGCTCGAGCTTGGCATATTGCCAGGCTCTTTTTTGAGTTATAAGAACTTATAAGTTTTTTCTATAAACTTGTTCTTATCATTCATCGGTAAACGCGCCTGTCCAAAGGACGGCGGAGCCGTTTATTTTTGTTTTATTAAGTATGAAAATAGGTTTAGGCATCCATTGGAATTGGGATGAGCTTATAGCAAAACAAGCTTTTTTTAATAAGATGTAGTACCAGGCTTGACCAATAATGGCAAACCAGTCGAAAGATTGGGACGCAAAGCTAAAGGGCCTTCACTATTTCCATAGATGGCAGCCTAGCTAACGAAAGGAGAGTTTGTTCATGCGGATGATCAAGTGGGTAATGCTGCTTGTAACGATGAGCTTGCTGGCCGTATTAATTGGAGGTGCAGGGGTAGAGGCGCAGGTATCGAAGTGGCTGGATAGCTCGCAGTTGTCTCAAGGTATCATTTTTATTTCTTATCCCGTACAGAAAAATATAAAAACGAAGCTGATGATTGTTAAAGGGAATGACCGGTACACTTATACGTTGTCTGGCAGCAAAAAAAAGGAAAGCTTTCCACTGCAGATGGGTAATGGAAAGTATATTGTTTATGTGCTTGAGCATGTGTCGGGCAACAGTTATAAAAGAGTTGCCAATAAGGAAGTAACATTGAAACTAAAATCCAGCAATGCTGTCTTTTTAAATTCTATTCAAAATATTTATTGGACAAGCGAGAGTGCTGCAGTCATTAAAGCTAAGGAATTAACTAAAAATATGAATACAAATGAGGAGAAGGTTAGGGCTATCTATAATTTCGTATATAAAACAATTAAGTATGACAGCAAACTTGCAGCTGATGTGTCCAACGATTATCTTCCAGATATTGACCGTACGCTTAAATTGAAAAAGGATATTTGCTATGGTTATGCCTCGTTATTTGCGGCGATGCTGCGCAGTCAGCAGATTCCGACGAAGCTTGTAATGGGGGAGAGCAGCTATGTGAAAGTGTATCATGCTTGGAATGAAGTGTATTTGAATGGGAAGTGGGTCATTATTGATACTACAGTGGATGCTAGCTTGTTGAAAGTAAACAAAAAGGCTTCGATGATAAAGGATAGCAGTAAATATAAAGCGGCAAAAGTATATTAAGCTGAAGCATAAGGGATTAGACAAGCCGTTGAATTATAATGCTGTGCATCAATTAAAGCAGATACAAGACTTCATAATTGCTTGTATTTGCTTTTTGTTTGCCTGGATTGCGAGACAGCTGTTTCAGAGGCGAATGAACGGGGTAAATAAATCATACGGGCGCATTGTTTCGAATCAAACAGCTGCAGAAAGAAGCAGGAAAAAATAGTATAGAAATCTTTTTAAAAAAACACTTGCATTATATTAGGCGCCTGTGATATATTATAAAAGTCGCCGCTGAGACAACGCGGTGCACACGCTGAAACAACCGAGTTTTACTTGGTTCCAAGCGTACCATTTGTTCTTTGAAAACTGAACAACGAGTGAAATGCCCTATTCATCCC
>NZ_JAZHCT010000030.1:0-67334 GCF_036541265.1 Paenibacillus sp. IITD108 | reverse complement strand
CGGTTGTCAGTAGCGTTAACACGCCTAAAACACCAGTTCCTAGATTTTAACGGTTGTCAGAAGTCTTAATTACCTCAAAAGCAGCTCGAAACAGTCAAAAGTTCACAAATAACGCTGATCACAACCGTTACAATTTCTAAATAGCCTTTTTTAGCTAAATAGCGCTTGTCAGAACCGTTAGACGCTAAAGGCAGAAAAGTTTCGATTCCATTCTGGATTAGGCAAGGAGTGCAATGGTAAAGAGGGGTACTGCGATCAAGATTGGGATTCCGACCGCTGTTGTAGTCCATTTTTTTTGATCTTACTAAATAAATAGACGTCGCACGCATAATTAAGAAAAATAATTAAGAAAAGCCCGCAACCCGCTTACTGGGTTTCGAGCTTTTTCTTCATTACGAGCTTGTAGCCGACGCCTCGAATGGAATCAATGGCAACGGACTGCTGACCCAGCTCCAGCTTTTTGCGCAGAGAGCTGACATGTACGTCTACGGTTCGCTGGCCGCCAAAATAATCAAAGCCCCATACGACATTCATTAGATCATCTCTTGTCACAACTACTCCTGGGCGCTGCACCAAATAAAGCAGTACTTCGAATTCCTTCGGACGCAGCGGAATCGCTTCGCCATGCAATGTAACCTCATACTTCTCGGGATAAATAAACAGCTCTCCCGCTTGGATTACTTTCTCGCTGGACATGACCGGCGCAGTATCTTCTATTTGTGTTCGCCTTAATACGGCGGATACTCTTGCCAGCAGCTCTGCAACCCCAAAGGGCTTCGTAATATAATCATCCGCTCCGTGCTTCAGCCCCTGCACAACCTCTTCCTCCGCATTGCGCGCAGTCAAAATAATAACAGGTGTTTTATTGCCGCCTTGACGGAGGCGATTCAATACTTCAAAGCCATTGAGACCAGGAAGCATTATATCCAATATAATCAGATCAAAATTGCCCGTAAGAGCAGTATGCAGCCCTTCCCCGCCATGATCGACTACCTTAGTCTCATAACCCTCTTGCGACAAATTATAGGACAATAGCCTGGCCAGTGTAGGCTCATCCTCGATAACAAGCACTTTATACGACATGATGACCTCCATGCGAGTCGTACATACTAAAGCATATATACCGCACCCGCGTACTATCTGTAATCGTTCAATACCTCTAGTTTAACATGCCTGTCCACCAATTAGGCAATATTTTTTTTACCGGATTGGTTTCTTATTGCAGCACGGGCAAAATAATGGTAAAGGTTGTTCCGACTCCAGTTGTACTTGTCACCGTAATAGTTCCCTTATGAAGCTCCACCAAGTGCTTGACGATGGACAATCCAAGGCCTGTTCCGCCCGAGCTTCTTGAACGCGCCTTATCTACGCGGTAAAAGCGTTCAAAAATACGGGGCAGGTCCTTCTTCGGTATGCCGATTCCTGTATCGCTAATTTGAATAGACAATAAATCGTCATTAATCGCGTGAATCGAAAGTGTTACTTTGCCTCCGTCCGGCGTGTAGTTGATGCCGTTGGACAGCAAATTCATTACGATTTGGCGCAACCGATCCTCGTCAGCCTCCACATAAAGGCCTGGCTGAATTTTGCTGCAAAGCTCGATTCCTTTCATCGTCGCTTCAGCTTCAAGCAACGTCATCGTCTTGCTCACAAAGCTATCCAGTTCAACTGGAGAGAACATTAGCGGCACACGTCTGGACTCAATTTTGGACAGCTCCAAAATATCGCCAATCAAACGGTTAAGCCTGTCGCTTTCGTCGAATATAATTTGCAGGAATGAACGCGCAGTCTCCTCATCCTTTACAGCTCCGCCCAGCAGCGTTTCCGCAAAGCCTTTAACTGCCGCAATCGGCGTCTTCAGCTCATGCGACACATTAGCAACGAACTCACTGCGCATGCGCTCCAGCCTGCGGATTGCGGATACGTCCTGCAACACAAGCAGCACGCCGCCGCGCTGATGCTCGCCTTCGGATATCGGCACCAGCGTCAATTCCACAAGCCGCTCCTCCGGATAGTAAAAGGTCACTTCCTCCCGCAGAGCCTCCTTGGATCTTAATGCGCCCTGGATCATTTGCGAAAGCTCGTACTGCTGCTTGGCTTCTGAATAATGCCTTCCAACAAGCTCGCTTGCCGGCAAGCCAAGCACTTCCTCTGCATGGCGGTTCATGAGCACGACTCTTCCGTCAGTCTCTATCATGACGATGCCGTTAATCATATTTGCCAATACGGTCTGCAATTGATTTTCATTTTGCTTGATGCGCTCCATTTGCACTTGCAGACTGTCCGCCATCGCATTAATAGCATGACCTAATTCGCCAATTTCATCCTTTTTCACTACCGTTACTCTAGCTACATAATCCTGATTCGTTATCCGCTTAGCCACCTTCGTAATTTGCTCTAATGGCTTTGTAAGCCCGAGGGCAACTCTATAGCTGATAACAGCAGCAAGGACAAATAAGATAAGCAGTCCGCCAATCATCACATACATCACCTTGCGCAAGCCGCTGTCCACCTCATCCAGCGTCATCGCCATACGAATAACATAAGAATAATTATCCGTTTGATCCTTGATCGGAATTGCAACATAGATCATATTCATGCGCATCGTGTTGCTGGAGCGAACAGCTCGTCCAATTCCTTCCTCAAGCGCTTCGGATACCTCATTGCGGTATAAGTGGTTATTCATTTCCTCCGCGGCATAATCCGAATCGCCAAGCACGACGCCGTCACTGCGAATAAAGGTAATCCGCGACTCTGTATATGATTTTATTTCATTTGCTTGCTCGGTATAATAACTGTACACTTCCTCTGCATTGTCGCTGGCCTTCCATTCCATACGGGAGGCGATAAGCTTCATCTCGCGCACCATATTATCTTCAAGAGCGTCAATATAAATATTTTTGAACGTATTCATCATCATAAAGCCAGCTGCACTTACAGCTAAAGCGATAATAGAAATAATAATCATCGTTAATCTGGTACGAAAACTGTTCATACGACTCACCCCCGCCACACATACTGTTGCTTCCTTCTAGATTGAAACTGTCGATACTCAAGCATACGCTTCCGAATCGATAGTCTTCATGCATCTCCGCTAGTTTTATCCTACATGCAGTGAGGTTGTCTCGCTAGCTTTATTATTATTAAGTTTTTGTAAAATATAATGATGCAAGGTAGCCATAGGCTGCTGAATCAGTATAGACAAGACGACCGGCACAGCGGCAAGCGGACTGAAATAGCCCAGCGCCAGCACAATGCCAAGCGAGATGTTGCGCATGCCCGTTGCATATGAAACGGTAATCTGCTTTCCCTTATCTTTAAGCTTCGCTGCAGCAAAATATCCAATTGCATAGCAAAACGCAACTAATGCGATAGTCAATGGCACAAGCGTTAGCATATCTTGCTTAAGCTGCCCGATATATGGCGCAATGGCAGCTGCATTCAACGCAACGACAAGCACGAAGCAAAGCTTGGACAGCGGAGCTGCTGCCGGCTTCACACGGTCGGCAATTTTCCCCTTGCTCCATTCATACAAAGAGACCCCTATAATAGTAGGCAGCACGATTATTATCGTCAAATCGAGCATGATAGGCCCAGCCTCTACTTCGATAGCAGAATTGAAAAACAGATGAATGCCCGCAGGCACAACAAATGGGCTAAGCAAAGAATCAAGCACGACCATAGCCAGCATGAGCGGTATATTCCCTCCTGACATGCCCACCCATAGCACGGAGGATACGCCAAGCGGTATAATTGCGAACAGCACAAGCCCTATAACATAAGGAGAGTCCGCCCCGAACGTTAAGATTCCTGCAGCATAGGCCACAATCGGCGAAATCATATGCGCCAGAATAAACACAAGTATAATAAGGCCTGGCCTGCCAGCCGAAGCCTTCAGCTGTTTCATCCCGCAGCCCATTGCCATCGTAAAAGTAACAAAAGCAAACAAATAAGGGACGGCTCCTATAAAATACTGCAGCTCCGAGGCCATAAAAAAACCTGCCAGTAAGGAGCAAGGTATAATTAGAAACATCCATTTTTCAAAATATTGATTAAACGCAAGTCCAAAGCGCCGCATAGGTATTCCCTCTTTTTTGTCTAGTCTCGCTATCCTTTTCATTTTATAATAACATAGAACGATTATTTATTACTCTAAAAGGCGGTGCGTCGGATGAAAAACAGCCGTTTTTTTCATGCCATTATTCAAATGCAGTATGTGCCCAGGTGGCATGAGCACTCCCCACGCTATAAAGACAATGCAGCCAGCCACAGCTTTCGCTGCGCGGCAATTGCCGTGCTGATCGGCATCATACAAGAGCAAATAATCAAGCAGCCAGTGGACAAGCTCGAGCTTGCGGCACGGGCGCTGCTGCATGATCTTAATGAGACCGTTACCGGTTCTATCAAACATAACACAAAAAAAGACGCCATCGTGGCAGCGCATATCCGTCAGCTTGAAACAGAGGTCAGCAAAGATTTGGTAAGCTGCTTATCACGCTCCATGCAAGGTTCCTTCTATAATTACATTGTGCTTGCGGAGGATGATTCCGATATAGGCGCCTTAGTCAAGCAAATCGATACGCTTGATGCCTATTTGTTTTGCAAGCGCGAGCATGAGGCCGGCAGCAGCCCGTATTTTTCACAAACCTGTCAAGCCCTTTACGATGATTTGCAGCAAACGGCCCTGCCTGCTGTCAAATGGTTTATTCAAGCTTTGGAGCAAGAGCCGTATAGCGGCTTGCAGCAATTGGTTCACCATATTGTGAATCTTGATTTAATCGAACGTTGGGGCGGCAGCTTCAATCTGATTCCCGATAATGACGCTACGCATTCCTTTCGTGTTGCAGCTATGACGTTATTTAACAGCTGGCTGGAAACGGAACGCTTCGGGTCAAGCGGCATTGACCATTTTCGCGCACTCGCCAAATCGCTATATCATGATCTGGTTGAAAGCATTAGCGGCGATGTAGCCTCACCTATAAAAAAATCATCGCTTGAGATCAAAGCCGCCTTTGAGCAGTATGAACACCAGCTCGCAGTATCTCTGGTGGAGGCATTGCCGATCAGCTTTCATGAGCCTCTTACAGATTTTATTGTACATGCCAAGGACAAAACTTATGAAGGTGAGCTGACGGATATATCCGACAAGCTTGACGCGCTGATTAAAAGCAATCTCGAAATGCGCAACAATCCGCATTATGGTGAAATCTACTACGCGCAGCTAACACAACTGCAGCATCATTACGAAAATCCATCTGTCATTTTCTTTCTTGCCTATATATTGCATGACCTAACCTTTGACCACTTTGTGCGATAACACCTTAAAAAGGATAATAAAGCAGGCTGTTTCAAGCAGCACGCAAGAAATTCGGCAACGAAAGCAGCCATGCGAAAAGCACGGCAAGGCGAGCCCCATCGCTCCCTGCAGCCGTGCTTTTATCCTTCATTTTCCTATTCCCTCATCCGCTCCACTGCTTTTCTTACTTCCGTATAAAATTTCTTCCAATCCTCAGTCATTTCCTCTTGCTGAGGCATTTTTTCAAGCTGATCAGGGACAGACGGCTGGCCCGTTTCAGGTATAATTTCCTTCAGCTTTAATTTATCTAGCCTATTGTGCAACTCATCCATGCAGCAAACCTATCCTTTCAGCCAGTTTTTGCGCAAAGCAAACAATTCGCGCAGCTCCTCATTAGACAATTCCGTTATCCATTGCTCTGACTGTCCGACAACTTGATCGTTTAGCGACTGCTTGCTGTCAATCATCGTATCTATTTTCTCTTCCAGCGTTCCAAGCGTCACCAGCTTATGAACCTGTACATTTTTAGTTTGCCCAATCCGGAAGGCGCGGTCGGTCGCTTGATTCTCGACGGCAGGATTCCACCAGCGGTCAAAATGAAAAACATGATTGGCTGCTGTCAAGTTAAGGCCGGTTCCGCCTGCTTTAAGAGATAAAACAAAGGCGAGACAATCCTCCTGTTCATTTTGAAACCTTTCAATCATTTGATCCCGCTTCTGTTTAGGCACAGCGCCGTGCAGAAAAGGCACCTCTAGCTTAAAACGCGCTTCCAATATACGCTTTAGCTGCTCGCCCATCTCGATATATTGTGTAAAAATCAGGCATCTTTCGCCTTCAGCTGCAATTTCCTCGATCAGCTCAAGCAAGCGTACCATCTTGTTGGAGCGTTCCTCCTCCCACCGCTTCAATCCGCCTTCATTTAGAAACAAGGAAGGATGGTCGCACAGCTGCTTCAACTTCGTTAATGCGGCCAGCACCATGCCGCGCCGCTGCATCGGATCAAGCGTATGAAGCTTCTCCATCAAATCAGCGACAATATGCTCATATATCGCGCCCTGCTCGGCAGTCAGCGTAACAAAAGCTTTTGACTCAATTTTATCCGGCAGCGCCAGCTGTATAGCAGGGTCCTTTTTCAACCGGCGCAGCATAAAAGGCTGCACCCAGCGCTTCAGCCCCGCAATGAGTTGCTCATCCCGCGTTCTTTCTATTGGAATGACTACAGACTTATGAAATTCACCCAAGCTGCCCAAGTAACCAGGATTAATAAAATCGTATATGGACCATAGCTCCGTCAAGCGATTTTCCATCGGTGTTCCAGTAAGGGCTATGCGATGCTGCGCAGGAAACTGGCGAATGGCGCTTGATCCCTTCGTGTATGCATTTTTAATGTTTTGCGCTTCATCTAGGCATAGCGCATCCCATTGCATATCAACAAATTGTTCTTGATCGAGCAGAGCGATCGCATAGGACGTAATAACCAAATCCGCTTTGCCCGCCAGCTCTTTAAATTCCTCGCCTTTTTGCCGTTTCGCCCCGTAATGCAGCTCGATGTTTAAATCAGGCGCAAACCGCTCCAATTCCTTCTCCCAATTGCCTATAACCGAAGTAGGGCAAATTAGCAGTGATGGGAGCGCTTCTTCAGCATGCCCGGCAGCTTTTAAGCTGCCGTGCGCTAATCTCTCTTGCTTTAAATAAGCCAAATACGCTATAAATTGAATCGTTTTGCCTAGCCCCATATCATCTGCCAAAACGCCGCCAAGTCCGTAACGGCGCAAAAAGAGCAGCCATGACAAGCCCTGTCGCTGATATTCGCGGAGCTCGCCATGAAGGGCAGATGGCTTGTCGACCAGCGGCATCGATGAAATATTTTGCAGCTGCTCCATCCAAATTTGCAAATGCTCATTCATTTCGATTTCAGCACGGCCGTTCATATCCTCATAATCGGTTAAGAAGCTGGCTTCTCCGCGTAAATGCAGCTCCAGTACGTCGCGGAACGTCAGCCCTTTGCCGCGGCCGACTTTGCGCAGCCACATTTTGATTTGCGCTGCGTCCTGCGGGTCGAGATATACCCAGCTTTCGCCCACTTGAATAAAGCGCCGCTTCTCTTCAGCCAGTTTAAGAAACTCCTCCTCGCTTAGCTGCAAATCGCCAACAGCGAGGCGCCAGTCGAACTGGACAATTTGCGATAAGCCAAACATAGGCTCGGCAGCGGAGCCAAGCATATGCTTCATCTTCGCCTTGACGCGCAGCTTGCGCGATCTGGCCTCTTCCCACCAGGATGGCAGCAATACAGAGCAACCTGCCTCAAGCAGCGTCATACTGCCTTCATGCAAAAAGTTGAGAGCTTCTTCCTCCGTTAACTTCCAATCATTTGCTTCGTCACCCTGCTTCAGCTCCCAATTATGCAAGGCAGCGAGCCATTTCTGGTGCTCCTTGCCGATCTTTTCGGTCAGCAAAGGCTGCCATAACGACGGCAGCTCAGCATGCTCCTCCAATAATGGCCGCCAAAGCTCAGCCCGCTTATTGTAATAGACTGCCTGCCAAGGGCCGCCTTCACGCGCTTGAACAGCCGGCACTAATCTCCATTCCTCACAGTCCCCTGCAGACGGCTCCAGCAGCTGCAGAGCTATACGGAACGGCGTTGAATCCGTTAATAGCCCAATGGCGGTCAGCCAATCCTGCTCATCCGGAAGCTTTCTGGCCAGCAGCCCGCTTCCAACAGAACGCTCTGCTTGCTCCCAAGCCTGCTGCACGTCATGATTATTCGCAAGCAGCTCCTCAATCGCCTCGCTTAGCCACAAGCTGATAGCCTGGTCGCCAAACGCTTCCGCTTGCTGCTGCAAGGCTTCCCATTCGCTGTTTATGTCATGACGCTCCTTTGGAATAGCCGGGCGCCAGCATCTTTTATACTCGCTCCAACGCTCCCAATCCGGCAAAAACCAGCCGTTTAGCAGCAATTCGCGAAAAAGCCCCGCCAGCTTCATTAACACCTGCAATTGGTCGCTCCACTTGACCTTGACCAGCTTTACCGGCTGCGGATCGGACAAATAGTCGATCGCAGTCAAAGGTGTCAGCTTTATAAGCAGCCTCTCTCCAACTACGATTTCTTCCGTGCTTGTTCCATACCAGGAAGAGCTGTGCCATGCGAACAAAATGCTGCTAAGCTTAGCAGCAGCCATACGGTCTGGCGTGTACAGCATCATGCTGTAATCACCTGTTTTGCCTGCCCAGAAGCCTGATACAACAAGCTGTTGCCTATTTAGCTTTGCATTCATTGCAATAGATTTCCTTTCCACAATTCCTCCTGAAATGCGCGCAATCGCTGGTATTTATCCGTCAGCTGCTCAATAAACACTGGCCAGCGGCTGGCAAATGGCGATGCTGAATATAGCTTGGACAGCCGTTTCAATTGCTTTACGGCAAGCCTGTAGCCCTGCCTGTTTCTGCTTTGAATCGCTGCTTCAATAGATTGATGGTACAGCGGAAACATAAGCTGCGGCGCATGCTTGGAAACCTTTTTCTCTTCCTCAGGAGATATAGCTTCGATCTTAACACCAGAGAGCAGCTGCAGATCAGCCCAATCCTGATAGCGGCCAAGCCGCATCCAATGCTCTGAAAGTCTGATATAAGATTGAGGCAGCAAGCCCAGCATGTAATCCGACCATATTTTTTGCTCTGGGTAAGCTTCATCCGCTGATGTGCACAGCTGCATAAACGGTCCTACAGACCGCTTGCCAGGCGATTGCTGCACTTGCTCGAATATATAAGCCATCCATGTTTCAACAGCTGCTTCCTGTCTCGTTTCCAGCAGCCTATCTACAGAACGGTAAATAGCTTTTTGCGCCCGGTCAAAATCAGCAAGGCTGAAATGATTCAGCGCGTTTTCATACTCTCCGCGATCAAATGCAATGCTGCCTGCCGCAATACGCAAAAACGTTTGATTAATCGCAGCGCCAGCCTTGCTCTCCAGCATTTCCCCGATCGCCTGCTCTTCATTCCGCAGCCACTCGGGCTGCTTGCCGAAGGCTTGCAGGGCGGCTAAGTAAATATAATCCCATTCAAGCAGCTGCCGATCCAAGAGCAGCGCTCTGCGTTTCAGCTCACCGACAATCGTTAAACTCCATTCCCAATCCTTATCAGACAATTTGCCAGGATCCAAATCGTCAATCAGCTCATGAAACTGCGCGAGCCACGGCTCGGACATACGTAGGAAAGCCATTTCATAATAGTAGCGATTGAAAGAATCTGCTAAAGAAATAGCCCTTTCAGCCTGTTCCAAAACATAAAGGATCGCATAGCACCAAAACAGTTTTTGCGCCTTGAAGGACCAGTCTCTGGCGACAGCCTTCAGGCCAGTCAGCACCGGCTGCAGCGGATGGAGCGAATGGCGGCAGGTGCGCCATACCTCGCCGTATTGTTTATCCATCCATTCCCGCCATACAAGGAGTTTATCGCTCTCCTCAGGTCTGCCGTCCCCAAAACCAATGAATGGGGCCTGTATAGCTTGATCCGAAATATCTCGATTAACAGAAATAGCCGCACTGGCCTTAGTCAAGCCCAGCAAACGAAAATAGGCTTGCTCAGCTGCCTTATGACCGCCTGCCTGCTCTGCAACAGCTTGAAAAAATACGGCGGCGATATGCTTGCACGTACCTTTAAAAGGACATGAGCAGCTGCTGTAGCGCAGCTCATCTAAATCAATAACAACTGCATATATGTCTGTACCTTCCGCATAAGCTGTTATCGTTTCATGTACGGTCAGCTCCATACGTTTAATTCGTTTTGATGTATAGTAAGACCATCCGCGCTTAATAATCACTTGGACCAAGCTGCTTTTCAAAAAGTTTTCTATCTTTTTCTGCTGCTCATCGGCGAGATATAACAAATCATTTCACCTGCCTTATCTGTATCCCTCTATTTTAACAAAAAAACACCAAACCGCGAAATAACTTTCCAACGGTTGATGTTTGATTGCTTTAAATCTGCCCTATTAAAACTTATATTGGGAGCTTTACTGTGAAAATCAAATAGTTTTCCGCGGCAGCCGCCGCGTTTACTTCACCCCGGTAGCGATCTACAATCCCTTTAACGATAGACAGACCTATGCCTTGATGATGGTCATGCTTGGTGGAATAGCCGCTTTTAAATAGCGGCGAAGCTGCAACTGCTTCCGCATCCAAGCATATATTTCCAACCTCAATGTCAATATGGCCGGCTTTTTGGCTGTAAATGAGATGCACCTGACGCTCGCTTTCCTCATACTTCATCACTTCATCAAAGGCGTTATCTATCAAATTGCCAAGAATACGGTTCACATCAAGCGTTTTGGCGCCCATCTCGGACATATTCAAATCATTGAAGGTGCAGGCAAATTGAATGCGATACGTCTCGGCTTGTGAAATTTTGGAACGAATAAGAGCAGCAATAGCAGGATTGCCGATATTAATAATATCGTTCATCACCCTTATTTCATCAGTAAGCTCCTTCGTATAGGCAAGAAGCTCTTTATGCTTGCTGAGACTGGCTAAGGAATGAATCGTCTGCACATGATTGAGAAAATCATGGCGCTGCGCTCTAATGGCAAGAAACAGTCCATTAATCTCTTCGACATATGTCTCCTGGGCTACACGAACAGCCTTGTCCTGTGATTGCTTGATCTGTCTCATCGCTGCAATTGCAATGAGGAAGCTTAAAGCAGTCAGCAATATAATAACGACGCCAAGATTGAAAAATTGCTTATTCAGCGCAAGATTGATCATATTGTAATCAGACACAATGGACAACACGTACTGATCCATCGGTGTGCCATTCGGATCCGTAATGCTGATCCCCTTGTCCTTCACCGAAACAGGAATAAACATTTTGTAGACATGACCGTACTTGCTTTTTTTCTCAATCGTTACAATTTCATTATTATAATAAGCCGACTGTACGGCTTGAATATCTTCATCAAGCTGAACCGTATATTGACCGTATATAATCGGCCGCTGGACGATATGATCCTTGTACTGTCCGTCATCCTGCTCGGTTTGAATGCCGTCAGGGAAAGTTAGCGGATTGACGGCCATAATTTCAATAAGCGACTGCTGAGCTTCCACCAAATCATCGAGCAGGCGTTCTACGCCTGTTATTTCATTAAATTCATTCAGCGTTTCATAGTGAACATAGGGATCAATAATATAATTGGTCGAGCCATCATAATAGTAGCCCCATTTGTAAATATTTTGCACATCGGTTGAAGATACTTCAAATGGACCGCTCCAAAAATGATTCAGCGTTTGACCCAGCCACTCGCCCTTAACATTATAGTTATCAAATAATTGATTAAAATAGCTAAACCACGGCACCCATGTTTTCGTGCTTTTGCCAATCTGGGTATCGTCGCTTGATCGATAGAGCACTATATCGTCTTGTATACGTTTAAGCAGGCTGATATGCTTAATATCCAGCTTCTGGCTGAGCTCCTTCAGCTGCTCATTTGTAACATTGTCAACGTCCGGATCCAATGCATACTGTGCTGCTATTGCGGAAGCCCGCAGTTCGCGGCCTATTTGCTCTTCGAATTTCTCAGAGCCCAGCCTTGTCTGCTCGATGGTGAGCTCAATTTGCTTGCCTAACGAGAGGAGCTCATGCTTTAATGCTTCTTCTAATGTTTTTTTAGTCATAAAGTAATACACAGTGTTGTTAATTAGAATAAGAATAATAATGATGCCAATTGCCATAAACCATACTTTGCGCTGCATTCTTCACATCTTGCCTCTCTTACTATCAATTTCCAGTTAAATTACATTAGCTTCTGTTACATCATAGCACAAAGTTAATCTAAGAGAACTATATTTATCTATTTTCAAGGTACTTCGTGTCCTGTATTAAAAGATTTGATCGATCGTTCGCGGGCTGGAATAACAATTTGAACGGTAGTGCCTATTCCTATTCGACTAATGATCGTAACACCATACCGCTCGCCATACTGCAGCTTTATGCGCTGATCGATATTGCGGATGCCATGCCCCGTCTCGCTGTCATTGCTTAAATCAAAAATTTCAGCTATACGCTGCGGGGACATGCCAATGCCGTCATCTATTATTTTATATTGGATACAATCCTTAACCTTATGGGCACAAATGCGCATATAAATGCGGTCTCCGCACCAAGCATGCTTGAGCACGTTTTCAATAAACGGCTGCAAAATAAGCTTAATCGTTTCATACGGCCAAATGGATACAGCGATATCAAATTCGACCTCCATACGCTTGCCGTACTTGACCTTCTGTATATCAAGATAAGCGTTGGATTGTTCAATTTCAGCGTACACAGGTATTAAGGTTTTTCCGGAATTAAGCGTCAGGCGATAAAACTTGGCAAGCTGGACGACCATGCGCTGCAGCTTGTCATTCTCGCCAAATTTAGCGAGCTGATTAATAGATGACAGCGTATTATACAAAAAATGCGGATTAATTTGCAATTGCAGCATTTCAAGCTCGGCTTCTTTTTTTTGCAGCTGCGTCAAATACACTTTGCGGATAAGCGCCTCTACATCCTCCCCCATGCCATTGAGCGCCGTTGCAATTTGTGAAAACTCGTCCTTGCCTCTGTAGGTAATCCGCTTGTGCAGATCGCCATGCCGAAAAGCATTGAGGATCGCTACGAATTTCGTAATCCTTTTTGCAAAATAACGTGATATAAAAACACCAGCAAAGGTGAACAAAATAAAGCAAAGCACACAAATGCCTATAATAAAGGACTTTATTTTTTGTGCTTCTTTATCGAGCAGCGTGAGCGGCACATTGGCGACGATCGTCCAATTCTGATCGGCCATTTGTTCTTCGATCGTTAAAAACTTAGTATCCTGTATTTCCTCATTATTTTCAAAACCTGAAGCAAATAAACGTTCTCCATTACTGTCATAAACAGCAATGTTGCTGCCTTCCCCCAAAACTGAATAATCGACGCTTTCAAATAAATCAGCTAAGCGGACGCTAAAGCGCATAATACCGATTTCACTTAAGCGCACCGGATTGCTCGTATCGATCATGCGGCGGATTAAAGAGATGCGGCTCTGCTGCTTTTCATCTTCAATTTGTTTCCATATAAAGGTTTCACCATAAATTTCATCTGGCAGCTCCTTATACCAGCTGCTATCCTTAATGCGCTTTAAATGATAAATATCATAGGTTTGTTGTTCTGGAGTCGCATCTGCCCCATCTGCCCGGAATTGATATACTTCGCGTATCGTTTCATTGCCGAAATAAATAAACAGACGCTGGCTAAATCCAATCGCCTTCACAACACTTTCCAGCTTTGGAATAACTACCTGCTCCATGCGCAAATACTGCTCGCCAAGCGACAAATTTTCTGCCTTTACATTTTGTACGAGAAAATAATCATTGTAAATAATAGAAGAGATCCGCATCAAGTCGCTCGTTTTATAATTAACATTGTCCCGAACCTGCTGCAAGGTTCCCTGCACGTTCATCTTGGTTTGCTTGCGTATAGAAGAATCATAGATAACATGGGATACATACCCGTTGATGGTAACCAGAACAATTATAAAAATCATATAGGACAGCATTAATTTATAGGCAATTGGAATATATGTAGTTTTTCTTTTTTGCTTATTTATTTGAATTTGAGCCATAGCTGCCCTGCTCCCTTGCACTAAGTCATCTTTTTGCGGTATTCAAGCGGCGTTACCCCGAATCTGTCTTTAAATTGCCTGCTAAAATAAGGCAAATAGCGATATCCAACTTGATCTGCGATTTCATAGATTTTTAATCCCGGCTCCTTGAGCAGCTCGCAAGCGCGTTCCATTCGCATATTAACCAGAAGCTCATTGAAGGTGCAGCCAGATTTCTCTTTAATTAAAAAACCTAAATAACTTGGCGAAAAGGAAAACACTTGTGCAATATCTTTCAAAGTAATATTTTCATGCATTTTTTGTTTAATGACTGATCGTACATTGCGGATAAATCTGCTGCTCTGGTTGTTATTTTTGGCGTTGAGCTGCTCCGATATTTCATAAATACGGTGCATCAGCCAAATTCGAATTTCCTGAACGGTTTCGAATTGCAGCAAAATATCCATTTGCTTGATGTCCATATTAATCAGATCAAATAAATCCTCTCCGAGAGAATTCAAATGCTGCTCCAGCTTTCCTATAAAATGATTGGTCAAATGGTGAACGGTAAATCTGGAACGCATCGTGCTTATTAATTGAAACAGCTTTTCAAGCTCATCATAGATTTCGACCAGGCGGTATTCTGTCATGGCTGTCAGCAGCGATGCAATACCAGCCTCCATCTTCCTGACATCGAGCATTTCGGGCTCACTGCTTACTTCCTCGAATTTGATGACAGCGCCCCTGCCCAAAAACATTTTGCTTTCAATGGCTTCAATTGCCTGCTGATAAGACTCCGGCATAAGCTCAAGCTGCATGACAGGCTGGCCCAGCCCAATCGTAATCGATGTGTTTACCGGCTCTTGAAGCAGTGTATAAAGCTGCTTTACCGTATTATCCAAGTCCCGCTCCTCAAGCAAGACAGCTACCCTCTGCGCATTAAGCTTGCAGTAAAAATGATGGCCGCACAGCTTCATCGCTTCAGTCGCCTGCTGCAAAAATACGCGCCGCTGCTTTTGCTGAGTAATCGGCAGCTCATGCTCCGTACGTTCTTTTCTTGACCATGCCAAGCTATCCATTTCGAGTACAGCCGCCCTCAGCGGCCAGCGGAGCTTATGAAAATCCTGACTGTCTGTGAACTGAGAGAGAGCCTCGTAATCCCCATTCATATCGCCTTCCAGCAAGCTGGTAAGCATTTCATTTTTGGCAATCGGAATTAAGCTTTGATAAGCCTCTTCCACTTCCTTCTGCTTAATTTCTTCATCCAAGTCCTGCTTAATTTTCAATAAAGATGTGATCAGTTCATTATCATCCATAGGCTTTAGCACGTAGCTGTAAGCTTTGAGGGAAAGTGCTTGCTGTACATAACTGAATTCCTGATAGCCGCTTACAAAAATAATTCTTATATTAGGCGAACGCTCTTGAGCGATTTTGGCTAGCTCTAAGCCGGACATATAGGGCATATTAATATCGCTGACCAATATATCTATCGATTCATTTTTTATAATATCGCAGGCAGACAAAGCATTATTAACCGTACCTTTCACAACCATGCCCAGCTTAGACCAAGGAATAAATTGATGCATCCCTCTTAAGTCCAGCTCTTCATCATCCACCAACAATACGTTGTACATGTTAATCTTCCTTTCATCAAAGCTTATTCTATTGCTCTGAATTCAGCAGCGTAACATTTTCATGCCATCTTTTTGTAATATAATCCAAGTACAGCTGAAAGCCAGCGTCCATAGAATCCTTATGCGCTTGGTCCAAAATATTCAGCACCTCTTGATCCGTTGTTCCAAACATCGCTCTCGCTCTTGCTTTTAACCAAATATTTTTAACCTTGCGGTAAATATCGCCTACCTCTGTATCCGGCATCGGATACAAATTAATAAAAGGTGTTGCATCCCCCTGAGATTTCCACGTTATTTTACTTTGCCAGTAGCTGGCCCAATTTCGCTTTTCCTCTGGCAAGGTCGCTTCAAATTCACTTTTCGTTTTATCAATAAAATACGTATTGCCCACCCAAATCATATCTCCAGAAATGGCTTGAATTTGTGCCAGCCCTTCAGGATCCTCACTATATTTTTCTGTAAAAATAGGAGTAATGCCATCCTCCTTAAAGCCATTCCAATAGCCGTCCTCTCCAGGCGGCCCCCACATTTGAATACTGGACCCTTCCGGTCCCGTCATCCAATCTAGCATGGCAAATATTGCTTCCGGGTCCTTGGCGCTTTTCGTAATTGTTGCTACATTCCAGCCGAGCAGATTGTAAGTTCCTGGGTATATTTTGCCCTTATCTAAGCCTTCCTTGTAAATCGGCGGAATAAAAAAATACCCATCCTCCGGATTTCGTGAAGCAAGCTCTGCTTGCGCAGGCATAACCATCTTCATAGGATCTGCGCTGGCATATACAGCGACAGCTCCATTCATCAGCTTCTCGCTAAGCTGATCCTCTGTTTGCGTAAGCGCATCGATCGTCATCAGCCCTTCCCGCATAAGCTTTGCAACAAATAGGGCAGATTCTCTGAAGCCCTCGTCTTCGTAAATGGATACCATTCTGTCTTCCTTCGTAACTGCGAAAATACGGGTAAAGCTATAATTGCTCTCTTTGAATGAAGAAAAAATTTGATCAATCCCGTGCCCTTCTTTCGCTAAGCCCGTTTCAAATGGAACAATATTCGGGTAAGCGGCTTTAACCATTTTTAAATATTTGTACAAATCATCGGTTGTTTCCAGCTTTGGCTCGCCCAGCTCGCGGTATATCTTTTTATTCACCACATAGCCGGCATTGCCGTTAGGCTCTCGAGTATAGTAATTCGGAAAATAATAAATATGTCCGTCAGAGGAACGAAGCAGATTCAACACTTTTTCGTCTGCCCATCGCTTTAAGTTCGGATATCTCTCTATGTAATCGTCAAGCGGCACTAACAATTTAGCTTCTCGTAGTCTCTCCAAATCAGCATCCCGATCTCCCCAAATAATATCTGGAAGCTGTTTGCTGGCGATCATATTTTGCAAGGTCATTGGCCCGTTTCCACCAGAGCTAATCGGCTTAACATGAATGTTCAAATTATCGCGTATCCATCTGGAAGACGGGTCTGCTCCCCAATTCGGCATGGAATAATAACCGTAATGAGCATAAAAAGTTACGTTAAGCGGCTCGGAGCCAAGCCTATATAACCCGTCAACCGTGTATGTCTGCTGCTGTATGCCTTCATCATCCATTTCCTTGCCCTTCGACAAATCTAGTTCGATTCCCTCCTGCTTTTTCTTTACAGAATCAACAGGTAGTATAGGTGAAACCTTCGTTGCAGAACAACTGGTGAGTACAGCTCCAAAAATCGTAAACGCTGTCATTCCAAACAGCCATGTTTTTATAAAACTCACAAACCGGTTCCTCCTTTTACCGAATATTATATAAATTAGGAAATACGTTCTATATTCTCACATTATATAACAAACGGCTTAAAAGCAAGCAGACTAGACGGATTTATCCCAAGCGATTTCAATCATCGCTTGGGATATCCACTAGCAGTATTCGTTACCTGACTCCAAGTATTTTCTTATTCTCATTCATGATCTGAGTACGCCATTCAAGCAGATCATCATACCCTAGCTTTTTAGCGTCTGCTTCAGCTTTGTCTAGGATTTTGTCAACTTCTTCATCGCTCTTGGCTGTTGAGGAATCTGCCAGCACCTGCATAAACAAGTCTAGCATCGATTGTCTAATATCTCCAAGAGTGCTGTCAGCCTCAGGATTCATTCTATTATTGAATACCGTAATATCGTTGGCGGACGGCCATGTAATTTCATTTTGATAACGAGCCTGCCAGTTTTGCTTCTCTACCGGCTGAGAATTTTCAAATTTCATTTTGGCCGGGTCAATATAATCGACGTTGCCTGCGATCGTAACGACATCATTTTTTGCTTGAATATCCGCTACATCCGCAATATCATATGCATCTGTAAAGTTAGGATAGCCGTTTTCATCAAAGCCGTTCCAATACTTGCCTTCTTCTCCAAAGAATTGAACGGTCATTCCTTCCGGACTCGTGCAATAATCAAGGAATGCAAAAATTTTCTCAGGGTCCTTGGCACTCGTCGTAATAACACTTACATTCCAGCCAAGCGTGTCATAACCGCCCGGATGAATTTTATTTTTGTCCAAACCTTCTTTACGGATCGGCCAAATCATAAAGTAGCCTGAATTTGGATCATCCTTCAGCAATTCATAATGAGCTTGTGATGCGTAAGCAGTAGGTGAGCTTCCTGCATAAACGGCTACACGGCCTGTCAAGAGCTTCTCCAGTACCATTCCTCTGTCTTGAGTGAACATTTCTTGAGAGATCAGCTTCTCGCGATAAAGCTTGGATACAAACTTCTGCGATTCGCGGAATGGCTCCGAAGTAAACAAGGAGGTCAGCTTATCTTCATCTACAACGCCAAGCACATCAGCGCTTAAAGATTTGTACATGAGATCTTCACCAAAAGCGGTATACAATACACCGATTCCTTGAGCATCCTGCGTGCGGTCCGGCTCGAAAGGCACTACTTCTGAACCATACTTTTCTTTTACTTTTACCAAATAGTTGTAAAGATCATCCGTCGTCTCCAATTTAGGTGAGCCCAGCTCTTCATATATTTTCTTATTCACAACATAACCTGCATTGCCAGTCGGTTTAGTGCTGTACCAGTTAGGGAATTTATAAAGCTTTCCGTCTGGAGAACGCAGAAGCTCCATATCTTGTGCATTCATCCACTTTTTCAAGTTAGGGTATTTGTCCAAATAATCGTCGAATGCTACGAGCTTCCCAGCATTATACATACGATCGAAGTCCGGATGATAACGGTCCATATAGATCAGATCCGGCAAAGTATTTGAACCCATCATCGTAGTCATTAGCTGAGCATGATTGCCTTGAGCTTGTATCGTTTTAATATTTACATTTTTATTTGCTTTCAAATACTTCCAAAAAGGGACCTCATCCATTTCCAGAGGGAAATCCAGCCAGCCGTAATGGGCATAGGCGGAAAACTCTAGCATCTCGGAGCCGAATACCCATGGCTCATCTTCCTTATTTTGATCCGTATTGCCAGGAGTTGCGGTATTTGTGCTTGTCGGTGGCGGTGAAGAAGTGTTGTTGCCGCCTTCCCCTTTTTTCCCGCTGCAGCCTGACAGCACTGTGGCCAGAACAAATACCGCCATAATGAACACAACAAGCGGCTTTCTTTTGTTTTGCATACTGTAATTACCCCTCTCACTCAATATATGTTCAATGCGCTGTGCGCTTCAAACCAGAATCATATTGCCTTTGCTATTCTTTTAAAGAGCCAACCATTACGCCCTTTACAAAAAAACGCTGAACAAACGGATAGACCATAATAATTGGCAATGTCACAACCATAATCGTTGCATTAATCAATGACTTTGATGTAATACTTTTCTTGGCCATTTTTTCAATCGTCATCGCATCCAGACTGCCCATCTGCTCCGTTATTAAATTTGCATTCAATATGCGGCGAAGCACCGTTTGAACCGGCCACAAATCGTAATTTGTAATATAAATGGAAGGCATAAACCAGTCATTCCAATGCGCTACTGCTGTAAACAAGCCAAGCGTTGCCAGAACCGGTCCAGACAGCGGCAATACGATGCGGAAGAATGTCCCCCAATTGCTGCAGCCATCAATCTGTGCCGACTCTTCAAGCCCAGCAGGCAGCCCCTTAAAGAACGTGCGCATAACAATCATGTTCCAAACACTTATTAACGATGGAATAATGAAAACAAGGAAGTTGTTCATCAGTCCTAACGACTTTACCAGCAAAAATGTCGGTACGAGTCCGCCGCCAAAATACATCGTGAATACAAAAATAAATGTATACAGTTTGCGCCCCATCAAGTTGGACTTCGTCATCCCATATGCTAACAGGGCAGTCATAAACAAGGCTGTAACCGTACCGACAATCGTCCTGCTAACGGAGATAAAAAAGGCATTGCCCAGTTTCTTATCCTCAAACACAATTTGATAGTTCTCAAAAGTGAATATTCTCGGCCAAAAGGTTACTCCCCCCTTGGCTGTATCCAAGCCTTCATTCAGCGAAACAACCAGCCCGTTCCAAAAAGGGTATAAGGCCGAAAATGAAAGCAGAGTAAGAAAGATATATATACAGACAACCATGACTTTGTCACTGGCACCCAAATGTTTAATTTTCAAGCTGTATTCACCTCTTTTGTATGTCGCTGCTTTACCATAAGCTGTTGCCCGATCTTCTCGCGATATAGTTGGCTGTAGTGAGAAGCCCTATACTGACAATCGCTTTGAATAAACCTACCGCGACTGCGTAGGAGTACTTCTGATTTTGCAGGCCGACGCGGTATACATAAGTATCGATAACATCAGACACCGGCCGGAGGAGCGGATTTTGTGCCAATATCAAAATATCCTCAAAGCCCGCATTCAGGAGACTGCCCATAGCTAGTATCATAAAAATGCTTATAACCGGCATAATTGTCGGAATCGTTATTAAATAAATTTGCTTGAATTTCGATGCGCCATCGATGTCTGCCGCCTCATACAAATGCGGGTCGACGCCTGCTATAGCAGCCAGGTAAATAATGGAGGAAAAACCAATTTCCTTCCATATATTGGTCGTAATAAGAATGGACCAGAAGTACTCCTTTATAGACATGAAATTGATAGGCTCATCAATCGTACCGGTCTTCTCGAGCAATATATTAATGCTCCCATTTTCGGTTGATAGAAGTGACATCACTAGCCCGCCTACAATGACCCAAGACATAAAATGCGGCAAATAGGTAATCGTTTGAACAATTCTCTTGAAAGCCATATGGCGTACTTCGTTCAGCATGAGAGCTAATATAATAGGAGCAGGAAATCCAATAACAAATTTCAATAAACTGATCACGATTGTATTTCGCAAAATGATATTAAAATCTGGAGCATTAAAAAATGCTTCAAAATGCTTAAATCCAACCCATGGATTCACAAAAATATTAGTTCCTGTAAAGAGGTTATAATCCATAAATGCCGTGATTACGCCATACATGGGGATATAGGAAAATACAAATACTAGCAGCAGCCCCGGCCATACCATTAACTGAATGTCAAGCTGCTTTATTAATCGTTTGAAATTGCTTTTTTTTACCGGCTTTTTCGGTATTGGAGCTGCCGTCTGCGAATGTTCCGTAGTTGCTTGCGACATGCTTATCCTCCCTATCTTCGTGCTAGCTTTCTCCTTTTTCTTGTACCGGACGTCTCACGGTCTAAACACATTAGCATGCTGCTTTGTTATAACTTCATTCTAGACGCTCCAACCCGTTATAACGATATAACAATCAATCGATTTTTTATACAATGGCATGGAGTTGTGAAACATGGAAAAGTGTAAAAAATCCGGAATAAGTATAAAAAATTGGCTGCTCTCCGTTCGTTGCCGGCTCTAACGAAGCTGAGACGCGCTATTTGCTCGAAAATAGCTGTTTCGAAAATGTAACGCATCCTGACGGCGCTATGTGTGAACAAACCATCGTTTTGGGCATCGAATTAAGCTAATAAGGCATCTGATCTTCGTTACAATTTGAAAAGGTGCTTTTTTCGCACAATAAGACAATAGGGATTCGTTACAGCGAGGTATTTGGCGATGTAGCTTACTGAGGAGCATTAATTTTGTGGTACGTTGGCGTAGTAGCTTACGGAGCAATAATTTTGTGGTACGTTGGCATAGTAGCTTACTGAGGAGCATTTAAGTTGTGGTACTTTGGTGCTTTTTTTCGTACAACAAGGACATATGGAAGGGGAACGAGGAGCATGATTGGGAATGGAGAAACGGTAGCGTCCGCCATAGTAGGCCGATTTTATCCATTACAGGGGTTATTTCATCTAAAAAATTGGACTACAACAGCGGTCGGAATCCCAAACTTGATCGCAGTAGCATCCCTTTCTACTGCTTATTGCCCTATCCACAATTCACCCATTCCAGTATTGCTAATATAATGTACTTTGATATATTGCATTTAACTTACTACGATTGCTTTTGAGCTAATAACTGTATACGCAAACGCCCAATTTGAATGGAGGCAGCACCATTATTATCACAGTTTCATATTATATTTTGACTGTATCCCTTAACCTTGTTGAAACTATAAATACCCGTGCAAGGAGGGGTGAAACAAATTGAGGGGAAACGACCATAAAAGCAAGTTCTTGTTAACTAACCGCGAGCGTGAAGTATTTGAACTCCTGGTTCAAGATAAAACGACTCGCGACATTGCGCAGCAGCTTTTTATAAGTGAAAAAACCGTTCGTAACCACATCTCGAATGTCATGCAGAAACTTAATGTTAAGGGTCGTTCACAAGCGGTTGTTGAGTTAATTAGGCTTGGGGAATTGCATATCTGATTCATCAGGTAATTTCTCTTAGCAATTGCTATATAAATGATGCGACATTAAAGGGCCTTTCAGCAGCATGGCTGCATGAAAAGCCCTTCCTTATTTATTCTGAAATTTTGGCATGCACGATTAAGCGATGAGTTGGATTTACGACAGGATCGCAAGTAATCAGCGTCAGCAGCTTATCAATTTTGTTGTAATTAAGTACGGAAACATCCGTTGGCTCCACGATCGATACCTTATATACCGTGTAATCAAACGTTTTGCCGCCTGCCGTTATTTTAATGCTGTCGCCTTCAGCTACTTCATTAAGGCGATTAAATAGCCTGCCTTTTGTTTTCATGCGGTGAGCAGCAATAGCAGCATTGCCGATTTGACCGAATTTTCCTGTTTCTGTAAGGTGAGCAGCTGCATACTTCATATTTTTTTGTGTTGCTCCCTCTAGGACAGGCAAGCTTAAATTAATGCTTGGAATTTTAATAGTTGCAATCGGATCAGGCAGAGCTTCTTTTTCCGGCTCTTTCGATGGTTCCGGATCTGGCTCTGGCGAAGTTTCTACTGCCGCTTCCACCTCTGAATTGCCGGGCTCCGAATCAAATAAAGCAGTAAGCGTATTAAATTGGTCCTGTGCCGTCAGCTCCGCGCTTTCCTCCAGCAGCTCCTGCTCCCACTCCTCGAGCATCTTTTCCTGAATACGATTATCATACCACTGAGCGCCTACCGGATAAACAACGATGAGCAAACCAACGACGATCAAAACATAGGCAATCCACTTCTTCATGCTTTTCCCTCTCCTTCCTCTGCAATTGGCTGTTTAATAAACACCCAGCGCTTATTGCCGTAAAAGTTAATAAAAAGCACTGATAGTGTAACGCCAATTTTGGCAATAGCCGCGTTCATATGAAGCCATTCAATAGCGATGGCCATTAGTACAACCGATAACAGCAGCATACTTAAATTCCAAATGATAAAACGAATACGGCGTGCGCCTTTATGCAGACTCGTCAAATGCTGGCTCTGCTGCTTGAACGTAAAGCGGCTATTAAGCAGATAGCTGTTAAGCATCCCTGCCATATAGCCGATAGCCTGAGCTGCGCTGGCATGAACGGAAAAAGCGAGCAGAAGTGAGAAAACGGCAACATCAATCGCTGTATTCAGAAGACCGACCATATTAAACAAAACGAATTGCAGCCCCGTCTTTCTCCATGCAGCCGGCTCGCTACTCATTGCGAAGCTTCTCCAGTTCCGCAGCAGGCTGCTGCTCTTGAGTTATGCTGCCATCAGCATGTCTAATAATATATAGCGGCCTGTTTTTGGATTCATCATAAATACGGCCGATATATTCCCCAATCACACCAAGAATCATTAAAATAATCCCATTGAATATAAGATTGATAGCAATGATGGATGCCCAGCCTGATTCGGTCGTCTCCGTAAACAGCCTTTGCCAGATGACAACCAGCAAATATATAAATCCGCCTAAAGAAAGCGCAAAGCCAACATAGCTGGCAATTTTGAGCGGCTTATAGGAAAACGAGGTAATGCCGTCAAGCGCAAACTTGATCATTTTTTTTAGCGGGTATTTTGTCTCGCCCGCAAAGCGCTCCTCACGCACGTATTCAACGCTTGTTTGTCTAAAGCCAATCCAGCTGATCAAGCCTCTGACGAACCGGTTTTTCTCCTTCAAGCCGCGCAATACATCGCATACCTTGCGATCAATCAAACGGAAATCGCCCGTATCAACAGGGATTTCCACATTGGTCATACTGCGCAGCAACCGATAAAACATCATCGCCGTCCATTTTTTAAACAGCGTCTCACCCTTGCGCTTTTGGCGTTTGCCGTATACAACCTCATAGCCTTCCTTCCACTTTTCGATCATCCGCAAAATGACTTCCGGCGGATCCTGCAGATCGGCATCAATAACGATGATCGCCTGCCCTTGCGCATAATCCATGCCTGCAGTTATCGCAATTTGATGACCGAAATTACGCGAGAAATCGATCAATCGGACGGTGGAATCATTTCGTTTAATTTTTTCTATAATTTGTACCGTTCTATCCTTGCTGCCATCATTCACAAAAATGAGCTCAAAGCCCGCTTTCGTTTGTTTCATCACTTCGCTAAGGCGAAGGTAAGTATGCTCAATTACTTCTTCTTCGTTATACATAGGTACAATTACGCTGTATGTTACAGCTGTAGAATTCATTGCTTTTCCTCCTGCAATTAGATTAGAATACCCAGCTTGGGAACCAGCGCAGTATATAATCCACATACCATTTAGGTACAGTCAGTCCCGATAAAGCTGGATAAAAGAGCAGGAATAGTCCGATTGCTGCTGCCAAATAAATATTGCGTATTGTAACAAACCTCGGATAACGCTCTTCTACTAGTTTAAACAAATAAACAATGCTTATGATCATAAAAGGCACCATCGCAAAATAATGGTACAAAAATGTTTCGCGGGTGACAAGCATCCAAGGTATGTATTGCGAGAAATACGCGACCCATACCGTATACATCGCTTTATCGCGGCGCTTTACACTTAACCATACTGTAGCAAGTATGGCAAATAAACCAGTCCACCATAGAATCGGATTTCCAAGCGCAACAATAGTTGCTTTCATGCCTTCGCCTAAATTATTGCCCGAGAAATACCAAACCGGCCGCTTCATAAAGGGCCATTCCCACCAAGAGGAGCTGAAGGGATGCGAGGAAACGAGATTGCTATGGTAGTTGAACATATTTTTTTGATATTCAATAAATGCTTTGAGCGTATAGCCGCCGTCCATTACTTTCAATACAGGGATGTACGACAACATATAGATAGCTAGCGGAACAGCAACATAAAAGATGAGACAAACCGCTAGTGTCGAGAAGAGATAACGCGGAAACTTCTTCTCGATTTGAGCAAGCTCAGCCAATTTCCATTGCTTTTCTTGCGCAGCAGCATCTGCTATATCCGCATCCTCTGATTTATCAGCAGTGTCTTTGCGCAAATATCGTTTAGCCGCAGCATATTCCTTATAGCGATCGATTAGCGACAGCGCCAGCATAACGGCAAGTCCCGCTCCGCCGTATACAGCAATCCACTTGGCTGCCACGCCCAAGCCGAACATAAGTCCCGCAAGACCAAGCGGGAGCAAGGTGCGCAAAAACCTGTCCTGATAAAAATTCATCTGCACATAGCGGTGCATAAAATAAAACATGAGTATAATAAAAAACACGCCATACACATCTATCGTTGCAATTCTCGTCTGCGAGAAATGCATAAAATCTACGGCAAATAAGGCAGCAGCCAGCGCTGCGTATATCGTTCTGCCAAAAATGCGATGTGCAAACAAATAAATGATAGGCAGCATAGCAATGCCCAGCACCGTACCCGCGATACGCCAGCCGAATGGATTAAGGCCGAACAGCTTGATTCCGATCGCCAAAATAAGCTTGCCTAACGGCGGATGAGTGCTCTCATAAGCAACGATGCCTTCAATATTTTCATAAGCGGTTCTCGCATGATAAATTTCATCAAAATAACTGCCATAATAGAAATGATTCGTTTTGATCATCAGCTGCTGCTCGTCAAACAGCTGCGAAACATTGCCTCTGCGCGCGTCTTGCGCGTCTGCATCTACTATTGACGCAATTGGCAGCGGCTTGGTTGCACCTGTTTCATAGATGCCCAGCTCATGCATAGAGAAGCCTGACCCCGTTACCGTCAGCTTCACATATCTTGCTTCTGTGTTGACTTCAACGCTATTCCAGGCGAAAACAGAAACATGCGTGCTTTCTACATCGATCTTATTGGTCCACTGATCCGGTTCAAGCGCAAACTCCAAGGCATACTTGCCCGAGCCTAAGCCGCCAAAGCTTGTTACACGCTCCAGCTGCTTCGTCTCGCCCAAATCAACATAGAAGCTTTGTCCGCTGCTCTTCGGCTGCCAAACAGTGACTGGTCCTTTTGTCGAGCCTAAATTAATAAGCGCTACAGCTGCATAAATCGCAGTAATAGCCAGCATAATGATTCGGTCCTTACGCAGGAATTTCGCTTTATCGGTCCCATTTAACGAGCCTTTGCCACTGCCTATAGCATCCAAAGTATTTTTGTCCTGCATTCCCTGATCTATCAATTGGCAGCTTTTTCGATTCCCGCGCACATACAGATCAAAGCCTGCATAAAGCATGTACAGAAGCAGAGCTATATTGACAATCGAGCATAAAACAGCTATGCCCTCAATCGGAATTTGTGCTGTCTGTTTGCTGTAAGCAAGCACAATGCTGGCATTAATAAAATTCGTCATGGAAAAGCCGAAAAATATGTGCAGCATTCTGCGGTCAAGCGATTGAATATATGCAAAAACAGACAACAAAACGATAGGGAACATATATCGCTCGTGCATTTTGGTTACAAAAATAAACACTACCGCAATGAGTATCATTGCTAAATAGTAGGAACGAGTAACTCTTTCGTCCTCTAAAGCCGCCGTTATTTTACCGGATTGCTTAGCTGTTACGGAATAATAAACGGCTAAAAGGACAGCTGCAAAAACCCCTAATAATCCCCATGCCGAATAGGGTATAAGTAAAAATTTTTCAGATAATCCGGCCCAGTTGCCGCCGGTTAAAATGTACACGTTAAATGAATTCAACGTTGCATATGGATAGGAAGATAGAGTCTCCTTGTACAAATCAATTAAAGCTTTTATTCCGCCATGTCCAGCGAAAAATGGCATTGCTAACAGCAAAAATGTAACAAAGCCGGCAAACGCACTCGTCAACAATTCCTTCCATTTCTTGCGATGCAGCAGCATAAGCAGCAGTACAGGCATAAATATAAAAGCCTGAGGCTTCACCAGCGCTGCCACAGCAAACCAGATTGAAGCTTTGACGATTCTTCGCTCGGCCATGCCCTGTACGGACAAAACCAAAAGCAGCGTAAAGATCGAATCAACCTGACCCCAAGCAGCTGAATCCGTTACAATAAGCGGATTAAAGGCGTATAGCAGAGCAAGCAGCAAAGAGCCTTTCTCGCTTAATTTGGCACGTGCTGTACGATAAATTAAATATACAGCAGCGCAGTCTGCCAGTATGGCTGGCAGCTTAATCAACAGAAGCGACAGCGCTGAATTATAATCGATCGACAGCCATTGATGAAGCTTGCCAACTAGAAATAAAACATACATATAGCCCGGCGGGTAATCTATAAAAATTTCGGTACTGTAAAATCCAAATATGCCGTTGTTGACCGCATGCTGTGCCCAATATTTAAATAAGGCAACGTCATTCGGATAACCATGATACATAACGGCAATAATAACCCGAATCGCCAGCGCCGCTAAAAGTAAGGCAGCTAATAAATTTAGTTTGCTTGTCTTTTCCGGCTTAAGCTGAACGCTTGCTTGATCCATTCTACGAATGGCAAATCCGTAAAAAAACAAGGAGAATACAGCTGCGATCAGCATAATCGGCCACATTGAAATCGGCCTAACCGCCTGCTCCGATGAGTCGGAAGCATTATTATTAACGCTGGGCTCAGCCGAGAACACTTCCACCCCGGTCGGCGCCTTGCTGACCTGCTGAATTTCGATTTGATCGAACCAGGCTTTCCCTGCATTTAAACGGCCATAACCGCCAGCGCTAAGCCCGATCGTAATCTCTTTCTGCTTCTTGCCTGTCTTCACATAAATTTCGAGCTGCTGCCATTGTCCGGCAGTATCGAGCAAGTGAGGATAAAAAAGCGCCGCATCCTCAATTTGAATATGTGCGCCAGCTGAGTCGCTTCTAAAGCCTTCAGCTTTTATAAATGCAGAAATTCGATAAGTCGTGCTGCTTTTCACTGGGACGGTTTGAGTAAACCGCGCATGGTTTTCAAGCTGGTTATGTATAAATAAACTGGAATGACCTTCGTAGCTTTCGGTCTGGTCGACCGTATAAATCGTTGTATCTGCGCCTTGATCCCAGGCTGCATGGCTCCAGCCGTCCGCCACGCCGTTTGTAACCTGTTCGATATTGCCATTGCGCAGCGCAATGGTGCTGTCCGCGGCAACCGGCATGACAAAATTCAGCATTAGTATTAAGCCGATAATCGTAAAAGAAAAAAATCGTTTAATAGGTCACTCACCTCGTTATTGTAAAATCGCCATACAATTACTTTATCCAATCCGGTCGGGCTGGTCAATGATTGTTAATAAATAGAAAATTACTTTTAACAAGGATATACGGCTCCGCCTTCCTTTGAAAGACGCTTTTACCGATAAATGATAAGAACTTATAGAAAAAACTTTTAGATTTTTATCATTCAAAATAAATTGTCCCAAAAGCTGCACGTCAGGCTTCTGGGACAATTTTTTCCTGCGCTATTCTAAAATACGGCCGCCTTTATTAGAAAAACCACGATTATTGCTGGCATCCGTACCTGATACTGCCGGAAACACACGGTCAACCATTGCGTTGAATTCAGTGATAAAGCCTTGAATTGGATGGCCTAATGAAACATCCGTCATATATCCTTTCATACGGCCTACAAAATCCGGATTAGCAGAAACGTATACGTGATCTGTTTGAGGGCTCATTTGCTTCACTGTATCCGCTACTTTATTTTTAATGTCACCCGTCAGTTTTTCATCACCTGTAGCCATTGTATTCATTTTTTTATGCATATCGACCGCTTGATTGCCCATCTGGCTTAGATTTGTGCGGCTCATCATTTTATTATTTTGCTGTGGAAGATTTTCATCCTCAAACGATACGGCAACATAAGCATTGTTGTTCGTAAGCATAACATAAGAAGATTTAATGCCTTCAATTTTTAATAAACGATCAGATATTTCCTTGCTCATTTCCATACGATAATTTTTATGATTGCCAATCAAATTGTTGCCATTTTGCTGAACGCCATTAATATGGTTCATTTCATTTTTCTGATCATCTGCGAATCGCTTATCTTTAATAATGGTTGTTCCATCGATAGTCATATCTCTTTGCCTGATTCCATCATTTTTAGTTGTCATTGCGCAACCGCCAAGAATAGCAACCATCATCACCGCAGAAGTAATAAGCAATAATAATTTACGCATTGTAAGCCTCCTGTATTTGTTGTAGTTATTGTTCGCACACGTTTAGACTGAGCTTTTATGATGCGATATATGCGCTATGTTTGATGCATCATATATGGGTGTAAGGGATACAATTGACAGGAAAGGCAGTTTGCATTTATATTGGTACTAGGTACTAATACCAGATACTAAGCGTTTGTTAAAGGAGGTTTTATTTATGTCAGCCACTCATTTGAAGTCGATCCAATCACATGCACGAATAACCGCTATCGGCACCTATGTGCCAAGCCGCATTCTCAGCAACGCTGATTTGGAACAACTGGTTGATACAAGCGACGAATGGATCGTGCAGCGAACAGGAATTCGGGAAAGACGAATAGCAGCTCCTGATGAATTTACAAGCGATATCATATTTGCTGCAGTTAGAAATATACTGGATCGTTTTCCAGTTACTTTATCGGATGTTGATTACATTATTGTAGCGACCAGTACGCCTGATACTTTTTTCCCAAGCATGGCAGCAAGGGTACAGGGCGAGTTCAAAATCGGCAGCTGTGGAACCGTTGATATAAGCGCAGCTTGTGCGGGCTTTACCGCTGGCATACAGCTTGGCAACAGCTTGCTGCTTACCGGCTTGTACCGTAAGGTGCTAGTTATTGGCGCCGACGCCATATCTAAAATAACCGATTATACCGATCGTACGACCTGTATTTTATTTGGAGACGGTGCAGGCGCTATAATTATGGAGAATACGGGAAATGAGAAGGGCTGTTTATTAGCTGCTTATTCCCATACAGACGGCGCATCCGGCCATCATGTTTATCGAAGCAGTCTGAGCTCATCCATTAATCAATTCGATATTGTGACAAACGGCATGCTCGTTCAAAATGGCAAGGAAGTATATCGCTGGGCAGTCACCCAAGTGTCAAAAGGCATCCAACGCATCCTGCAGGATTATGGGTTCTCAGCAGAAGACATCGATTGGTTCGTTCCGCATAGCGCGAATATGAGAATAGTCGAAGCTATTCAACAAAGAACGGGCATTGCGCCAGAAAAAACCTTAACCAGCATGGAGTACTATGGAAATACGTCAGCGGCCTCCATTCCGCTCGCTATAGATGAAGCGTTCAAAAAGGGTCATGTGCAGCCTAATCAAAAGCTGCTGCTGTATGGCTTTGGAGGAGGCTTGACGGAAGCTGCTGTCATTATTCGCTGGGAACTAACAGAGCCCTAATCAAACAAACAGGCTGTACAGCTTTTAGTAAGTAGCTGTACAGCCTGTTTGTGATTTATATGGCAGCTCTAGTAAATCTTGCTGGATGAAAGGGCGATATGCTGCTGCTCAAATAATTGTCTAACAAATCAGCTGCTATTAGCGCCGTAACAGGACTAAGCAAAATCCCATTGCGATAATGTCCTGCTGCTATTATGATGCGGCCCGTACGGTCTATCGGACCTATTAATGGCAACCCGTCCTTCGTCGCCGGGCGCAAGCCAGCCCAGCTGCTGAACAGCTTCTGCCTCTTTAGTGCCGGAAGCCAGTTTTCGCTTGCACGAACGAGCCGGCCAATACCTTGCTCCGTTGTTTCTGTATTATAACCGGCTACATCCTCCGATGCTCCGCATATTAATCTGCCGTCCGTTTTCATTACCCAATAGGCGTGAGCGCTGAATATTAAATGAGCCGGTGTTACTGCGTTGTTTTTATATGCACATATTTGTCCGCGAATAGGATGAACGGGAAGTGCAAGGTTAAAGGAGCTTTCATACAAAGAGGTCCACGCACCGGAGCAAACGATTAACCGCTCTGCACGAATACTCTTTAATTCAGCTGCATACTTCACAGTAATACCAGCATCAGTCTGCTCAACCGCTTCAATCGCGCCTGCTTGCTCAATGAGCCTTACCCTCAGCATTTGACAGCAGGCTATAAGAGCTCGGACAAGTTGCGGCGCGTCTACATGGCTTTCAGCCGGGCTGTATAGGCCAGCAACAATATCTTTGCTTAGCTGCGGCTCCAGCTGAAGCAGCTCCTCCCGCTCCAGCTGCTCCATACCTGCCTGCCACTCGTTTTGCCAAAGCAGCCTTGTCAGAAGCGGCTGTATATCCGCTTCATGCTTGCATACATATAAGCTGCCGCAATTTATTAAGCCTACGGAACGCTTGGACAGCTGCTCTATCTCCTGCGTCCACCGCTCATACATCAGCAAGCTTTGACGGCAAAGCTGAAAAAATGCATCCGGCTGCTCCAGCTGCTCAGAATATGGCGCAAGCATGCCTGCTGCTGCACCTGAGGCTTGCCCGCCAAGCAAGCCGGGCTCAATAAGCGTTACCTTGTAGTTTCTTTTTGCAGCCTCATATGCACAAGAAAGCCCTATAATGCCTCCGCCTAATATAATGACAGATTGACTCATAGCTTGAGGCCTGTCCTTTCCTGCATGAAGACGATATCGCCTTCTCTTCCTTGATCAAACAAGCTGCCTTCCAGCGAGCTGCTGGCAGAAGCGTACCGCTTGCGTTCAATTCTTCCAGCCGACCTTGCCAGCACCCCGGCTTCTATTGCCAGCCGGAATGCGCGTGCCATCGCTTCCGGGTCTTGCGCCTTTGCTATTGCAGTATTGATCAGCACGCCAGCTGCTCCCAGCTCCATTGCCGCAAGCGCATCTCTTGGAGAACCAATGCCGGCATCTACTATAATAGGCACCTTGGCGTCCTCTATTATTAATCCTATATTGTAAGGATTCAAAATACCGAGCCCTGTGCCGATAGGTGAGCCGCCAGGCATAACTGCCGCTGCTCCGGCTTCCTCAAGCCTGCGGCAAAGCATAGGATCATCCGTTGTGTAAGGCAGTACAACAAAATCTGATTGCACGAGCATTTCCGTTGCTTTCAAAGTTTCAACCGGATCAGGCAGCAAGGTTCGCGGATGTGCGCTTATTTCAACCTTCACCCAATCCCCTAATCCTGCGCTGCGAGAAAGCTGCGCTATTCTGACCGCTTCCTCCGCATTTCGCGCGCCCGATGTATTGGGCAAAAATTGAAGAGGGCGATCAATAATATGCTGCATAATCGAATCATCCTCAACAGCTTCCAAATCCATTCTGCGCACTGCAAAAGTTATAATCTCAGCTTCTGATGCCGTAAGAGCATCCTGCAGTACAGCTGGACTTGGAAACCTGCCGGTTCCAAACATTAATCGGGAGCGAAATGTTTTGCCCCCTATTTCAAGAGCTGCCATTTTACCGTTCATCACGTCTAGCCACCTCCCACGAATTGGATAAGCTCCACATGCGAATTGTTTTTCAACAGCCGCTCATTCCATGCAGTTCTCGGCAGTAGACAGCCGTCAAGCTCAACGATAAGATGCTTAATCTTATGCTGCTGCCCAAGCTGGTCAAGCAGCTCGCTCACAGAGGCAGCATATGTCTCTTTCAGCTTTCCGTTTAATAATATATTTATTGGAAAACTATTGATCTCTCGCAACTTTCTACTGGCATGGATCAGCTCGCAAAGTCGCCTGCAAGCCTGCTCCGGCTCAGCGCTGTCTGTTATTGCCCGTACTGCACATAGCCTTGCAGCCCCTGCTGCCAGCACCTCCGCGGCATTAGCCAGCGTAATCCCCCCGATTGCAACGAATGGAATTCTTATACTTGAAGCCACTTCCTCTATTAAACGAGTGGATACTGCCGGCCTCCCCGGCTTGGTAGGCGTTTCAAACACCGGGCCGACGCCTATATAATCTGCCCCCGCCTGCTCCGCAGCTAGCGCCTGCTGCAGCGAATGGGTGGAAATGCCGACTATAGCATCGCTTCCAAGCAGAACGCGTGCCTGATCAATTGGCATATCCTCCTGCCCGAGATGCACCCCATCGGCTTCAGCCAGCTTTGCCATATGAGGGTCATCGTTGACGATAAAAGGCACACGATACGATCTGGTCAGTGTCCGAAGCGCTTTCGCTTGCTGCAGGATCAGCTCTTTATCGCCGCTTTTATTCCGCAGCTGAACAATATCAGCACCTCCCTTGATCGCCTGCTCCATCACCTGCAGCATCGTTCTGCCGTCCTTGTGAGCTTCACCTGAGGTAATCGCATAAAGCTTAAAATCCAGTTTATCTTTATTCATAAGTGTCCGCTCCTTTCCGTATTGCCTATTACGTACTCCAAGCATAGCGAAATCGCTCTTTCCACCTTATCCGTTCCGTGAACCAGTACTCTTCCGTCCGCAAACAGCACCAGCTTTTCTTTATCTGGCAGCACCGCTTTTACTAAGTAACGGTTGCTTGTCACTTCACATCCCGCAGCATTCAGCCTGCGCTGCATTTGCCCTAGCTCCAGCTCAGCAGTCAGCGTCAGCTGAATCGTATCCCTTCCGCAAAGCAAGGCAGACTGCTCCCTGTCAATTGACAACGGCCTCGTCCGCTTGCCTGCCCCACTTCTCTCCAAAGCTTTGTCGGCATGGTGAGAAGTGCTGGCATGCTGTATGTTCCCGCAATAGAAGCAGTTTTGGATCGCCGCTGGCAAACGTGAACGCCGAAGCTGCAAATGCCATATATCAATCGAAACCAGGCTGCCATGAAGGGTATCCTTATTATCCGTCAGCCATTTGATCGCCTCCGCTGCCTGTAAGGAAACGACCATCTCTACTGCCGGCGATAACACCCCGACCGAATCGCATGTATCTGCCGCCGCCAACGCTTCCTCGCCGCCGATCAAGCAGCGCAAGCATGGCGTGCTTCCCTTCATCAGCAGGGCGCTCATCCCTTTCGAGCCTGCTACGCCTCCAAACACATAGGGAATGCTGCGCTCGAAGCAGCGATCGCTGAGCATCAGCCTTGCCGCTGCATTATCCGTTCCGTCCAGCACAAGCTGCATGCCATCCAACAGCCTGTCTATGTTACCTGAATGAGCATTTGCGACAATAGGCTCAACTGCAACCTGGCTATTTATTTTTTGCAATTTAGCAGCTGCAGCGATTGCCTTCGGCAAAGACTGCAGCGCATCCCGTTCATCAAATAGCGTTTGTCTTTGCAAATTGCTGGGCTCGACGTAATCGCGGTCGACGATGCGCAGCTCCTTTACGCCTGCTCTTGCCATATGCTGGGCCAGCGAGGCGCCGAGCGCACCGCAGCCGACAATGAGAACGGATGACTCGCTGAGCCGCTGCTGCCCGCCCGCACCGACCGGCGCAAACCGGATTTGCCTGGAATAGCGCTCCTCCCAAAGCTCGTGCCGGCTAACCATAAAGTTCATGCCCGGCCTTTCGAAATTGTCCCGCTTTCTCCTGCAAGCCCGCTTCGATCGCTTCTATTGAGTCAAGCCCTTTCTCTGCTGCATATTCTCTTATATCCTGGGTAATTCTCATGCTGCAAAATTTAGGGCCGCACATGGAGCAAAAATGAGCGGTTTTCGCCCCTTCCGCAGGCAAGGTTTCGTCGTGATACTCCATCGCGCGCAGAGGATCAAGGGACAAATGAAATTGATCCCGCCATCGAAACTCGAATCTTGCCTTGGACAGCGCATCGTCCCGCTGCTTCGCCCTTGGGTGTCCCTTTGCCAAATCCGCTGCATGCGCGGCAATTTTGTAAGTAATTACGCCTTCCTTCACATCCTCGCGATTTGGCAAGCCCAAGTGCTCTTTTGGCGTAACATAACAGAGCATCGCTGTGCCATACCAGCCGATCATCGCTGCCCCTATTGCGGAAGTGATATGGTCATAGCCTGGGGCGATATCCGTCGTCAGCGGGCCCAGCGTGTAAAATGGCGCTTCGTCGCACGCTGCGAGCTGACGGTCCATATTTTCCTTAATCAAATGGAGCGGTACATGGCCTGGCCCTTCTACCATGACCTGCACATCATGCTTCCAGGCAATTTTCGTCAGCTCGCCAAGCGTTTCCAGCTCCGCAAATTGCGCCTCGTCATTGGCATCTGCAATGGAGCCTGGACGAAGCCCATCCCCCAGCGAAAATGCTACATCATAGCTTTTCATTATTTCGCAAATTTCTTCGAAGTGCGTATACAAAAAATTTTCCTGATGATGCGCCAGACACCAGGCTGCCATAATCGAACCGCCACGGGACACGATCCCTGTCACTCGATTTGCTGTAAGCGGGATATACCGCAGCAGCACGCCAGCATGAATTGTAAAATAATCAACGCCTTGCTCAGCCTGCTCAATCAGCGTATCGCGAAACACTTCCCAGCTTAGGTCCTCCGCCTTGCCGTTTACCTTCTCCAAAGCCTGGTAAATCGGTACGGTGCCTACCGGCACTGGTGAATTGCGGATAATCCACTCGCGCGTCGTATGAATATTTTTACCTGTAGATAAATCCATAATCGTGTCCGCGCCCCAATACGCGGCCCATCTCATCTTCTCTACCTCCTCCTCAACCGAAGAGGCTACAGCAGAGTTCCCAATGTTCGCATTTATTTTTACATGAAAGCCCCGGCCAATAATCATAGGCTCGCTCTCAGGATGATTAATGTTTGCCGGTATGATCGCTCTGCCCGCCGCAACCTCGTCACGGACAAATTCCGGCTCCATGCCTTCTCGTATAGCAATAAACTCCATCTCGGGTGTTACTATGCCTTTGCGCGCATAATGGAGCTGAGTCACGTTTTTACCTGGCAGTGCGCGATAAGGCCGGGCATTAACTAGTGGAAATTGCTCGATTCCGCGCTTAAGCATCGAATCCTCGGAGGAAAAGCCATTATCCTCCGGCCTTATCGCTCTTGCCTCATAGCGCTCAACATCTCTGCGCTGCTCAATCCACTTTTTTCTCAATAGCGGCAAGCCTGCCCGGACATCCGCTATGTAGCTTTCATCCGTATAAGGCCCGCTGGAGTCATACACGCGAACCGGCTCGTTCGGATATTCGGTTCCGCTGCGATCAGTGCTGCTTGCCAATGCAATCTCTCTCATCGGGACCTGAATAGACGGATCACTTCCTGTAATAAACACTTTTTTGCTGCCTGGCAGCGGCTTATTGCTTGATGACATAACAAAAAACCTCCTGAATGGAATAGTTAAAATCCCACCTGGAGGCCAATACAGACATATGCGAAAGTTGAATGCATCATAAAGCGATCAATGCAGCCGACAACTCAACTTGCCTGCATGCACAAATAAACCTTATGAAGCTTTGGCAAAAGCAGCTTCCGCTACTTTTGACCTTCCACTTTCCTACGCTGGCATGACCCAGATCAGGTTCTAAGGGACAAAAGCATTCGCTTAATCTCAGCCTTGAAGGCGCCCCTAGTGGATTTCCTTATACGACTATAGCTCGTTTAAAAAGCTGCTGTCAACTCTTGCTATAGTTTTATTTTAGTTTGAAACAAGCCAGCCTGCCGTGCCGCCATATAAATAATGACGACTAGCGGTCCAAGAAATACGCCGACTACGCCGACCAGCTTAAAGCCGACATACAAGCTTATTAATGCCGATAGAGCGCCAATTCCTATCGAATCTCCCAATATTTTTGGCTCGACAATCCGGCGGAATACAGTAATGACCAGGAACAGCACCAGCAGCCCGATTCCCGTGTAATTGTCACCCGTCAGCAAAAGAAAAGCAGCCCATGGAACAAGTACAGAGCCGGTGCCAAGTATCGGCAAAATATCAACTACGATAATTAACAGCGCAATCGCCATTGGAAACTTAACGCCCAAAATCAGCAGTCCCACAAAAGAAATAATATAGGTCAAAGCGCTTAGTATAAATTGCGAGCGAATAAATCCGAATATCGATTTTTTCAAATTCGTTAAAACCTGATCCACCTGTGGACGGGATTTTTCTTCAAAAAAGGACAGAAACGATTGCTTCATCGTATTCAGACTAAAGCTGAACATGTATACTGCGACAAGAAATACGATAAAGAATATAAACATTCCTGGTAAAGTTGACGCAATCGATACTACAGATTTCGACAAGGAGCCGGCCATCTGTGTAATGGTTGACGTAAGGCTTGATACCCATTCCTCCAAAGCCGCTGCTGCGTCCGGAGGCAAGTTCTCATAGAGCAAATTTGCATTTTGCATGAGCTGGTCTACATAGGAACTGGCGTTATCGAAATAAAGCGGAACCTTTTGAAAAAATGCAATCAGCTCGGCAACAATTTTCACGCCCAGCAGCGCAATCGCTCCCAGCAGAATCAGCGTGAACAATGAGCTCGACAACGTAGCCGCGAACAGACGGTTCATCTTGAACTTTTGCATAAACAGCTTATTGAGCGGCTCTAGAAAAATCGCGATGACAAGCGCCAGTAAAAATGGAGCGCCTACTGTGAACATCAGGTATAACAAAAGCAATGCAACTGCAATCGACAGTATTGCTTTAACAGACAAGCCTTTTCACCCCTTTTTGTATGAATATACCTCGTCCTATTCATCTAAAATAGCGCTTCGCGTTAAAAAATCAACATCCTTATAGTACATATCCTTTACAAGCAAATTCGGTCCGCAGCAGGAGGCTGCAGGACAATGGCAGTTGACACCCGCTGCGAGCGGATGATCAAGCCAACGGCTGAACAGTTCATCCAGCTTTGAGTCAGCAATATTGCCAAACGCCGGCACATCAGCAAAATCAGTTACAAATACATCGCCTGTAAACAGGTTGACGTTAAGACGATTGCGCCCGTCTGGATCATTGCGGACGGTCACATTCGGCTCGGCTGCGAGCCTGTTCAGCAATGCCCGCTCTGCCTTCTGCTCACTGCAGGAATAAAAAGGAAGCGTGCCGAACAGCATCCATACGGAACGGTCCCGGCTGTCCAATAACCGTTCAATCGCTGCAAGCATTTGCTCGCGCGAGATCATCGGCAAATTTTTCGCAAAGGAGCTTGGATACATCGGATGCACTTCATGACGCTTGCAGCCCATTTCTACAATAAGCCGATGAATGTCTGCAATCTTGTCATGCGTGCGATAATTGATCATGGATTCCGCTGATACCAGCACATCGGTCTCGCTTAGCCTTTGCGCATTTTCAATCATACGCTCGTACATTTTGGCAGTTGCCTTGCTTGATACTTCATGGCCTGCATTGGCAAAGCCAATCTGATGGAAGTCCTCGGCAGACGTATAGTTAAACGAAATATGCATCACATCCAAATAAGGAGCCAGGATGTCGTATCTGCTGTATGGCAGCGTCACGTTGGAATTGATTTGTGAATGCAGCCCCCGATCACGCGCATACTTCAGCAAGGGCAGCATATATTCCTTTACTGTTTTTTCAGAAAAGGACGGCTCGCCGCCAGTAATGCTGATCGTCTCCAAAAATTGCGCTTCCTCGAGACGCTCCAGCATTTGTTTTAGCGGAAGCTTGTCCGGCTCGATATATACGAGCGTATCCCCTACTGCGCAATGCTCGCAGCGCATATTGCACAAATTCGTTACCGTCATTTCAACACTCGTTAGTCTATGAGAACCATATTGACGGATCGAACGAATTGGGTCCCACGGATCATAAGCTGGAGAAAGCTTCTGCTGGAATTTATGTTTGTCATTACCGGTTTGCACATCTACTATACTCATTATTTCAACACCTGACATCTAATATTATTATTCTATTGTAATATTCATGCTAGCTGGAAGCAAATACGGCTTTTCCGCTCCAGTGCAGCACTTAGACCGATACCAGCCTTATTATATATATATGAAAATGATAAGCTCATAGAATCTGAACAATAAGAAAAACGCCTGGCGGCGTCCTATGCGATCAAGTTTGGAATTTTTTAAAAAAGAGCCTCGCGGCTCCTTTCTATATACCTGACACCATCGATACATCTGGCTTGTGATCATTAACAGAGTCAATCATAACCGTCAGCTGCTTGGACAAATCAATTTCATAGGGAGATTTGAGCGCTTCGCCAGCCTCGTTGTAAAGTACTCTTACGATTGGCCGATGAGGATATGAATGATTTAAATCAACGACTACGCCGGTTTCACCCGTCTGCAAATGTACGGTTATACCGACTGGATAAATGGCTACCTTATCGCGGAATTGCTGGAGCATGCGCTGCTCATATAATGTGCCTGAACCTGCATACAAGCTTTCTACAGCAAGATGCGGCAGCATAGGAGCTCGATACACACGATTGGTCGTCATCGCATCATACGAATCGACAATACCGATCCACTTGGCAAATTCATGTATTTCATTTCCCTTAATGCCTCTTGGATAACCGCTTCCGTCAAGCCGCTCATGATGCTGAAATGCGCAATGCGCAACGATTAGCGGCAAATTCGGCTCGTCCTTGAGCAGCTCGAAACCAATGCTCGTATGCTGCTTCATAATTTCATACTCTTCAGCTGTCAGCTGATCGGGCTTTTTCAGCACATTCGTCGTAATCTGCGTCTTGCCGATATCATGCAATAACGCTCCCATGCCAAGCGTCATTGTCTTTTCCCGGTCATATCCGCTCGACAGGCCTAACAACGTCGTATATACACATACGTTGAGTGAATGCTGGAATAAATAATGATCTACAGAGCCCATATCCATCAGCATAATCATAGCATCCTTGTGGTTGGAAAGGTCATCTATAATCATGCTCATCATTTCTTTGAAGGGCTGAGCAATATAAGGATATGTAACGCCTTTTCTCTGCTTTGGACGATCCATCATACTTCGAAAATTAGTGCGAATTTCCTTTATTGCTACTCTAAACGTATCCTCGCTTATAAGTGTTGGCAACTGTATATCATCAGTTCGGGGATCTTCAATATATACATACTGAATTCCGCATTGCTCTAGGCGTGTAATCAGTCTGCTATTCAGCTCCATGTTCTCGCCAAGCAATACAATGCCTTCCTCTGAAAATATTTTTTTTGCCAGCTTCATACCAGGCACACACTTTGAAATCGGCAGCAAGCGCATACGATCGGTCCTTCCCACTAGTCTCCATTATGATGATTCTCATGATGTCTCCCTCCATAACCGGTCAAGCCTCAAGCTTGCCGCAGCTATGAAAAACAGAAAAATAGAACACATAAACGAACTGTCTTGTTATGCTTAAATGTACGTGAAAAAAGAAAAATTCGCAACCTTTTTCTATAAAATTCGACATTTCTCCACTAAATTCTTTCTTTTTGCCGCATCACAAAAAGTTTAACTTATCAATTATTATAATGTGAAGCAGCTGTCCAATGCTGCTTCTTACAGCTGCGCAGCGACTGCGGGCAGCCTAGCTCTTTTTCAATCACATTACGGATAAACTCCGGCATAAAAAACTGAAAGGAAGCAGCGTTGGCAATCGTCTCATAGCCTACCCTAAAGCTGAACATGTCGATTGTGCCTACTTTATAGCAGCGCGATTCCTGCAAAGGCTCGCCGTTAATGTCGATCTGCACAATTTGGCTGCCGGGTGCACGGCTTGCATCATATAGGATATGAATTCCCGCCACCGCAAGCGTTCCAAGACGTTCTCCGCGAAAGCCAAAGCCTTTAATCGGCTTATATATAAACTCCTCCTGCAAGGCCTGCTCCAGCGCAGTACGCAGATCCTTGCCTTCCAGCACAGCAAGGCAAGGATTAATAGGCGACGGACAAAGCGCATGCAGTTCGCCCGCCGTTACTTCTCCTATAGCTAACCCGCCCAGCAGCTGTCCTGTATTTACTAGACCAATCTCCGCATCAGTCCAATTCTTCAGCCCTATTGCAAGCAAATTTGGCAGCTCGGACTCCCGCTCCAGTCGTGCGCCGAGCGCTTCATCCAAATGGATAATCGTTCTGCTCAGCGTCTTTCTTGCATCTGCTTTATATTGTTCAATTATTTCTGCGGCTGTCTCCTTCTCTTCGAATGCGCTGGTAGGAACACAGCTTGCCTCGAACATCGGCTTCCTGGCGCTGCTGTCCCAGCTTATCGCAACACGGCCAACATAATCGCCAAATTTGCCCGCAGCACAAATGGTTGTCTCATTCATAACGAGCGCTTCCTCCAACAGATGATGTGTATGCGCGCCTAAAATAAGATCAATGCCATGAATTTCTTCCGCCATTTTTTTATCCAGCGGCAAGCCGAGATGAGATATGACAATGACGATATCGGCATAAGGCCGAAGCAACTCCACCTGTTCCCTGATCGCTTCCAGCGGCTCTGTCGTTTTCCAGCCCAGCAGCGCATATACTTCGGAATAATTAGCTGTTGCTGCGGTCAGTCCAATTTTCAACCCGTTTTTTTGAATAATAAGCTGCTTCTGCAGCCATTCCGGCTGTATGCCATCTTCTATTTGAAGCATATTTGCACATATAATTGGAAATTTGGTCTTGTTGTAATAAGTATCATGCAGCGTATCTCTGGAAAAGGTAAGTCCTTCATTATTGCCAATCGTTGCAGCCTCATACCCTGCTTCATTCAATAGGGCGACATTGACCCCGCCATCGCTTCCCTCGGTTTCCTGCCTCATCCGATCCATATGATCGCCGCAATCGACAGCAAGCACCCGTTCGCTTCCAAGCAGACGTCTTTCCTGTGCTATTGCTGATGCAATCCTGGCGGCATTTTCCAAACGGCTATGAATATCATTGCTATGATATAGTACAATTTTTGCATCTGCTTTATCGTTCAAAGAAAGTACGCCTCCTTATTGCTGCAGCTTCAACATTGCCTATAGCTCTACTTATATATGTACTATTGTCCACTAGTTATATATATCCAATCCGTTTTACGTAAATACGCATGACAAACGTTCATTATACTCATTTATTATAATATTGTTGTCTGTGCTTGTATACAAACGAGCCTCGCTTGCATAGCTATGACACACTTTCATTGAAAACGCATCTTCCGACAAATATACTCAAGAACATTTTAACAGTGCAGTCTAATTAACTTATTAAATTAAAATCAAGGTCTTATTTTGCTGAAAATTTAGGTATTATGTCTTATTTTTCAATTCCTCTTATTGCCATCCTATCAAATGCTTGTTACCATTATGTTTATAAGCTTAAAATAGCGCATATTCATTAATGTTGACTGAGGTGTCTTAATGAGAGTACATATTACGGACTTAATTGATGGAGATAAGCTTAAGAACGATGTGTTTAACCATTATGGCTTACACGTGCTTTCAAAAGGTACAACCCTGAACAAACAAGAAATCTCGCGATTGCTGCAGCATCAAATTGATTTTGTGGAAATCGAAGACCGAGCTGCTGTACCAAATGCAAGCCGTACTCTCGAATCAACTGTCAGTCCAAAATGGCTTCCAAATGTAAAGCCAATCTATGAACATACTATCCGCAGTATTGAAACATTTTTTGAGAAGGCTTTAAATGAAGGCAAGATTGATGATGACGAGGTTTCCAAAGCCATCGATCCGCTATTAAATAATTTGCAGCTTGAACGCGATGTCGTTTCTATGCTGCTGCTGCTCAATACTACCGATAACTATACATATCAGCACTCCGTACAGGTTGGCATGCTTTCCTATTATCTTGCTACCTGGATGGGCTACTCACCTCAGGACGCCTCCCTTATCGGTAAGGCTGGTTTTTTGCATGACATTGGCAAGAGCAAAATCGACTACGAAATACTTAACAGGCCGGATAAGCTGACGGCTGAAGAATTCGAAAACGTTAAGCTGCACACGATTTACGGCTACGAGATTATTAACAACTCAATGCCAGACTCTATTATCGCACTTGGCGCTTTGCAGCATCACGAGCGGGTAAATGGCAGCGGATACCCCCATGGACTAAAGGGAGAGGCCATTCATCCCATCGCCAAAATCATCGCTGTTGTCGACATTTACAGCGCCATGATCTCGGCAAGGGTATACCAAAAGGAACGAGATCTGCTCTTCGTACTCAGAGAGCTGCATCGGCTAAGCTTCGAGGAGCTTGATCCGACGACAACACATATGTTTATCCGCCATATGATACCTAATTTTATCGGCAAAAAAGTAAAGCTCAACAATGATAAGTACGGTATTATTGTAATGACTCATCCTACTGAATTTTTCAGACCGCTTGTCAGAATAGACGATGAATTTATTGATCTGACGTTAGAACGCCAATACGAAATTGTTCACGTGTACCTATAATTTTAATCGCTTTCATAGTAAAAGAGAACAAACAGGCCGAAGAGACACACCGTCCCTATCGGCCTGTTTTTTATTTAATCGTTGCCGCTTAATCCTGCCCGATCCAATATGACCGCTATTTGTGCTCTAGTAAGCGGCTGATCAGGAGCAAAGCGGGTTGTGCTTACGCCATTCATTAATCCGCTTCTGATTGCCTTCACAATGCTATCCTGAGCCCAGTGGCCAGCAATGTCCTCAAATCCTTCAATCGTTTCGCCTGGATTTTCCGGCTCTACTGGTTCTTCCGGTTTGCCTGGTCCTTCAGGCTGACCAGGCTCCCCCGTTTCTCCAGGCTTAGTTCCAGGAGGCGTATATGGATGGCTGACGTATAAGCAATAAGCTTTTACCGCTGCTTCCGCATAGCTTTCCCAATTTTTTTGCAATCTCACTGCATCTTCTTTATTCGTTAAAAACCCATATTCAGTAATTACTGTTTCAACAGAACCCGTTAAACGTTGCATATAAAAATAATCCTGACCATTGGACTGCGCCTTGGAATAAGTCGGCGTCGGCCTTAAAACCTGACCGGCATTTTTAAGCTGCTCAGCAATAAGCTTCGCCCATCTTCCATTGGAATGAATGCTGTGAATTATTTCGGCTCCCAATGCGGTTGATGCGGATGCTGCATTAATATGATTTGAGAGACAATGCTTGGCGCCGCTATTTTTCACCTTGGTTGTTCTTGGACTGGGATCAAGCGTCGTGTCGCTGTTTCTTGTCAGAGCGACCCTTATCCCCAGCTCCTGGAATCGTTTGTATTGATATAACGATATATCCAAGGTAAGTTTCTTCTCAGTGATGCCATTGCCAACAGCCCCGCTGTCCGTCCCGCCATGGCCAGGATCTATGATCAGCTGAGGCGTACCTGCATAGCTTTCTGTACTCATCCTAATCAGCTCCCTTTCGCGTAATGCTTGTTTTAGATGAAACAGCGTTACATAGCCTTCACCTATATATATGACAAGCATGAAGCCTTTGATTGGATGACTGTCACCATTCTGAACAAATTCTAACCTAGCGCAAACGCAAATGCATTATTTATTCCGTTCAGTATGATTTGCCTGATTCAGGAGAAAATACCTCATATCTAACCATTTCGATGATATGGAGGTTTTCGCATGATTAAACTGCAAACTGGCCTTGAGGGCAAACGGGCTTACTTTGGCAATATTCAAAGCGATCTTGAAAAGCACGGCTATTGCTTGGGCGGAAATTGGGATTATAAACAAGGCTTTTTTGATTCTATTTTATGGAGGGAAGCCGGGGAAACTATTTATTTGAGATTGCCTTTCACTGTTTTGGAAGGAGAACTGGATAACCCGGATGCCTATATTATGTTCCAAACGCCATATGTCGTAAAACATGTTGTTAATATAGGGCTAGACACAGATGCCAATTCACTTGCAAGTGCTGTCGGCTTAAATCAATTCCAGGACCCGCTCGATACAGACGGGCAAATTGCTAACAAAACCAAATGGGAGGATGTTGGCGAGCAGGCCGTCAGCCAGGTTTTCAACTATGTAATGTGATCGAACAATCCCCGCCGTTCTTTGGACAGGCGCGTTTGCCGATGAAATATAAGAACAGATATAAGGTTACAAAAACTTATACTTTCTTATATTTAAAAAAACCTGCCAAGCTCTATGCTATGTCCGAGTTCAACCACGGATTATGCAGCATATTACTTGGCAGGAATTATTTGTTAACCGATAGAGCCTTCCATCTCGAACTTGATAAGACGATTCATCTCAACGGCATATTCCATTGGCAATTCTTTTGTAAACGGCTCGATAAAGCCCATTACGATCATCTGAGTAGCCTCGTCTTCACTTAGGCCGCGGCTCATCAGATAGAACAATTGATCCTCGGATACATTGGACACTGTCGCTTCATGCTCTAGTGTAATGTTATCGTTGAAGATTTCGTTATACGGAATTGTATCAGAAGTAGATTCATTGTCAAGAATTAGCGTATCGCACTTCACGTTAGACTTCGCGCCATCGGAATTGCGTCCGAAGGATGCTAGGCCGCGATAAGTTACTTTACCGCCATGCTTACTGATCGACTTGGATACAATTGTAGAGCTTGTATCTGGCGCTAGATGCGTCATTTTGGCACCGGAATCCTGGTGCTGGCCTTTGCCCGCAACCGCAATCGACAGAACCATACCTTTTGCACCGCGTCCCCGCAATACAACCGCTGGATATTTCATCGTCAGCTTGGAGCCGATGTTGCCATCGATCCATTCCATCGTTGCATTCTCATCGGCAACAGCACGCTTCGTAACAAGGTTATAAATGTTAGGCGCCCAGTTCTGAATCGTTGTGTAACGAACGCGAGCGTTCTTTTTGCACAAAATTTCAACAACAGCGCTATGAAGCGAGTTCGTGCTGTACACTGGAGCAGTACAACCCTCTACGTAGTGAACAGAGCTGTCCTCATCCGCAATAATAAGCGTACGTTCAAATTGACCCATATTTTCCGAGTTAATACGGAAATAAGCTTGAAGAGGAATTTCGCACTTAACACCTTTTGGTACGTAAATAAAGCTGCCGCCGGACCAAACCGCGCTATTAAGCGCTGCAAATTTATTGTCGTTTGGAGGAATAATTGTACCAAAATATTCTTTAAGCAGTTCAGGATGCTCGCGAAGGGCAGTATCTGTATCTGTAAAGATAACCCCTTGCTTCTCCAAATCCTCCTGCATGCTGTGATATACAACCTCAGATTCGTACTGGGCGGATACCCCTGCAAGGAACTTTTGCTCCGCTTCCGGAATTCCCAGCTTATCGAAGGTTTCTTTAATTTCTGAAGGAACTTCTTCCCACGTTTTCCCTTGCTTCTCAGATGGCTTTACATAATATTGAATGTCATCAAAATCAAGCCCGTCAAGGTCGCCGCCCCAACGCGGCATCGGCATTTTGTTGAACTGCTCCAATGATTTCAAACGGAACTCAAGCATCCACTCAGGCTCATTTTTCATTTCGGAAATTGTACGTACGATTTCTTCCGTCAAGCCTTTTCCTGATTGGAAAATAGATTTATGCTCATCGCGGAAACCATACTTGTACTCTTCCATTTCCGGCATTGTCTTTGCCATTTGAATCACACTCCTCTTTTATAGTAACTACCTGGCCGAACGATTAGCGGATTATCCCTGCTAGCCCTTCTCTTCGATTCCTTTGCGAAGTGCATTCCATGCCAGTGTCGCGCATTTAATTCTTGCAGGAAATTTATTAACGCCAGACAAAGCTTCAAGATCTTCGTTTTCCTCGAACTCTACAGCTTCGCCTTTCATCAAGGATGAGAAGCGGTTAGCCATGTCCAATGCTTGCTCGCAGGACCTGCCCTTGATCGCTTCTGTCATCATCGATGCAGAGCTCATACTGATCGAGCAGCCCTCGCCAGTAAACTTCGCATTTGTTACGATTCCGTCCTCTACTTGCAGCTGAAGAGAAATTCTATCGCCGCATGTAGGATTATTCAGATTAATCGTGACGACCTCTTCATTCATTTCGCCGCGATTCCGTGGGTTTTTGTAATGGTCCATTATAACTCTGCGATATAAATCATCCAATTGCATGACCGAAGAACTCCTTTGTTTGAATTAAAGCGTCGGCTAACCGATCAATCTCCTCTTCGGTATTGTACAAATAAAAGCTTGCTCTCGCAGTGGAGGAAACATTGAAAAATCGCATTAACGGCTGGCAGCAATGATGTCCAGCTCGAATTGCAATACCTTTGGAATCAAGCACAGTCGCTACGTCATGGGGATGAACATCGTCCAGATTAAACGTAACAAGCCCCACTCGATTTTGTTTCGGTCCATAGATTTCAAGGCCATCTATTGCAGATAGCTTATCATAAGCATATTGAGCTAATTTTGTAACATGCCGATCAATTTCGTCCAGACCAATGCTTTCAAGAAAATCAACAGCTGCTCCAAGACCGACAGCTCCTGCTATTATAGGCGTTCCGCCTTCAAAGCGGTAAGGAATATCCTTCCAGGTTGATTCATACAGATCGACAAAGTCGATCATTTCGCCGCCGAATTCAATCGGCTCCATGTTTGAAAGCAATGATTTTTTGCCGTACAAAGCGCCTATGCCGGTAGGCCCGCACATTTTATGCCCGGATAAAGCATAAAAATCAACATCAAGCTCTCTGACATCCACCCTCATATGTGGGGAGCTTTGCGCGCCGTCAACTACAATTACCGCACCTTTGCGATGTGCCATTTCCGCTAATTTTTTTATCGGATTAATCGTGCCAAGCACGTTGGACATATATGCAATCGCAACAACTTTGGTGCGATCTGTAATCGTTTGTTCTGCATCCTCCAGCGTGAACGTGCCGTCTGGCTGAAGCGGAATATATTTAAGCACTGCACCGGTTGCTTTCGCGGCCTGCTGCCATGGAATTAGATTGCTATGGTGCTCGACTGCCGTGAGCACGATCTCATCGCCTTCCTTACAGTTTGCCCTGGCATAGCTGGAAGCAACCAAATTAAGCGCCGTTGTCGTGCCGCGAGTAAAAATAATTTCCTCTGGCTCGCTCGCATTTAGAAAAGCAGCTACCTTCGCTCGCGCCCCTTCATAAGCGTCAGTCGCTCGAGAACCTAGGGTATGAACGCCGCGATGAACGTTCGCATGATCCTGCTCGTAGTATCGTCTAACCGCATCAATGACGGAACGCGGCTTCTGAGAAGACGCCGCGCTATCCAAGTAGACGAGCGGGTGCCCGTTTACCTCTTGATGCAATATCGGAAATTGTTCCCGTATCGCATTTATGTTCATCTTTCTAGCTTCCTTTCGAGCAAGCGCACAAGCTGCTGACGAACTGCTTCTACAGCGATCTCGGCTACTTCTGGAGCAAGGAAGCCGTTAATGATAAGCTTCTCAGCCTGCTGTTTGGAAATACCGCGAGACATGAGGTAGTATACCTGCTCAGGATTTACCTGGCCTGCGCTTGCCGCATGGCCTGCAGTAACGTCATCCTCATCAATAAGCAGAATCGGATTGGCGTCTCCGCGGGCTTTCGGGCTTAGCATAAGCACACGCTCTGTTTGAACGCCGTTCGCTTTTGTAGCGCCATGTTCAATTTTGGTGATGCCGTTAATAATCGCTGAAGCGGAATCCTTCATAACGGCTCTGATAATCATATTGCTGTCGGAATGTTTTCCGAAATGTACGGCATGAGCTGTAATGCTCATCTTCTGCGAATCTTTCCCGATGCTGATCACTTTCGTATCAGAAGTCGATCCGCGGCCTTTCATAATCGTTTTGGTCTCCGACAAAGTGTTGCCGTCATTCAAATCACCGATTATCCATTCTACGCGCGCGTCGTCTTCTGCGATTGCACGGCGATAGCTTAGATCTACACCGGCAGCTCCCATGGAACGAATGGATGAGAAACGGACAAGCGAGCCTGGTTTCGCATAAATTTCAACGATAGACGGGTGTACGAATGCCGACTCGTTTGCCGCACCTTCTGACAAAACAGTGTCAACATAAGTTACACGGCTGTTCGCTTCTGCCACTACAATAATATGAGGGGCAAATGCAGCTTCGGCGTTATCGTTATATAGCACCGCTTGAAGCGGCACCTCTACTTCAACATTGCGTGGCACGTATAGGAATACGCCGCCGTTCCAGGTTGCAGCCTGCAATGCTGTAAATTTATTCTCATCCTTGGCAACTGCTTGGAACAAATATGGCTTCACAAGATCGCCATGCTCCTTCACTGCAGTTTCCAAATCCGTAAAAATTACACCCTTATTGGCAAGGTCAGCTGACAATTCCTTAAATACATTGGTGGAATTGCGCTGAACGATAACATTTTTATTTTTCTCCGAAATCATGCCGCGAATTTGCTCTGGCAAAGCAGAAACAGCAGAAACAGCCTCAGATGTTTGATAGCTGCCAACTGCAGACAGCTCCCAACGCTCTATATTCATCTTCTCCGGCTTTGGCCAAGCAAGCGTGCTGATAAGCTCAGCCGCGTCTCCGCGCAGTTGTACCAGCCAGTCCGGCTCCTTATTGCCGCGAGCCAGCGCCTCTGCCGATTGGCGATTAATCGGAGCAGATAGTTGTGTACTCATTCGAATTGCCTCCTTCTCCGATTTATTCTTTACCTACTGTCTCATCTACAATCCCAAGCTCTTCCTTCACCCAGTCGTAGCCGTCCTTTTCAAGACGATGAGCAAGCTCAGGACCGCCGGATTTAACGATGCGGCCTTGCATCATTACGTGAACAAAGTCAGGAGTAATGTAGTCAAGCAAACGCTGGTAGTGCGTAATAATAAGGAAGCCGCGATCCTCAGAGCGCATTTCGTTCACGCCGCTTGCTACGATACGAAGCGCATCGATATCAAGACCGGAGTCGATTTCATCCAAAATTGCGATTTTTGGATCAAGCATTTTCATTTGCAAGATTTCGTTGCGTTTCTTCTCGCCTCCGGAGAAGCCTTCGTTCAAATAGCGATGCGCAAATTCAGGGTTCATTTCAAGGCCCTTCATTTCACCTTCAAGCTGGCGGATAAATTTGATCAAGGAAATTTCATTTCCTTCACCGCGGCGAGCGTTAATAGCGCTGCGCAAGAAATCAGAGTTCGTAACGCCCGAAATTTCACTTGGATACTGCATAGCAAGGAACATGCCTGCAAGCGCGCGCTCGTCAACGCCCATCTCCAGTACATCTTCGCCGTTCAGCAAAGCAGTTCCAGCCGTTACTTCGTATTTTGGGTGTCCCATCAATGCGGAAGCCAGCGTACTTTTACCAGTTCCGTTAGGGCCCATGATCGCGTGAATTTCTCCACCTTTTATTTCAAGGTTAATGCCCTTCAAAATTTCTTTTCCTTCGATTTCAGCTTTTAGCCCATCGATGACAAAATGCGTTGCCATAATATACTGATCCCTCCATGGTTGGTATTATTCAAATTCCAGAGTTAATCATGAAATATTTGATCCTCTAAGAATTGATAGTCGGGTGATTCTCACTGATTCTCAATAATCATTCTAATATAGTTTAGAATAATTATCAATGGAGCTATCCCTTTTGCTGTATCCCCTTGACGAATACAAGCGAATTTTGCATCATTCAAATGCAGCTGGCTAAGCTATTCCATGTACAAACAACAGTCCTATCCTTTATACTAATAAATATAATTCCGACACGTTTGTCGTCTTATTGATATTTAGAAAGGAAGATTATGAAATATGTCACAAAAGCAAGAAGCTTTACAATCACTCATCTGGAAAAGTGATCATTTACAACTGTTAGATCAGCGTCTGCTGCCTGAAGATATCGTTTATTTGCCGCTTACCACGCCTGTGGAGGTATGGGAAGCGATTCGTCATCTTAAAGTAAGGGGAGCGCCTGCGATTGGAATCGCGGCGGCTTATGGCGTCGTTTTCGGCAGCCGCAATGCTGCCACACTCGAAGAGTGGCTGGAGTCCGTCATTCGCGAGGCCGAATATCTTGCAACGTCGCGTCCAACTGCGGTTAATCTGTTCTGGGCGCTGGATCGCATGAAAGCTGCGGCCAAATCTTTTGCTGAACAAGGTGTTGCACTTGAACAGGCCAAGGATAAGCTGGAACAAGAAGCAATCGCCATTCATAAGGAAGATGAAGAGACGAACCGTTCGATCGGAGAGCATGCCCTTTCGCTGTTCAAGGACGGCATGGGAGTGCTTACCCACTGCAACGCAGGCGGATTGGCAACCGCCAAATACGGCACTGCGCTGGCGCCTTTTTATTTGGCGCTGGAGCAAGGCATTACACTTCGCGTTTACGCTGACGAGACGCGTCCGGTACTGCAGGGTGCAAGACTGACAGCGTTTGAGCTGCAGCAAGCTGGCGTTGACGTTACATTGATTTGCGACAATATGGCTGGCATGGTCATGTCCAAAGGCTGGGTTGATGCGGTTATCGTCGGTACGGACCGTGTAGCGGCCAATGGCGACGTAGCCAACAAAATTGGCACGTACAGCGTAGCTGTTCTGGCCAAAGCTCATGGCATACCTTTTTATGTTGCATGTCCAATGTCCACCATTGATCTGGAAACTCCGACAGGAGCGGAAATTCCAATCGAGGAGCGCAATGACGAGGAAATTACAGAAGGCTTCGGCAAGCGGACTGCGCCTAAAGACATTAAAGTTTACAACCCTGCCTTTGACGTTACACCTCATGAGTATGTAACAGCGATTATTACCGAAAAAGGCATTGTGCAAGCTCCTTATGATCAAAATTTGCGCAAGCTTTTTGAATAAGGATAAACGGTAATTATTGGTGAAATAAGTGAAGCCCCGCAAGAACATCTGCTTGTAAGCATGTCTTCCGGGGCTTTGCTATCCGCTTTGGGAGACAGCGAAGCTGTTTAATGTTGACTACAGCATCAGCTTTAATGCTTCATAGCCCTTCATACCCGTTACAATGCCTAACTGCTCTGCTGCATAAGTAACAGATTCCAGGGGCGCGTCAAGCAGCTGCTCCAAGGTGCGGACACCAACAGCGCGGCCTGCAACGATTCCCCTTTCCCTCAATTTTTCATTAAGCAGCGCCACATCAAGCGCCCCGCACATAATATATCCTCGATCCGTTGAGATTGAAAGCAAAGTAGTTCGCGGCAGAAGCACCTCAACACCTATAACCGTTTGACCGTCTGACAGAGATAAAGGTACAATTCGTACCATCGCTTTTGCACCTCCTTTGACAGCACCATTGAATTTTTTTCGTACTATTATTATATGCGCCGTCTTTTTGAAGCGATTAGACAATTGTATATATAGGTATAAAGAACCAATGATCTTCAAAACCAGCCATAGGTATATAAGATTATTTAAAAAAATGTTATAGTACTAAGGGCAGTTAATTTTTATGATTGTGAGGGGAATTTCTATATGAATTCGCAGCAAACAGCTCAAGAGAAATCGTCGTTTATCTTCAATCTTGAAGTATTAATTGAAGATGTTCATCATGCCGCTGCTTTAGAGAAGCTTATACATGGAATGAACCAGGGGGAATTTTTGGACTACCGCATTTTATCCGGTGTTCAATTAGGTAAGCTTATAGACCAGAAGAAATCTATTCCGGCCACGATTCATGCTGTTCCTGTACAACCTGCTGATCCGGCTTCATCATTACCTGACATTAACTCTGCTCCAGCGGAACCGGTTTCCCCAGCCGCAGCAGACCCGCAAATCCCGAATGACGTTTTACAAAAGGTCCAGCTGTTTATGAGCAATAATACTCTTGTTCGGCTTTTCATAAATAAAGGTCTTGGCATTAAAAAAAGCATTCCTTGCCGCATTATTAGAATGGACCAGGAGCAGCAGCTGATTACTGTTTATCATGTTGATGAAAAGCAGGTTTACACCTTCCACCATTACGAAATTGAAGATATTGTTTAGCGAAAATAGCTAAGGATAAACGGCTCCGCCATCCTTTGGACGAGCGCGTTTACCAATGAAATTTTAGAACAAGTATAAGATAAAAAAACTTATACTTTCGTATATTTTCAAAAAAAAAATGGGCGCAGCTCTATAGCCTTCGCCCATTCCGTTATTTAAAAATACTGCTCAAGTATTATGCTATCAACAATTGCTCCATTCTGTCGCTATTAATTGGCGGACTCCAGAAAAAGCCTTGAATCTCATCGCAATTATGCTTCTTTAAAAATTCGATTTGCTCTTGCGTCTCTACGCCTTCAGCAATAACTTGAATATTCAAATTATGAGCCATTGCTATAATGGCGGCTACGATTTCTGCATCGCTAGGATCTTGTTTAATATCCCTTACAAAAGAACGATCAATCTTCAAACGATCAATCGGAAAGTTTTTGAGATAGTGGAATGAGCTGTAGCCTGTACCAAAGTCATCCACGCTGATGCCAACGCCAAGGCTAGTAATTGCAAGCAGGCATCGGGTAATATGACCAACATCGGTCGTCATCGACTCTGTAATTTCCAAGTTCAAGTACTTCGGTGAAAGTCCCGTTTCCTTCAACACATTAGCAATGCTATTGGCTAAATCATCTTGCGCAAACTGTCTGATAGACAAATTGACGGATATAGGCACCTTGGCCAAGCCTTGATCCTGCCAAAGCTTGTTTTGGCGGCAGGCCTCGTATAACACCCAATTTCCAATTGGAATGATCATACCGCTCTCTTCTGCAAACGGAATAAATAATCCAGGGGACAGCAGACCGCGCTCTGGATGGTTCCAGCGAATAAGCGCCTCAATTCCGACAATATTGCCGCTCGTTAGATCATACTGGGGCTGATAATGAAGAACAAATTCTTCGCGCTGAATGGCATGATACAGCTCATGCTGCAGGGTCAAATGCTCTAATGAGGAATTGTTCCAGCCTTCTGAATAGAGCATACAGCCGTTCTTGCCGCTTTCCTTCACCTTGGCAAGCGCCATGTCTGCCTTTTTGAACAGCGAATATCCGTCATCCTCATTCATACTGCTTGAAACAACGCCGATGCTTGCCGTTATATGGAGCGGAAAGCCTTTGAGATCGTAGGGGCTCTCAATCACCTTAAGCAGCTCGCGCGACCTTTCCAGCAGCTGCAGCTCCGAATCTATCTGCGTAAAAATAATAGCAAACTCATCGCCTTCCATGCGCGCGACAAAATGCTGATCCTGCAAGTCGCGATGCAGTCTTTCTGCTACTTGAAGCAGCAGCATATCGCCAAATTCCCGTCCAAACGACGCGTTAACGAGCTTAAATCGATCCAAATCCAAGTAGCAGATGCCCAGCATGCTTTCTTCCTCGCGTGCTGCCGCCAGCAGCTCAGCCAGCCTGATCTGGAACAAGGTGCGATTAGGCAAGCCGGTCATATCGTCATAGTAGGCCATATACCGGATTCGCTCAACATTCCGCTTACGGTCGCTCATATCATGCATAACGATAATAACGCCTGAATGCGCTTCCTCCTTCAGCACCGGAGAGCATACGATTTGCAGCTCGAGAGGAAAGCCGGTACGATGCGTAATCGTCATATTTTGCTTGGTTGCCTCTCCGCTTTGCAGCGCTTGATCTACGAGCTGTTGAAAGGCAGCCTTGCTGCCTGCATCGACCCGATTAAAGAAATAGCTTCCAATATTTTCTTCATGCGGAAATCCTAACACATAATCTGCAGATTCGTTCGTCTCCACAATCGTAAAGCTTTGATCAAGTATAACTAGCGGAACAGCCTCGGACCGAATCATTGCGGCCACAACAGCTGCCTGATCGTTCTTATAATCGCTGTGCTTGGAGGCTTTCGTAAATACGATAGCAGCGGCAATTAATAAAATAATTGCTGTGCCTATCATTACCACTTTATACAATGTGCTTGAAACCAGCATAATCGTTATAACTGCCCAAACAACAGCCAACATGGCTACAATCAATTTGGCTAGCCAGCTTTCATTAATGGGCAGTTGCTGCAGACGTCGTAGCCTGGTAATCAAATAATGCTTCCAATTGTTCGTCACACAGTAACTCCCTCCCACCATCGATTTTGATGTCCTAAAATTAAGAGCAGTCAGACTTATTATAGCCTAAATCGACATTTGGGCATAGAAAAATTTACTAGTTGAGACGGTGTTTACAGTACTTATACAGAAAATTGTTCGTATTTGTCGAAACTTTATTGCTATTTACTGCTTTTTATTTTTATTTGCTGCTGCTGCAGCAATACAAATCCAGCCTGCTATCATAGCAACCCCGCCGATTGGCGTAATCATGCCCAGCTTGGAAAATCCGGTTGTGGATAGAATATACAAGCTGCCGCTGAATATAATCATACCAATAAACACGAATCTGAAGCCGTTGACAATCGCTTTGCTTCTGCCGATCGCCTGGCTAAGCAAACCGATCAGCATAAGTCCCAGTGAGCTATACATATGGTAACGGACTCCGGTTTCAAATACAGCCAAATAATGGTCTGATAGCTTATCTTCCAGTCCATGTGCGCCAAAAGCGCCTAAAGCTATCGCAAGTGCGGCACTAATCGCGCCTATTGTTAAATATTTACTGTTCATTTGTTTTCTTTCCTTCCATTTATGTGTATAATCAACAGAGATTAATTACGAGGGAGATGTGCAAGAATGACGGATCAGCAGTCGAATGGATCAAATAACAACAATCAGCCTTCAGACGGTACAGGGTATGACAATCAGCAGCCTTCTTATGGCCAGCAAAATAATACCTACCAGCAGCAGCCTGGATACGGCGGGCACAATCCATCCTACCAGCAGCAGCCTGGCGGGTTCTCAGATTTGCCGCCTGTGGATAAAACACAATTTCCGCATTCTAAGCTAGGCATCGCTTCGTTTATTATTTCGATACTAGCAATTATTGGCATAATCATCACCATTATACTTGGAGCAGCCGTTGTCTCTGATATTGTGTCTGACGAGCAGCTTATGAACGAGCTGAAGTTCTACTCAGAGAATCCAGAAGCTTATGTGAATAACGAGTTAATGGAATCAAAACTTGGTGAAGCGATGATGTCTATTATCGGCGCATTTGTAGTAACGATTGGCTCGATTGTCCTTTCCTTTATCGGTGTCATACTAGGCATTATCGCGCTTTCTTCCAAAAACAAGAAGAAAACGTTTGGATTGCTAGGCGTTATATTCAATGGCCTTGTATTAGTTGGAACAGTAGGACTCTTTATTCTTGGCCTTGTTTTAGGCGCTGCCGGAATTTAGCTGCTTTCGCATCTCATGAAGCAAAAGGAAGCGAAAGGAAGCGAACACGATCAGCACTTGGGTCGTTTTTACGACGGGCGGACTGTAACGGTTGTAGGAAGCGTTAAATACTCAAAAACAGCCGTTTTTAAATTTTAACGGTTGTCATCAGCCTTATCTGTGGACATTTTACTCATTTCGCTTGATTTTAAGTAATTAAGCTCTCCTGGAACCGTTAGAGTTATAAATCGTTTTTTAAGGCGGATTAGCGACTTTGGCAACCGTTAGAGTTTGTAAATCAGTTTTTAAAGCGAATGAGCAACTCTGGCAACTGTTGAGCCGGGTGGATATATTCGCCACAGGCCTGAAGCGTTCATCTGGTACTGACCAGCGGAATGCTTCAGGCTTTTTTCGTTCATCTGGTACTGACCAGCGAAATGCTTCAGGCTTTTTTCGTTCATCTGGTACTGACCAGCGGAATGCTTCAGGCTTTTTTGTTCATCTGGTACTGGCCAGCGGAATGCTTCAGGCTTTTTTCGTTCATCTGGTACTGGCCAGCGGAATGCTTCAGGCTTTTTTTCGTTCATCTGGTACTGACCAGCGGAATGCTTCAGGCTTTTTTCGTTAATCTGGTACTGGCCAGCGGAATGCTTCAGGCTTTTTTCGTTCATCTGGTACTGACCAGCGGAATGCTTCAGGCTTTTTTCGTTCATCTGGTACTGACCCAGCGGAATGCTTCAGGCTTTTTTCGTAAATTATGCTTGCTTTCACTGCATGTTCTGCATGTTCTGCATGTTCTGCATTTTCTTCCTGTTCTGCATTTTCTTCCTGTTCTGCTTAAATTCTATGAATACTGCTAAAGTTCCTCTTACATTTTTAACAATACCTTAGTTCTGCTGTATCCCTCTCTTGTTTTAAAAACCTCAATACAGGCCGGGAATGCTTCTTTAACCTCCTGCACATGAGAGATTACCCCGATCATTCTGCCTGCTTTCTGCAAATCTACCAAAGCGCCTATCGCTTTATGCAGCGCTTCTTCATCCAATGATCCGAAGCCCTCGTCAATAAGCATCATCTCAATCGTTATGCCGCCTTTATTAGCTTGGATAACATCGGCCATGCCCAATGCCAGGCATAAGGAGGCGTTAAACTTCTCACCGCCGGACATCGATTTAACGTCGCGGTTTTGACCGGTATAGGCGTCATACACATCAAGTCCAAGACCGCTTTGCTTGCCTCTTGTTTCCAGCCTGTCGCTGCGCTGCAGCTCAAATTGCCCGTTCGAGAGCTTCTTCAGCCGCTCGTTGGCGAGCATTAATATTTGCTCAAGAAACTCAATAAGAATATAGCGCTCAAATGAAATTTTCAGAGCATTATCGCCTTTAAGCATTGCATAAATATCTGCTACTTCCTCCAGCTCCTGCTCCTGCTGCTTCATTTTCTGCTGCATGTCCGCTATCGTATTTGACAGCCTTTCCGCTTCTCTCGCATACAGCGCTGCCGACTGCTCCTGTTCGATCAAAGCTTCATATTTTGCATGCAGCCCGCGTATTTGCTCATCCAGCTCAGCAAGCTCAATTCTAGGCTTGCCCTCCAGCTCAGCCTTAAGCATAGTCAGCTGTTCTTTAATGACCGCTATAGAAGATTTATACTGCTCCAAATCGGCCTGTGCTGCTTGCAGCGCATCCGCAGGCATTAGCGCGCTTAAGTAATGCTCCTCGCTTTGAAAGCCTGCTTGCAGCAGCTCCTGCAGCATGCGGTCCATTGCCTCCGCCGCCTGCTGCTGCGCTTCCTTGCGCTCACGCTCCGCCTGCTCTGCATATGCCGTTGCCGCAGCAAGCTTGGTAGCGGCAGCCTGCTTCGCCTCCTGCGCCTGTCTCCAGCGCTGCTGCTGAGACTCAACCAGGCGCGATTGCTCAGCCAGCCGCCGCTCAAGCTGCCCATACTCCCGCAAGTGAGCGGGTATGCGCTCCAGCTCCTTATTAAGCAGCGCTTCCTGAGCCGCACGCTTCACCGACTTTTCCTTCAGCTGCTCCTGCTGCAGCTGCTTGCTCGCGTCCAATTGCTGCAGCTGCTGTTCAAGCTGCTCAGCTAGCCTGCGCTGCTGCTTCCATTGCTCCGCCAATGCCGCCAGACGATCATGCTCTTCCTTGCAAGCTTTCCATTGCTGTCGCAGCATTAGCTGCCGCTCGGCGAATTGCTGCTGTGTCTGTCCCAGCAGGTCCGGACTGTGCAAGAGCGCCGTATCAAGCTTTAATTCTGCTGCCGCAGCGACTCCAGCCGCTGCATCAGCCTCCAGCTCCGATTCAATAAGCTCCTGCTCATAGGCTTGGCTCGCCGCAAACGCCGCTTCTGCTTTAGCTCGAGCTGCCTCCACTTGCCGCTCCAGCGCTGACAGCTGCTCCTTGGCACTCTGCAGCTGCTCTCGCGAAGGTATATCTTGCCCGGCTTCGGTTTTGGCAGGGTGAGTGCTGCTTCCGCATACCGGGCACGGGCTTCCGTCATGCAAATGCGCGGCAAGCAGCCCCGCCTGCCCTTCGATCCAGCGCTGCTCCAGCTGAGCGCAGCTCATACGAGCCTGCTCAAGGCTGACAGCGAGCTCTTGTGCTTGGCTGCTAACAGCACTGATCTCCTGCAAATGCTCGAGCAGCTTCGAGATTTGCTTGCCCAGCCTAGTTACCTCATCAAGCCTCTGCTTAGCCGCAGGGGCTTGCTCGGCTGCGTGCTCCCCTGCTTGCAGCGCAGCACGCAGATTCTCACGCTGCTGCAGCAGCTCCGCTTGCTCGCTTACATGCTTTTGCAGCTGGCTGTCCAGAGCCTGCTCCTCGCGCAAGAGCTGCCTGATCGTCGCTTCCTGAACAGTCAGCGCCTTCACAGCAGGCGCCAGCTCCTCCAGCCGCTGCAGCTCACGCTCAGCTTCCTTGCGGCTGGCCTCATGCTGCAGCTCCTGCTCATAGACGCTCTCCGCGGCCGCAGCTTCCTTACCCGCAGCCGCCAGGCTTGCCTGCCGCTCTTGCAGCCGCTCATTACTTAGCGCCGCTGCCTGCTTAGCACGCAGCCTTTGCTCAGCATATGGAGCGATCGCGCTTGCTTTGCGAGCCTGCTCTAGCTTCTCCTCGAGCTCCTGAAATTGCGGCTGCTTTGCCAGCAGCTGTTCCTGCAGCTCCGTTTTGGCCAAATAATCATCATGCTTTTTATTTAACTGCTCGGCCATGCTGCGCTCCCCGCGCTTCTGCTCCAGCTTGCCAGCCTGCTCTTGCTTTTGCTGTGCTGCTATCGTCGCAGAGCTGTAATAATGTGCCGCCTCTTGCTGCAGTGCACCCGCAAATTGTGCAGCTGAGATTTGCTCCTGCTGCGCAAGCTTGGCAAACTCGCTTTCCTCTCTGCACGGCATCGCTTCCTGCGCCTGCTTCATTAGTGCATTCATGCTGGCGCGATATTCACGCAGCTCCTCCAGCAGCTGCCGATGCTGCTGCTGGAATTTGCCCTCCAAGCGGTCGTACAGCTCCGTTTGAAAAATTTTACGCAAAATTTCTTCCTTATTATCTGTATCCGAGGTCAGCAGCTTGCGAAATTCCCCCTGAGGCAGCATAACAATCTGAATAAATTGCTCTCTTGTTAATCCGATTATTTGCTGCAGCTTTGCATTAACCTCGGTTGCCATAAACCGGTCAACAGCCGGCACGGCATCGCCATCCTGCAGCTCATACAGCTCATTCTTATCGCCTGTCTCGCTCTTGTTTGCCCCCTTGCGGTGCTTCATCTGGCGGAGCACACGGTAGCTTTTTGCACCAATCGCAAAATCCAGCTCTATAGCCGTATGCGTATCCTCGTCTGCGAATTGGCTGCGCAGCATGCGAAAATCCGCACGGTCTTCTCCGCTGGCCGCACCATAGAGCGCAAAGCAAATCGCATCAAATATCGTCGTTTTGCCAGCCCCTGTATTACCTGATATAACAAACAAGCGGTGCTCATTCATCAGCTCGAAATCAATCGTCTCGGATGCGCGGTAAGGGCCAAATGCGGTCATCGTTAAACGAAGCGGTCTCATCGCTCACTCTCCTCTCTTAAAAGCGATTGAAAGGCAGCGGCGAATCTTTGCAGTTTGCTCTCCGACAGCGGCATTCCTTTTACCTCATTATAAAAAGCAGAAAAAAGCTGAACAGGGTCGGCTGCTCTCCTCACAGAAGGGTGCCCGTCCAATCCGATTGCTCCATCCGCTCCTTTAACAGCTTCGGTCGCATTTCTGCGCTCCACATGCATCGCATTGGGGAAAATTGCCCGCACCTTTTCCATTGGGAACAAAATAGGATTATCACTTAGCAGCGTTGCAAAAACATAGTCGTCACTGCGCTCCAACTGCTCAAGCTCTTCAATAGGAACTACGACACTGCGCATATCCCGCAAAGGGCGCAGCTCACGCTTTTCTGCCTTGCAGCTGCCGTCGGCATCCATTTCCACGATATAATAGCCTTTGTTATGCCGCTCCTCCGAAATCGAATATTTTAAGGGAGATCCCGCATAACGAATATTTTCTGATCGGACAAAATGTGCTTTATGCAAATGCCCAAGCGCTGTATAGTCAAAAATATCAAAATAAGAAGCGTTCACATACTCTGCTCCGCCAATCGCCAGCGGACGCTCGGAATCGCTTGTATTGCTTTCTTTATCTCCTGCCGGAGTAACAAAGGCATGGGCGACAGCGATATGCCTTGCCCCTTTATCCATTGTCCTGCCAATCCGCTCTGTAATAGCGCGCATAGCATCATCGTAGCTTCTAATAGAATCATCTTCATATTGAAGTCTAACCTGCGCCGGATCAGCAAACGGTATAAGATGGACGTGCACCTCGCCGAATTCATCCTTCAGTTTAACAGGCTCCCGATCTGCTCTTAATTGGCCCGCAAGATACATTCCCTGCTGCTCCATCAGCCGCGTTCCAAAGTTCAGCCGGTCCGGGCTGTCATGATTGCCGCTAATTGCAAGCAGCGGTGTTTGAAGGCGTATGACAACATGCTCGATCCATTCATCCAGCAGCTCTACCGCTTCTGTAGGCGGCACGGCCCGATCGTACAAGTCGCCAGCAATAATGACTGCATCAGGACGCTCCTCTTCAATGGCCTGCAAAAGTTGGCTCAGCACATACCGCTGGTCCTCCGTCATATACACGCCCTGCACAAGCTTACCCAGATGCCAGTCCGCTGTATGAAAAAACTTCATGGCTTCACATCCTACTATGTATTTGCATACTGTCTACTATTTTACCACTCGATCCTACCATTCGACCATAAGCTCATAGAATCGACAACTACCTATTGCACAATATAACAATAGAATATATTGTAAAAGCTATCAAATAAAAAGCATCAGGTAAATTATTGAAAGTAAAATGATTTTCAATCAAATCAGAGGACGTAAGGAGGTTCGGCAGCTTGTCTAATTTAACAAAAACGAAATGGACAAAAAATTATATATTACTGCTTGCAGCAGTATTTGGCGGTTTCTTAATATTTGGTTTTTCCGAAAATATTAAAGGGCCTGCCTTGCCGCGCATGCAGGCAGATTTACACCTGGATGAAATGCAGATTGGACTGCTGCTCGCCTTTAATTCGCTCGGCTATTTGCTTGCCTGCAGCTTTGCCGGCTGGCTGGATCGCCGGATTGGAATAAAGCCGACACTAATGCTCTCATTTGGTTCAATGGCATTGTCCGGAATATTTATATATTTGGCAGCTAACTATACTTCGTTGTCTGCCGCTTATTTTTTATTATATGTTGGCAATGGACTGTTGGAAATTGCGCTGGCTTTGCTGGCTGCCCGCATTTTTGTGAAAAATACCGGCATGATGATGAATCTCGCTCATTTCTTTTATGGCTTTAGCTCGCTGTTCGCTCCTCTTATTGCTGCCTCCTTGATGGGAGTCACAATGTTTGATCATATTCTAGGCTGGAGAGGCATGTATGCTATTATGCTGGCTATATCCGTACTGCCGATGCTGCCTGCCCTATTGGCAAATATGCCGGCTGACAGCCATGACGAGGAAAGCCGTATTCCTCTTTCTGCTTATATTAAAGATCCGATCGCCTGGCTTATAGTCATGCTGTTATCCTTCGGCGTCATCAGCGAATTAGCCGTAGGCGGCTGGCTGGTCAACTATTTGGAAAAGGTTTATAGCTGGAGCACGGAAGCCGCTTCAAGCATGCTGTCCGCCTTTTTCTTCTGCTTTATGCTTGCGCGTCTGCTGCTGGGTGCTGTAACTGATAAAATCGGCTATACTTTATCCCTTATTTTATTTGCTGTCAGCTCAGGCATTTGTACAATTGCCGCAATTGTCATTGGCGAGTCTGGAGCTTTTCTTTTCGCTTTGGCAGGAATCGGCATAGCTCCTATCTATCCTACTGTCATGGCGTTGCTGGCGAAGCGCTATGCAGCAAGCAGCGCAACTGCCATTACCTTTACCGTTACGATGATGGGGATTTGGAGCGTCGTTGGCAATTTGTTAATCGGCTTTATTACAAACTTGGCCAAGCAATTGGCTGGAAGCAATGACGATGCTCATGCAGGCCTTGTTCTCGGTTTGCAAGCCGGTTATTTATTTATCGGCCTTTGCGCTATTTTATGCTCGGTGACCGCATTTCTGTTGTTCATTAAGTTAAAGCGGCGCAATGAGTTAATATAATCGACTGCCCGTACAAATACCGCTCTCCTATATTTCTTTCACATAAGCTTAATTAAGCTGAATATATTGAATAATAGCAGTCAAATACTATTCACTTTGCTATGTTCTAATGCGTAGACCGCCAGGCAATGCTGAAGGAAATGGAGGGACTTACGATATGACAGCTAATAACAATGGGACATTCATTGTTTCCCAGGAAGATTGGTCGTTGCACCGCAAAGGATATCAGGATCAGGCACGTCATCAGCAAAAAGTCAGAGAAGCCATCAAGCAAAACTTGCCGGATCTTGTATCAGAAGAAAACATCGTGATGTCCGATGGCAAGCAAATCATTAAAGTGCCGATTCGCAGTTTGGATGAATACCGTTTTATATATAACTTCAATAAAAACAAGCATGTAGGGCAAGGCGACGGAGAGTCCCAGGTTGGCGACGTTCTTGGCGTAGATCCGCAAGCGAGCAAAAAGGGCGGTAAAGGAGAAGGGGCGGGCGATCAGCCGGGCGAGGATGTTTTAGAAGCCGAAATATCACTGGCTGAGCTGGAAAACATGCTCTTCGAAGAGCTCGAGCTGCCGTTTTTGAAGCAAAAGGACAAAGAAGAAATTGAAACGACAGATATAAGGTTCAACGATATTCGTAAAAAAGGGATTATGTCCAATATTGATAAAAAAAGAACGATTATCGAAAATATGCGGCGCAATGCCAGAGCAGGACAGCCTGGCATTCATCGTATTTCACCTGATGATTTACGTTATAAAACGTGGGAGGAAATCGTCAAGCCTCATTCCAACGCTGTCATTATCGCCATGATGGATACATCAGGATCCATGGGCTCATTTGAAAAGTATGTTGCGCGCAGCTTCTTTTTTTGGATGACCCGATTTTTGCGCAAGCAGTACGAGAAAGTTGAAATTGTATTTATCGCGCATCATACTGAGGCAAAAGAGGTTACAGAAGATGAGTTTTTCAACCGCGGAGAAAGCGGCGGAACGATATGCTCCTCAGCCTATATTAGAGCGCTCGACATCATTGACAAACGCTACCCGCCTTCCTCCTATAACATTTATCCGTTTCACTTCTCTGATGGAGACAATTTAACGAGCGACAATGAGCGCTGCGTTAAGCTGATCGGCGAGCTGCTGGCACGATCGAATATGTTCGGCTACGGTGAAGTGAACCAATACAACCGCTCAAGCACGCTTATGTCCGCCTACAAGCATATTCAGCATGACCGCTTTCTTTATCATATTATTAAAGAAAAAAATGAGGTTTATCAGGCGCTCAAGTCATTTTTTAAAAAAAGAGATCCTGTTACATGAGCAAAAAAACCATTAGTCTCCTAAAGTGTGCCCTTCCGTCATTCAACGGCCTGCGGCACTATAGGAAAACTAATGGTTTTACTTATTATTCAGTCGGCTCCACTTTGTCGCGCGACATTAAATCGTCCAAGCTTTTAAACTCATAGCCTTGCTTGCGAGCCTCATCGATAATTCCGCCGAGTGCTGCGGCATTGTCAGAAGACACTGCATGCAGCAGCATAATTGCGCCCGGATGAAGCTGCTTAATGACTTGATCATGTGCATATTGAGCCCCTCTTTGCGCATTCACATCCCAATCCTTATACGCAATTGACCAGAATACATTCGTATATCCAAGCTGCTTGGACGTTGCCAGTACATGATCATTAAATATGCCGCGCGGAGGCCGTAAATATTTCATTTGCTGATTGCCGATCAGCGGCTGCGACTGTTCCTGAACCTTTTGCAGCTCGGTATTAATTTGTCCTGCAGAAAGCTGCGTCATATCGGGATGCGTCCAAGAATGATTGCCTACAATATGACCCTCATCAGCCATTCTTTTTACCAAATCAGCATGCTGCTTCACATAGTGCCCTGTTATAAAAAAGGCTGCCGGAACGCTTTTCTCCTTAAGCACATCTAGGATTTTACTCGTATAACCATTTTCATACCCATTATCAAAGGTTAAAAATAGCTCCTTTTTGTTCGTATCTCCGACAAATAAAGCACCGTGCTTGTTAATAATCGGCTCAAAGCCTTCTTCCCTGATAGATGGTATACTGCCGTTCACGCTTTTCTTAAAGCCAAAATGAAAGACGTTGGGCGCTGCTCCTGCCCCGTCGGTGAGCTGTATTCCACCGCTCCATAAGCTTGCGATTGCAATCGTTATCGCAATGGCAATTAAAAAATTGCGCTTCATTATGCATGTGCTCCTTCCTTAAGCAAACCAAATTGCAAGATCTAGTTTACTATTTCCTAAAGGGAGCTTTTACATGCTATTTTTTAAAATTTTGTATGAAGCTTTATTTTTATGCAAACCTACTGATCGTAGGGCGCATCCTGATAATAATAGTTGGGGCTCATTTCATTATCGTTGTAGGAAGAATGAAAAATATGCGTAGTAGCCGGCGATAATGGCGGAATCAGCCATGACCAGCGCCCTGTTACATCTCTGCCTTTGCTGGCTTCCTTTTTTTCAAATTGCATAAACTGCGCCGCTGCAGTATGATGGTCGACAATCGTGACGCCTGCCAGCTTAAACGAATCCAGTACCGCTGCATTCAACTCCACCAAAGCCCGATCCTTCCACAAGGAGGAGGCATGCTTGCAATCGAGTCCCATAGCATCTGCAACTTGGCCAAGCATATTATAGCGTGATGTATCAGCCAAATTTCTAGAGCCTATTTCTGTCCCCATATACCAGCCGTTAAAAGGAGCTGCCGTGTAATCAATGCCTCCTATAGTAAGACGCATATCAGACACGATCGGAACGGCATACCACTTCATATTCAGCTCATTTATCTCAGGAAAATCTGCATGCTCAATATATACCTCTTTTACTGCTTGCTTAGGGATATTAAACCATTTCGGCTTTTCATTATTTATTTGAATGACAAGCGGCAGCAAATCATAGGCTGTGCCTTCGCCTTTCCAGCCAAGCTCCAAGCAAGCGTTTGTGAAAGCTGCAGATGCCGGATCGCCCACTACGCCTTCCTCTGTTTCGTAGCCAGCGTAACGAAGCAGCTGATGATTCCATATTCTAATTTCATTCCTATGCTCTTCGTTTATAGAGCTTGTTGCAGCTGAAGCTCCTTCTGCGTGACTTTGATAATCAAAATACTTATTGCTCGCTGCTGCAAAAATCGAAATAGCCGGTCTTATCCTGCCTTCATTTGTAGCATACTCAATATGTGCAATAAGCGCTGCTGCAATTTCCTCTTCCGTATTAAGCTCGCGTTGATCAAAGATATGCAGAGTTTCCCAAAACAACCTGCCGATACAGCGATTACTGTTGCGCCATGCAGCTTTTGCGCCATACTCCAGCTCTTCCTTCGTGTGTCTATAGCTGCCTGTTGCATGAATTTCCGCTGTTACAGCTTGAATACGCTGCTCTATTTCCTGTTCACACTTCTCAAGCTCACTATAGCAAGCTTTAATAAACAAGGCGGCTTCTCTAATCAACTCTTGCCTCATAAGGATATACTCCTTCATTTTTAGCAACCATCCATTCATCGTAATGATTAAATTATAGCCCACACCAATTTACAAATATCATTACCGTTATGAACGATCATTGAACAAATTGAAACATCTTTGAGGCGGCTGACAACTATGCCTTCACAATTTCTTCAAATTAGCAGCAGCCGTTCATCTATCGCCGACCTAACTTTGCCCTCATCATGTGTAAAGAGCAAACGAGGCGTCGCTATTTGCAATGCGGTCATCCATGACCGTTAGAACTAAAAAATCTGTCTTTTTGTTGCATAGGCGGACACTTATGACCATTAGAAGAATATTCCGTCGGATTTCTAGCCTTTTTTCCCGCTAACGGACATTTCTGTCCGCTAGAAAGTGAAAGTTGGCAAAAATGAGCGCTAACGGTCATCATTGTCCGCAAAAACAAAAAAACCGTTACATTGACTTGTGTCAATATAACAGTTGAATCGTTGTACTGGTCGGGATGACACGATTTGAACATGCGACCCCCTGGTCCCAAACCAGGTGCTCTACCAAGCTGAGCTACATCCCGAAACATATGGAGCGGAAGACGGGAATCGAACCCGCGACCCTCGCCTTGGCAAGGCGATGCTCTACCGCTGAGCCACTTCCGCAAATGGTGCCGTCGAGAGGACTTGAACCCCCAACCTACTGATTACAAGTCAGTTGCTCTACCAGTTGAGCTACAACGGCGTATAAAATAATTTGGTTGCGGGAACAGGATTTGAACCTGTGACCTTCGGGTTATGAGCCCGACGAGCTACCGTGCTGCTCCATCCCGCGTTAATAAAAGAATGGTGACCCGTAGGGGATTCGAACCCCTGTTACCTCCGTGAAAGGGAGGTGTCTTAACCCCTTGACCAACGGGCCGTTACGAACGATCTTACTTGCCATATGTATATAATGGCGGAGAGAGAGGGATTCGAACCCTCGCACCACTTACGCAGTCTAACCCCTTAGCAGAGGGTCCCCTTGAGCCACTTGGGTATCTCTCCATGG